>JANYAD010000073.1 GCA_025355165.1 Gammaproteobacteria bacterium | reverse complement strand
GCGACCGAAGCGCGCCGATGCCCTTCGGGCCCTACCTGGCAGCGGCCGGTTGGCTGGCGATGATGTACGGCGATTCCCTGGTGAACGGGTACCTGCGCATCTCGGGGTTGAAGCACTAGGTATGAGCATGCTGCGAATTGGCCTGACCGGCGGGATCGCGAGCGGCAAGAGCATCGTCACACAGCGCTTCACCGAACTTCAGGTCCCGGTCATCGACGCCGACGTCGTAGCCCGCAGGGTCGTCGAGCCAGGGAACCCCGGTCTTGAACAAGTGGCGCGGCGCTTTGGTTTAGGGGTGCTCGAGGCAAGCGGCAAGCTTAATCGGCGTGCGTTGCGAGAATTGATTTTCAAGGATCCCGCTGCACGCCAGGCGCTCGATGACATCCTGCATCCCTTGATCCGCGCCGCGATGGAACTCGAAGCGGCCGATGCAAAAGGACCTTATTTGGTCCTGGCCATCCCCTTGCTGATCGAAAGCGGCCAAGCCCGCGAAAGGGTAAATCGCGTGCTCGTCGTCGATGCGGATGAAGCGCAGCAACTTGAACGCGTGCAGGCGCGGGACGGCAGCTCGGCCGATCAGGCGCGCGCCATCCTCGCATCGCAAGCCAGCCGCGAGACGCGACTGGCGGCGGCCGATGATGTGCTCAAGAACGGCGGCAGCGTCGCCGATCTGCGTCAGGCCGTGGATGTTTTGCATAAGAAATATTTACATCTGGCCGAAACCGTGGCCGATAGAAAGGATTTAATCTAAATCCAAGGTTTACCGTGGGCCTTCTGTTGGCTCACAATAGGGGTATGAACTCGTACCCCGACATTGCTCCAGAAATGGAACCTGAGGCGGCGCCCATCGTTTACGAGCAGCCGCTGAATGAGCGCATGCGCACCTTCCTGCGCCTCGAGTTCCTGTATACCCAAGCTACTTATCACAGCGAGTCGGCGAGCCCCTGGAGTTCGCGGGCTGCCGTGTCCAGTCTGCTCGAGATTCTTGCCATCACCGCGCGGGGAGACTCGCGCAGCGATGTCCTAAAGGAGCTCGAGCGCCAAGTGAACGTGCTCAAGGAATACCAGACAAAGACGGGCGTGGACCCCTCGAGGCTCAAGTCTTTGATGTCGAACCTGGTCAAGCTGCGAAATGACTTGTCCTCCATCGGCGGCAATTTCATGGCCCCGCTGCGCGATTCGGAGTTCTTGAGCGCGGTGAAGCACCGCAGTGCGATTCCGGGCGGCACCTGCGATTTCGACCTGCCGGATTATTCGTATTGGTTGAACCGCCCTGCCGAGGTTCGGTCCGCTGAGTTCGACACGTGGATGGCATTGATCCGGCCGCTCTGCGACGGCATTTCTGAGCTTCTGTGGCTGACGCGGCAAAATGCCAAGCGAAAATCGGAAATGGCCGCGGGCGGCATCTTCCAGCTGCAATTTGATCGCGACAATCCATGCCAGCTCGTGCGCATCACGCTGCCACCCGACACCGACCTGTTCCCGGAAATCAGCGGCAATCAGCATCGCATCACAATCCGCTTCTTGAACTGGCTGGATGCCACCGCACGGCCCGTGCACATCGAGGTCGACGTGCCGTTTCTCTTGACCTGCTGCTCATAACGTTGGGTTCAGCGCTTCATGGCTGCGATAGTCAAATGTCCCACCTGCCGGCGCGATGTGGAGTGGTCATCGGCCTCTCAACACCGGCCGTTCTGCAGCGATCGGTGCCGGCTCATCGATATGGGTGCTTGGCTGAGCGAGCAGCGCCGGATCCCCGAGGAAGCCGGCAACCCGGAAAATCAGCTGCATTCGGATTCTGCCGAAGAATTCTAGCGCGTGCAGCCTGAGTTTTGGCTGAACCGCTGGCGCGCGGCGCAGATTGGCTTTCATCAAGCCCAGGTCGATCGGCACCTCGCAACCCATTGGCCGGCGCTCGAAGTCCCGCACCAGAGCCGCGTGTTCGTTCCCCTGTGCGGCAAGAGCTTGGATCTGCTTTGGTTGCGAGAGCAAGGCCACGAGGTGATCGGAGTGGAGCTCTCGCCCGTTGCGCTCGAGGCATTCTGCATGGAACATGGCATTCCCGCCAAACGCCGCTCCATCGGCAATTTCGAGCAGTACGAAGCCAAAGGGCTCACCTTGTATCACGGTGATCTCTTCAACCTCACTGCGGCGATGCTCAAGAACGTAGCCGCGGTCTATGACCGCGGCTCGCTGATTTCTTGGAGCCCCGATTTGCGGCCCTCCTACGTGGAACACATGACTTCGCTGACCGCGCCAGGCACCCGCACTTTACTGATTGCGGTCGAATATCCGGCGGCTCAAATGAGCGGACCCCCTTTCCCGACGACGGCCGAGGCGATTCAAGAACTCTACGCGCCGCATCATTCGATCAGGCAACTGGCCCGCCACGACATCCTGGACCTCGAGCCCCGGCTCAAGGCGCGCGGTCTGAAGGAATTGCGCGAGGTATGCTACGAACTCACGCGGCTGTAACACTTTTCAACTCCCACTTTGATCACAACGAAAAAGGCACTATGACGGACTCTCGCAACTCCACCCGGTACCTGGCCCCGGCATTGGTTGCCTGCGCGGTGGCCGCGGGGGCTAGCGCGGCGGAACTCACCATCGATCGTCTCTTCGATGCTCCGGCCTTGGCGGGACCGACCGTCATCGGCTTAAAAATCTCGCCGGACGGGTCGCGCGTCACCTACCTTAAAGGCAAAGCGGACGATAAAAACCTTCTCGATCTGTGGGAATACAACATCCACGATGGCATGGCCCGAGTGCTGGTCGACTCCCGGGAACTTGCGCCTAAGCACGAAAAGCTCTCGGATGAGGAACTGGCGCGCCGCGAACGCCAAAGAACTGCCGCATTGTCCGGCATCTTGGAATATACCTTCGCGCCGTCCGCCGACGCCGTGCTGTTCCCCTTGAGCGGCAAGCTTTATTACTACCCGCTTGCCAAACCGAAAGCCAAGACCAAACCGGCGCTGGAACTTATCGATACCCACGGCTTCGCGACGGACGCGACGGTCTCACCGGCTGGCGGCCATGTCGCGTATGTGCGCGATCAGAATCTTTACAGCTATGACCTTGCCGCCAAGCAAGAAAAATCGCTCACCAGCGATGGCGGCGGGGCCATCAAGAACGGGATGGCTGAGTTCATCGCGCAGGAGGAAATGGACCGCAGCACAGGGTATTGGTGGGCACCGGACGGAAAGCACATTGCCTTTGCGCGCGTGGACGAATCGCCCATCCAGGTCACAGAAAGATTCGAAATCGCGGCAGACAATGTAACGACTTTCTCGCAGCGCTATCCCGCCACCGGCGGGCCCAATGTGCTGATCCGCCTCGGCGTCGTCGATATCAACACAGGTGCGGTCGTGTGGGTGGATTTAGGCCAAGATCAAGACATTTATCTTGCCCGAATCAATTGGCTGCCCGACGGCAAAACTCTCGCGGTACAGCGCGAGAGCCGCGATCAAAAAAGACTCGATCTCCTGTTCGCCGACATCGATACGGGCAAGGCCCGCGTGGTCTTGAGCGAAACCAGCAATACTTGGATTGACCTCAATGACGAGCTCACGTTTCTCAAGAAGTCGCGTGAATTCATTTGGGCGTCGGCACGCGACGGCTACACCCACCTGTACCTCTACGACTACGACGGTCATATGATCCGGCAGCTCACCGCAGGGCCCTGGGTGGTCGATAATTTCCGTAAGCGCGCGATCTTAGGGCTGGATGAAAAGTCACGTACCGTGTTCTTCACTGCCACTGAAAAGAGCGCCACTGAGCGGCATCTTTACAGCACTTCGCTCGACAGCTCGGACCCGCATGCCGTGCGCCGCATCACCCAGCAAGAGGGAGTGCATGACATGGCCATGTCGCCCGATGCAAGTTTCTATATCGACACCTTTGTCACCAGCCGCCAGCCACCGCAGGTGAGCTTGCGTGCCCTCGATGGGAGTTTGAAGGCTTGGCTGCTCGAGAATCGCCTCGATGCACAGCACCCGGACGCGCCGTATGTCCCCGATAACTCCGTTGCGGAATTCGGCACGATGACTGCTGCGGATGGTCAAACCCTTCACTACAGGTTGTTCAAGCCGCTGAAATTCGATCCGGCCAAACGCTATCCCGCCATCGTCGATGTGTATGGCGGCCCCGGTGTGCAGCGCGTGATCGATGACTGGCAAGGCAGCTCTTTCACGCAAATTCTAACCCGTGCAGGTTACGTGGTGTTCACGCTCGACAACCGCGGCACTGCGCATCGCGGCACGGCTTTCCAAGCGCCCATCCACCATAAGTTGGGCGAAACGGAAGTTGCCGACCAAGTGGTGGGAGCGCGCTGGCTGGGGTCGCAAAGTTTCGTCGATCCTAAGCGCATGGGGGTGTGGGGTTGGAGCTACGGCGGCTACATGTCGCTTAACCTGATGTTCAAAGCGCCGGAACTCTTTCGCGCCGGCGTCGCCGGCGCGCCCGTTACCGATTGGACGCTCTACGATACCCATTACACCGAGCGCTATCTCGGTCGGCCACAAGATAACGCTGCAGGCTACGCGGCGAGTGCGGCGAGTGCCTATGCCAAGGATCTGAAGGGGAATCTCTTGGTCATGCACGGCATGGCCGATGACAACGTGCTGTTCCTCAACAGCACCAAGCTGTTCCGCAAGCTGCAAGACTTAAACAAACCATTTGAGGTAATGGTGTACCCGGGCGGCAAGCACGGGCTGATGCGCCAAAACGATGGGCGCCACGGTTACAAAATGATCCAGCGCTTCTTCGATGAGAATTTAAAGCCGTAACTCGCTCACCCCAGTTGCTCCGAGCGCCCAGGCCTCATCGAGCGTGAGGCCCCGCGCGTAGAGGGGCAAGAGTACTGACTCGCATATCGAGGTAACTTCATGATGCGAGAGGTCTTTGCGCAGCACCAGAAAGTCAGCGCCCGCCTCGCTTGCCGCCATCGCATCGGCCAGGCCTTCGCATAATATGCCGCGCAGCCGGCCGCCGGCATCGGCGCCGTTATCTTCTGCGATCGCGAAATGCTCAGTTGTTGCTTGGGTCAGTTTCTCAGGCAGGCGCAGTGCGGCCACGATCGGGCCGTCAGCCGGCAGCAACTCGACCGCCTCCAGCTCATCTTGGGTGTACCAGCGAATGGCTTGGCCGTCGAGGCCCTCAGGTTCACCGCGGTAGTGGTGCACCACCCACATGTCTAGCAACACCTCCCCTTGAGCGTAGCTGTGGCGTACTCGTATCAGGGGGCGAGGCGAGGCGATAATAATGCCGAGCTCTTCGCGCAATTCCCGCGCCAGACCCGCCCGGCGCGATTCTCCTGCTTCGAGCTTGCCGCCGGGGAATTCCCAGCCGCCGGCTAAGTGTTTGCCCGGCGGCCGCTGCGCGATCAGTGTTCGGCCCGTCTCATCCGTCACCGCGGCGGCGACGACATGGATGGCGCGAGGTGCGCGCTCGGCGCTCAACCGCTCGCTTGCTGCAGGGTGCCGTGGCAGTGCTTGTATTTGCGACCGGACCCGCAGGGACAGGGTTCATTGCGACCCACTTTGGGCATGGCGCGCACGAAAGGCGCCGCCGACTCCGCAGCGGAACGCGGTTCCAATTCCATGATGTTGCCGCCGGGCGGCGCCGCCGGCGCGGGGGATCCGTACTCGTCGGTTCCAGGAAGGGCCTGAATGGGCGAAACCGCATCGGCATGTTGCGCCAGCAGCGCGCGCGCAAGGCGCTGCTGGCGTTCCAACTCTTCGCGTTCGATCTCAGCCTGGCTGCGTACCTGGATCTTCGACACCGTAGTGACGGTGTCGAATTTGATGCGATCGAGCATTCCGGAAAACAGCTCGAACGCTTCGCGCTTGTATTCCTGCTTGGGATTTTTTTGCGCATAGCTGCGCAAGTGAATGCCTTGGCGCATGTAATCCATGGCCGCCAAATGCTCGCGCCAATGTTGATCGAGCGTGCGCAGCATCACTTCCTTTTCGATGTAGCGCATAACTTGAGGACCGACATTGACCTCTTTTTGGTTGTAAGCCTCTTCCAACGCAGCCTCGATTTTTTTTCGCAGGCCTTGCCCGTCGCCCGCTTCTTCTGCCTTGACCCAGTCGATGATCGGCAGCGAGGGCCCAAAATCGCGCTCGATGGCTTGCGCCAATCCCTTAGAGTCCCATTGCTCTTCGGGCGCACCGGCCGGGACGTACTGGTCCACCAATTGCGCAACGACATCCTCGCGGATGCCCTTGACCGCCTCGGCTACATTCTCCGCACCCATCAAGTCGGTGCGCTGCTGATAGATGACGCGGCGTTGATCGTTCGCCACGTCGTCATATTCGAGCAACTGCTTGCGCGCATCGAAATTGTGCTGCTCCACCCGCCGCTGTGCGCGCTCGATCTGGCGGGTCAGCATGCCGCTCTCGATCGCTTCGCCGGCCTTCATGCCGACTCGCGTCATGAGGGCCTTCATGCGCATCGGATCGCCGAAGATCCGCATCAAATTATCTTCCAACGACAAATAGAAGCGGCTCGATCCGGGGTCGCCTTGGCGGCCGGAACGGCCCCGCAGCTGGTTATCGATGCGCCGCGATTCGTGCCGCTCGGTGCCGATGATGTGCAAACCACCGGCATTGATCACTTGCTCATGGCGTTCGCGCCACGCCTCCTGAATCCGCTTCAAGTCGGCCTCATTGGGATTTTCGATGGCATCGATTTGCGTCTGCGGGCTGCCGCCGAGCACGATGTCGGTGCCGCGGCCGGCCATGTTAGTGGCGATGGTGATCGCGCCGGGGCGCCCCGCCTCGGCCACGATATGCGCCTCGCGCTCGTGCTGTTTGGCGTTCAGTACCTCGTGGGGGATTTTCGCCGTTTGCAACAACTTGGCGATGCGTTCTGAGGCCTCGATCGAGGCGGTGCCGACCAGCACCGGCTGCTGGCGCTTCACGCAGTCCTCAATATCCTCAAGGATGGCCTGGAATTTGTCCTGTTCAGAGAGAAATACCAGATCCGACTTGTCTTTGCGGATCATGGGCTTGTGGGTCGGGATGACGACCACTTCCAGCCCATAGATCTGCTGAAATTCGAACGCCTCGGTGTCGGCGGTTCCGGTCATGCCCGAGAGTTTCGAATACAGCCGGAAGTAGTTCTGGAAAGTGATCGAGGCGACGGTTTGATTCTCCTCCCGCACCTTGACGCCTTCTTTGGCCTCCACCGCCTGGTGCAAGCCGTCGGACCAACGTCGGCCCGGCATGGTGCGGCCCGTGAACTCATCGACGATGATCACCTCGCCTTGCCGCACGATGTACTCCACATCGCGCTTATACAACGAGTGCGCACGCAACGCCGCGTTCAAGTGGTGCATCAGCCGAATGTTGGTTGCATCGTAAAGGCTCTCGCCTTCGCGCAGCAGCCCGATCTCGGCCATCATTTGCTCGACCTTTTCGTGACCCTCTTCGGTCAAGGTCGCCTGCTTGGTCTTCTCATCGACCGCATAATCGCCGGGGCCGTTCTCTTCTTTCTGCTTCACCAGGCGCGGAATCAGCGCGTTGATCTTGATATAAAGCTCGGTGCTCTCCTCGGCCGGGCCGGAAATGATCAGCGGCGTGCGCGCCTCGTCGATCAGGATGGAATCGACTTCATCGACGATGGCAAAGGACAGCTTGCGCTGCACTCGGTCTTCGAGACGAAACGCGAGGTTGTCGCGCAAATAATCGAATCCGAACTCGTTGTTGGTGCCGTAAGTGATGTCGCAGGCATAGCCGGCGCGTTTCTCATCGGGCGACTGGGCGTTTTTGATCACGCCCACTTCCAGCCCTAAGAACCGGAACACCGGGCCCATCCATTCCGAATCGCGCTGCGCCAGGTATTCGTTGACGGTGACGACATGCACGCCCTCGCCCGTCAGGGCATTGAGGTAGGCGGGCAGCGTTGACATCAGCGTCTTGCCCTCGCCGGTGCGCATCTCGGAGATCTTGCCGGCATTCAAAGCCAAGCCGCCGATCAGCTGCACATCGAAGTGGCGCATTCCCAACTTGCGGCGCGAGGATTCACGCACCAAAGCAAACGCTTCGGGAATCAGGGCTTCGAGCGGCGTGCCGGCGGCGAAGCGGGCTTTGAGTTCCCGCGTTTTTGACGGGAAATCCTCATCCTTCAGGGCGCTGACGCTCGGCTCTAAGGCATTGATGGCCGCGACGGTGCGGCTCAGCTCCTTAACAAGGCGCTGATTGCGGCTGCCAAATACTTGCGTCAAAAGCTTCCACACGCTTAAGGAGTCCTTTAAGAAAGCTGGATATTGTACGGATAGACCGGCAGAGCTGGAAATCGTTTCGCCGGTAGCCCTTTTCAAGGCCTGGACGCCTTTGAGGCCTAACGTTCCTCGCCGATAAAGCGAACGGGATCGACCTGGATGCCATTTTTCAGCACTTCAAAATGCACGTGCGGACCGGTCGAATGGCCGGTGGAGCCCATCAGCGCAACGTCCTGGCCTTTGCGTACCATGTCGCCCTGCTTGACCAGCATTTTTTCGTTGTGGCAATAGCGTGTGGCCAACCCATTGCCGTGGTTAATCTCGACCATCTGGCCAAAGCCCGTCCTCTCGCCGGCATAGGTAACGACGCCGGCCGCCACTGTCATGATTTTTGAGCCTTCCGGACCTGCGAAATCCAGCCCCTTGTGCATGGCCGAATAGCCGGTGAAGGGGTCGGCGCGACGCCCGAAGTACGAGGAGATCCAGCCTTCTTGGACAGGACGGCCCTCCGGATAGACCTGTTTGTTGAGTTCGCGGCTCAGAATCATATTTTCCAGCACCCCAAGCTGCTGCTCGCGGCTCGATAACTGGGACTGTAAATCGTCCACCATGGCGGTGAGACTGGGGATCTGCGCTGGTTGCCCGTCAGCGCCGTTCTCAGTGCCGCCCAACGCCGGAGGGTGGCCGAAGTCGAACTCCCCATCGTCCAGATTCGCCATGCGCGTCAAGCGCTTGCCCAGGGCGTCCAAGCGGATCACATTGGCGTTCATTTGGCCGACGCGCAGAGCGAGCGCGTTCACCTTTTCCTGCAGTACCCGTTTGGTGTCTTCTATTTGGGCTTTCTGATGCAGCAGTTCGGCCGACCAACTGCCGAGCTGATCGAGCGGGTTGCCACTGCCGTGACGCGCCCCTAAACCGACGCCCACGGAAAATGCCGTTCCGACGATTCCTACTACGACAAGCAGCGCAGCGGACATAATCACGGGATGTCGCAGGTCAAATTGTTTCACTCGGCCCGACTTGCGGCCGACGAAGATGACATTCATACGGATTATTCTTCCAACGGCTTATGTCAACTCAGGGGCACCATCATGCCCCGAGCGTGTTAGTAGACTATGCAGATAACTGTCTTAAAACAAGGATTTCTGCACGCTTTCTCCAATTCAATCAGGGCACCAAATCTCCGCTGCAATGCAAAATTCTAAGAGTCTCAGCGAGTTACTGGCAAGAGGTGGCAAGCGACTTTCACAGTTGAAAGAACGCGTCGAGGAGCGCTCCCAAGTCCTAACCCAGGTTCGCGCCGCCTTGCCGCCCCGCCTCGCCCGCGCCGTGGTCAGCGCAGGGGTCGATCAAGGGCGCCTCACCATCGGAGTCTGTGGGGCGGTTTGGGCCTCGCGACTGCGATATTCCACCGACCTCGTGAAAAAGCGCGTCTCCAAATCCGCAGGATTCGAAATCCTCACTATTAAAATAAGGGTGGTGCCGCCGGCGTAAGGCCAGGACTCAAGCGCGCGCCGCGGCAGCCGCGACGTACGATATCGGCGCTTCCGCCAAGCTTTCAAACGTGACTTCCCGCCATGCGCTCTGCCTGGCGATCAGTGCGCGCAGAAGCGTGTTGTTCAATGCGTGGCCCGACTTGAAGCCGCTGAACTCGCCGATCAAGCTATGGCCCAGCAGGTATAGATCGCCGATGGCGTCGAGAATCTTGTGCTTCACGAACTCATCTTCGTAGCGCAAGCCGTCTTCATTGAGCACGCGGTAATCGTCGAGCACGATGGCATTATCCATATTGCCGCCTAAGGCTAGGTTGCGTGCGCGCAAGCTCTCCAGATCGCGCATGAAGCCAAAGGTCCGCGCCCGGCTGATTTCGCGCAAGAATGACGTGGTCGAAAAATCCATCGAAGCCACTTGCGAGTGCTTCTTGAACGTCGGGTGATTGAATTCGATTTCGAAATTCACCTTGAAGCCATCATACGGATCGAAGCGCGCCCATTTGTCGCCGTCCTCGACCTGCAGTTTTTCCAAGATACGGATGAAGCGCTTCGGCGCCCTCTGCTCTTCGATGCCCGCAGATTGCAGTAAAAAGACGAAGGGTCCCGCGCTGCCGTCCATGATGGGGACTTCGCCGGCGCTCACTTCGACCAGCGCATTGTCGATGCCCAATCCGGCGAGCGCGGACAGCAAGTGCTCCACCGTAGAGACTTTGACCTCGCCCCGCTGCAGCGTGGTGCCCATCATGGTATCGCCGACATTCTCGGCATGCGCGCGGATGTCGACCGGAGATCCTAAATCGGTGCGCCGAAACACGATGCCGGTATCGGGCGAGGCGGGCCTTAAAGTCATCAGCACTTTTTTGCCCGTGTGCAGACCCACCCCGGTGGCGCGAATCGAATTCTTCAGTGTTCTTTGATTCAACATTAAGTAAAACCGACTTGTTATGTGCCAAAGGTACCACAGGGGGCGCCCTACCCTGAACTCGAAATTCGCATAACGGTTGACTTCAGAAGGTTGCGACTGCGCTGCGCGCATTTAAGTTCGCGTTCTTCACACTTCTCGACCAAACCGGCGCCCTTTTGGGTTCATCCGCAGGGCGCCAAATTGGATTCTCGAACCTAGCCTCGATTAATCCGCCTGCCGTCGCAAAAAGGCTGGAATATCCAAGAAATCCTCCGACTCTGCTTCGGCACGCAGACCATCTCCGACCGCGCGCTGCCGCTGTACCGTCGGCTTGTCCAACATGGCATAGTCGGTGGGAGCCATCGGGGATTTGTGGCGAATCACCCGCATCGCCAGCGGCGGTGCATGGTGCGATACGGCGGCGGATTGTGGTGCCGCCCGCGCAACAGGTTTGCCCAAACCGGTGGCGACTACAGTTACGCGGATCTGGCTGGCCATGTCCGGGTCGATAACCGTACCGACCACCACGGTCGCATCATCCGAGGCGAACTGTTTGATGACGTTGCCCACCTCTTGGAATTCACCAATGGACAAATCCATGCCCGCCGTGACATTGACCAGGATGCCTTGCGCACCCGACAGATTGATATCCTCGAGCAACGGGCTGGAAATGGCCGCTTCGGCCGCTTCACGGGCTCGATCATCACCCGAGGCGGTACCCGAACCCATCATCGCCATGCCGGTTTCCGACATCACTGTGCGAACGTCCGCGAAGTCGACGTTGATGAGACCGGGGCGCGTGATGAGCTCCGCGATGCCCTGCACGGCTCCTTGCAGCACGGTGTTCGCCGCCTTGAACGCATCGAGCAGCGTGGTGGAGCTGCCCAGCACCGACAGCAGCTTCTGATTTGGGATCGTGATGAGCGAGTCGACGTACTTGGACAGCTCCAGCATGCCTTGATCGGCGACGCGCGAGCGCTTGTTGCCTTCCATTTCGAAAGGCTTGGTCACCACAGCGACCGTGAGAATGCCGAGCTCCTTGGCGACTTGCGCGACCACCGGCGCGGCGCCCGTGCCCGTGCCCCCGCCCATGCCCGCCGTAATAAACAGCATGTCGCAGCCCTCGATCAGCTCGATGATGCGATCTCGATCTTCCATGGCCGCCTGCCGGCCCACTTCCGGATCGGCGCCCGCGCCCAATCCCTTGGTGATGTTGCAGCCGATCTGCAAGGCGGTGCGCACTTTGGAGTGCTTCAGCGCCTGTGCATCGGTGTTGATGCAGATGAAGTCCACGCCTTCAAGACCGGCTTGGACCATGTGCGAGACCGCATTGCCGCCGCCGCCGCCCACGCCGAGCACCTTGATGATGGCGCTTTGACTATAAGAATCCATGAGTTCGAACATTCCAAATCTCCTCGTAGTTTTTGATCAGAAATTACCTTGAAACCAAGCCTTCATTCGTTCCAGCAAACTCTTCATGCCGCCCGCAAGCAGCGGCGCATCGGCACGTTGCCCATCCAAATTGCTCTTCGCATACAGCAACAATCCGACGCCCGTCGCGTGAATCGGATTGCTCACCACCTCGGACAACCCGGTGACGTATTGCGGGATGCCTAAACGCACCGGCATGTGAAACACTTCCTCCGCAAGCTCGATGGCGCCTTCCATTTTTGCGCTGCCTCCGGTGAGCACGATGCCGGTGGCCACCTGCTCCTCGAGGCCCGCGCGGCGCAGCTCATCGCGGATCAGGCCGAACAGTTCCTCGTAGCGCGGCTCGACGATCTCGGCGAGGGTTTGGCGGGCCAGGCGGCGCGGCGGCCGATCGCCGACGCTCGGCACTTCGATGGTCTCGTCGGGGTTCGCGAGCTGCGACAAAGCGCAGGCATATTTGATCTTGATGTCCTCCGCGTACTGCGTCGGGGTGCGCATCGACACGGCGATATCGTTGGTGATTTGATCGCCCGCAATCGGAATGACGGCGGTGTGGCGGATCGCACCGCCGCCGAATACCGCAATATCCGTGGTGCCGCCGCCGATATCGACCACGCAGACACCGAGATCCTTCTCATCTTCGGTGAGCACGGCATAGCTCGAGGCGAGCTGCTCCAAGACGATGTCATCGACCGCCAAACCGCAGCGCTGCACGCACTTGACGATATTCTGTGCGGCGCTGTCGGCGCCGGTGACGATGTGCACCTTGGCTTCCAAGCGAACGCCCGACATGCCGATGGGATCGCGGATGCCCTCTTGGGAATCGATGACATACTCCTGCGGCAGCACGTGCAGGATTTTTTGATCCGCCGGAATGGCCACCGCCTTGGCGGCGTCGATAACCCGTTCCACGTCGCCCTGCACGACTTCTTTGTCTTTGATGGCAACGATGCCGTGGGAATTGAGACTGCGCACATGGCTGCCGGCGATGCCGGCGTACACCGAGTGGATTTCGCAGCCCGCCATCAATTCAGCCTCCTCGACCGCGCGCTGGATGGATTGCACGGTGGATTCGATGTTCACCACGACGCCTTTCTTCAGGCCGCGCGAAGGGTGGCTACCGATGCCGATGATCTCCAGCGCCCCGTCGGCCTTAATTTCGCCGACGATGGCCACGACCTTGCTGGTGCCGATATCGAGCCCCACCAATAAATTGCGATCAGAACGCTTTGCCATGTGTTTTAAAAAATTCCTTTCAAGCGTCGTCATCAGAATGTTTGCCCTGCGGCAATGCCGGCGTGCCGTTATTGCGCCAGCCGATGGCGAAGCCATTGGAATACCGCATGTCCACGTAGTTGATTTCAGTCAAGCGATGGGAAATGACTTGCGAGGTGGTGTGGATGAAGCGATCGATGCGCTCATCGACGTCGCGCCTGCCTAAGCGAACTGTGACTCCGCTGTCGAGATCCATTTCCCAGGCGCCGCGCTCATCGAGGCGCAGTGCCGCGATGCGCATGCCGGCTTCGAGCATGCGCCCTTGCAGCGCAAAGTATCGCTGCGCCACGTGCGACTCAGTTCCTTCAGGGCCGCTCAAATGCGGCAACTCCGCAGGCACGTGCGTCGCGGCGCGTACGAACAACTCCCCCCGGGTGTTGAGCAGACCCGACTCGCCCCAGCGGGCGGCCGGTGTTTGTTCGGTGACGGCCACGCGCAAGCTATTCGGCCAGCGGCGCGCGATGCGCGCATGATCCACCCAGGGCAGCGATTCGACCGCGTTTTGTATGTCGGCGAGGTCGGCGGACATGAACCCTTGATTGGCGAAAGGCGCCACTGCTTTCTCTATTTGGCCCGGAGAAACGCGCTGAAAGCTGCCGTCGATGGCAATGACCCGCACCGGACGATCGAGCGCCCAGGTAAGGGCGCTCAAGCCGCCGCCCAGCAACAAAAGCAACGCCGCGCGACGCAGATACACGCGCCAATTGGCTAAGAATGCAGGCCACCGCCAGCGAGGCTTTTCTGCTTTCGCTTTGCTCTTGAATCGATTGCGGCGCATCGCCAGGGTCAGACTCATTGGCGTTCCCGCGCGAAACTGGTTTCAAGCACTCGCCATACCAGTTCCTCGAAATCGATGCCGGCCTGGCGCGCGGCCATCGGCACCAAGCTGTGATCGGTCATGCCCGGCGTCGTGTTGATCTCAATAAAAAAGAATTTCTTGCCGGCCACGTCCCGCATGAAATCTACCCGGCCCCAGCCAAAACAATCGGTGACCTTGAAGGTGGCGAGCGCCGCCTCTCTGAGCTGCGCCTCCTCGCTTGCAGTCAGGCCGCTGGGACAGTGGTACTGCGTGTCGTTGCGAAAATATTTGGCCTGGTAGTCGTAAAACTCAGTCGCGGGCACGATGCGGATCGATGGCAGCGCCTCGCCTTGCAGCACTGAGACGGTGTACTCATCGCCGCTGACGAAGGCTTCGGCGAAGACCACGGGATCGATGCCGTGCGCCGCTGCAAAGGCGGGCGGCAATTCCTCGGCAGTTTTTACTTTGCTCATGCCGACGCTCGAACCTTGCGAGGCGGGCTTGACCATCATCGGCAGGCCCACCTCGCTCAACGCGCGCCCCAGGTCGGCGCTGCTGGTCAGCACGGTGTAGGCGGGCGCGGTAAGTCCCGCTCCGACCACCACGCGCTTGGTTTTGAGCTTGTCCATGGTCAAGGCGGACGCCAGCACGCCGCTGCCCGTATAAGGCACACCGAGCCATTCCAGTGCGCCTTGGATGACCCCGTCTTCGCCGCCGGGGCCGTGCAGAATATTGAAGGCACGATCGAATTTCTGGCTGACCAGTTCGGCAATGCCCTGCTCCTTGGGATCGAATGCTTGCGCATCGACACCGCGTCGCTTCAGCGCCGCCAACACCGCATTGCCGCTCAGCAGCGATATCTCGCGCTCGCTCGAGTCGCCGCCGAGCAGCACCGCCGTCTTGCCGAAGTCCTTGGCGGACTTCGCGCGCCGCGCAAGCGAGGATACGAGCCGGCTCATGCGGGCTCTCCGACGATGCGCACTTCCGTGTGCAAGCGCACCTTGTGCGCGGCGGCGACCGCCTGTTGAATGTGCAAGATCAACGCCTCGATGTCGGCCGCGCGCGCCGCGCCGTGATTGATGATGAAGTTGGCATGCTTTTCCGAAACCGAGGCATCGCCAATGCGAAAGCCTTTGAGTCCCGCGCTTTCGATCAATCGCGCAGCGTGATCACCGGGGGGATTGGTGAAAACCGACCCGCAACTCCACTCGCCGATGGGCTGGGTCTCGCGGCGTTTTTCGAGAAGCTCGCGGATGGCATTGCCGCTGACGCCAGGCCTGCGTTCGAATTCTAGGCGGGCGCCGATAAACCATTCAGCTTCCGGCCCCTTCACGTGCCGATAGCCGATCTCATACTCCGCCGGCGTGCGCGTGTGGCGCACGCCGCGGCGGTCGAGCACTTCGACTTCCATCACGTGCCGCCACGTCTCTCCGCCCCAGGCACCCGCGTTCATCGCCAATGCGCCGCCCAAGGTGCCGGGGATGCCGGCAAAAAACTCCGCAGGGCCCAGGCCCCACTTCACGCACTGCTTGGCGATGCGCGCGCACGGCACGCCGGCTTCCGCACGGATGCGCGTGGCGCTGTGCCGTTCGAGCGCTCCCAAAGCGCCATGCGTTGACACCACGGCGCCGCGGATCCCGCCATCGCGCACCAAAAGATTGCTTCCCAAGCCCACCCACATCACCGGCACTTCGGCGGGCAGCTGACGCAGGAAGGAGGCTAAATCCATGATGTCGCGCGGCGTGAAAAAAATATCCGCAGTTCCCCCCGCGTGCCAGGAGGTATGTTTGGCCATCGACGCATCGTGCAGCACGCGGGCGCTGAATTCCGGTGCCAAATGGATGGGTGCGCGGCCTACCGGGACGTGTTGCGCGTTCATGCCATGGCTCCCGCCGCGAAACGGCTTTTCAAGTCTTGAGCGACGCTGCCAAGATTGCCGGCCCCCATGGTCAACACCACATCGCCATCGTGCAACACGGCGCGCAGCGACTCGGCGAGGTCATCCACGCACTCCACAAAGATCGGCTCGACCAGCCCACGGCTGCGAACCGCTCGGCAAATGGCGCGTCCATCGGCACCGGCGATCGGCGCCTCGCCCGCCGCATAGACCTCGGTGACTAAAAGCACGTCGCACTCGCTTAAGGTGCGGCCAAAATCGTCCAGCAAATCCCGCGTACGCGTATACCGATGCGGCTGGAACACCAGCACCAAGCGCCGTTTCGGCCAACCCTGGCGCGCCGCCTCCAGCGTTGCGGCCACTTCCGTCGGATGATGGCCGTAGTCATCGACGATGAGGGCCCGGCCGCCCGGGAACTGTATTTCGCCGAGTTGTTGCAGGCGCCGATCGATGCCCTGAAAATTGAGAAAGGCGCGTTCGATCGCTTCATCGGTGATATCGAGTTCGGTGGCGACTGCGACCGCCGCCAGAGAATTGAGCACATTGTGGCGGCCGGGCAAGTTGACGGTCACCGTCAAAGGCGCATGGCCCGCGCGCAATACCTCGTAGCGCGATTGCAGCCCCAAGCGCTGCACATTCACCGCGCGGATGTCCGCACCTTCCGCCATACCATAGGTGAGGTAAGGACGGCCGACTGTAGAAACGATGCTGCTCACGTGTTCATCATCGGCGCACAGCACCGCCAGGCCGTAGAAGGGCAGGTTGTGCAGGAAATCGACGAAGCTTTGCTTGAGACGCGCAAAATCCCCGTCATGCGTCGCCAGATGATCGTTGTCGATGTTGGTGACAATGGCGATCATCGGCTGCAGATGCATAAACGAGGCATCGCTTTCGTCCGCTTCGGCCACCAGATACCGTCCGGCGCCTAAGCGCGCGTTGCTGTCGGCGCTCTTGAGCCGGCCGCCGATGACAAAGGTGGGATCGAGCCCGGCTTCGGCCAAAACGCTCGCCACCAGACTCGTGGTGGTGGTCTTGCCGTGCGTACCCGCCACGGCGATCGAATAACGAAAGCGCATCAGCTCGCCCAACATTTCCGCACGCGCCACGACGGGAATGCGCTTGGCGAGCGCCGCGGTTACTTCTGGATTTGACTGGCTGACGGCGCTCGACACCACGACGACATCGGCATCGCCCAAATATTTCTTATCGTGACCGATGAAAATCGCTGCGCCCAGCCGCACCAATCGCTCGGTTACCGCGTTGGCTTTGAGGTCGGAGCCTTGCACTTGGTAGCCCAAGTTGAGCAACACTTCGGCGATGCCGCTCATGCCACTGCCGCCGATGCCGACCAAGTGGATGCGGTGAATGCGCCGCATCCGATCCTGCATGCGCATATTCTCCGTCATGCCTGTGCCCCCGCGGCGATGCACAAGTCCGCAAGACGCACCGCGGCGTCGGTGATGCGCGCCGTGCGTGCCGCTTCGGCCATCTTGAGCAACTGCGCACGATCGGCGAGCAGCGCGCTCAACATCTCGCTCAAGGCCTGCGGCGTCAGATCGCGCTCCTGGATGATGCGCGCCGCCCCGATGCTGACCATCGCGGCCGCGTTCTTGGTTTGATGGTCGTCCGTGGCCACCGCAAGCGGCACGAATACGGCACCCAGGCCCGCCGCCTGCAGCTCCGCCACCGTCATCGCGCCGGCCCGGCACACCGCCAGGTCGGCCCAAGCGTAAGTTTTCGCCATGTCATCGATGAAGGGCACCACTTGCGCTTCGACCTGCTCTTGCGCGTAGGCGGCGCGCGTTGATTCCAGGCCGCGCTCGCCTGTCTGGTGCAGGATCTGCGGGCGCATCTGCGCAGGAAAGCGGGCAAGCACTGGCGGCAACACCGCATTCAAGCGCTGCGCACCCTGGCTGCCGCCGAATACCAACAAGCGCGCTCTTTGGTCGCGGTCCTGGAAGCGTTGTGCGGGCGGTGCCAACGCCGCGATGTCAGCGCGTATCGGATTGCCGATGGTGCTGGCATGCACTTCAGGTGCAAAGCTTCCGGGGAAGGCTTCCAACACTTGTTTTGCCAAGCGCGCCAACCAACGATTGGTCATGCCCGCAACGGCATTCTGCTCATGGATGAGCAAAGGGATGCGCATGAGCCAAGCGGCGATGCCGCCGGGACCGCTCACATAGCCCCCTGCGCCCAGCACCGAGCGCGGACGTACGCGGCGCAGTACCCCGATGGCTTGGGCCACGGCGCCGGCGATGCGCCAAGGCGCCAATGCCCAGGCCAAAAGGCCCTTGCCGCGGATGCCGGCCACCCGCACCCATTCGATGGGAAACCCTTGCGCGGGCACAAGCCGAGACTCCATGCTGCCGGGGACCCCCAGCCACACGACCGCGACGCCGCGCTCTCGCAGTACCTTGGCCACCGCGAGCGCCGGGAATACATGACCGCCGGTGCCGCCGGCCATGATGAGCACAGGACCGCCGAGATGCGCGCTCATCGGCTCCCTCCCGGTACACGCGTCACCGCAGAACGCGAGTTGCATTTAACCTCATGATAGATGCGCAACAGCACCCCGAGCCACGCGAGACTGACCAAGAGGCTGCTGCGTCCGTAGCTCAGGAGCGGCAAGGTCAAACCTTTGGTGGGCAGCACGCCCATGTTGACGCCGATGTTCACGCAGGCTTGAAGTCCCAACCAAATGCCGAAGCCGACCGCGAGGTAGGCTTGGAAACGCATCCCCGCCTTGGCCGCCATGCGCGAAATGTGGAAAGCCCGCCACACCAGCGCGACAAACAGCGCAATCACGCCGGTGACGCCCACCAGCCCCAATTCTTCGGCGAGCACCGCGAACACGAAGTCGGTATGGGCTTCCGGCAGATAGAACAATTTCTGCACGCTGCTGCCCAAACCCACGCCGAACCAGGAACCGCGGCCGATCGCGATGAGCGATTGAGTCAGTTGGAAACCGCCGTTGAACGGATCATCGAAGGGATGCAGAAAAATCAGCAGCCGCTTCAGGCGATAAGATGAGGTGAGCGCCAGGAGTGCGAAAGCCACGGCCGCGGCCGACACCAGAGATATCACGTAGCGCAAGCGCGCACCGGCGATGAACAGCACCGCGAATCCGGTGGCAAATAAGACGGTAGCGGCGCCGAAATCCGGCTCGATAAGCAGCAATATGGCTGTCACGGATAACAGAGCAAAGGGCTTGAGCAATCCGGGCAGCGTGCTCTCAAGCTCGGCGCGCTTGCGTACGCAATAGCTGCATACCCAGGTCAGCACCAGCACCTTGGCCAGCTCGGATACTTGGAAGTTCAAGACGCCTATTCGCAGCCAGCGCCGCGCGCCATTGACCCTCGCCCCCAAGCCAGGGATCAGCACCAGCGTGAGCAGCAAGAGCCCGAGCAGCAGCAGCGCCAAACTGTATTTGTCCCACAGCTCCGTCGGCACGCGCGTGACCACCCAAGCCAGCAGCAGGCCGGCCAGAGTGAAAACGAACTGGCGCTCGAGAAAATAAAATGGATCGCCCATGCTGCGCGCGGCGATGGACATCGAGGCGGAGGTGACCATGACCAGGCCCACCAGCGTCAATGCCGCCACCAACCCCAAGGTCACGGAATCCCACGCGAAAGGCATGCGCTCCCGGGCCCGCATTCCATAAGACATGGTGGCGGTACTCATGACGTTGCGGCTTTGAGCTGGTGCACGGCCGCGGCGAATACATCGCCGCGATGGCCGTAATCGCGAAACATGTCGAGGCTCGCGCAGGCCGGCGAGAGCAGCACGGTATCGCCGGCGAGCGCTATCCGATGTGCCTGTCCCACGGCGGCTTCCATCGAGGAGACGGTTTCGGTGCGGCACACCCCGCAAAGCGCGGCCGCGATGGCCGGCGCGTCCTTGCCGATCAACACCGCTTCGCGCACTTTGCCGTGAAATGCCTTGGCCAACGGCGTGAAGTCCTGGCCCTTGCCCTCACCGCCCGCGATCATGATCAAGGGGCCGGCCATGCCGCTTACGGCCGCCATGGTCGCGCCGACGTTGGTGCCCTTGGAATCATCGATGTAACGCACGCCGCCGATGTCGGCCACCCACGAGGAGCGATGCGGCAGACCCGGGAAGCTTTCCAGGGCCTCAATCATGGCTGATCTGGGCAAGCCCACCGCCTCGCCCAGCGCCAGCGCTGCGAGTGCATTGGCCGCGTTATGCAAGCCTGCGATCTTCATGCTCGCCGCATCCAGCAACGACTCGCCACGGCGCGCCAAGAAGATTTGCCCGCCGCTGCGAATGAGCGAGAAATCGGCTTCCCGTTCAATCGAAAACGTCACGCGCGCAGCATCCATGGACTGCTGGCCGCGCATCGCCGCGACCCAAGGATCATCGGCGTTGAGGACCACTGTCGCTGCTCTGGAAAAAATTCGTTCCTTGGCCTTCGCATAGGCAGCCACGGAGGGGTAGCGGTCCAGATGATCGGCCGTCACATTGAGAACCACGGCCGCCTGCAATCTCAGGGAAGAGGTGGTTTCCAGTTGGAAGCTCGACAACTCGAGCACGTACAAATCCGGGGCCGGCTGTTCCAGCAGATCCAGCGCCGGCTCGCCTAAGTTTCCACCGGCCAATACGCGCCGCCCGGCCGCCGCGGCCATGCGAGCCACCAAGGTGGTGACCGTGCTCTTGCCGTTGGTGCCGGTCACTCCGATCACCGGTGCCTGCACTTCGCGAGCAAACAGCTCCACGTCTCCCAATACCTCGATACCGCGCGCGCGGGCCGCACGCGCAATGGGCTCATCCAGGGACACGCCCGGCGACATCAGCACTTGCGATGCGCCCTCGAGCAAGGACAGGTCGAATCCGCCCAACCGCAACTGCACCGTCGCGGCCATCTCGCCCAGTTGCGCAAGCCCAGGCGGGGCCAACCGTGTATCGGTAGCGCTCACCTGATCACCGCGCCTGGTGAGATAGCGCACGCACGAAGCGCCCGTCTTGCCCAAGCCGACCACGACGCTGTTCATCAGCGAATCTTCAAGGTTGCAAGACCCGCCAACACCAGCACGAAGCTGATGATCCAGAAACGGACGATGACTTTCGGTTCGGCCCATCCCTTTAATTCGAAGTGGTGGTGAATCGGCGCCATGCGAAATATGCGCTTGCCCGTCAGCTTGAAGGAGGCAACCTGCAGCATCACCGAGACCGTCTCGAGTACGAACACGCCGCCCATGACGAACAACACCAATTCCTGGCGCACGATGACGGCGATGGCGCCGAGCGAGGCGCCGAGCGCCAGTGCGCCGACATCGCCCATGAAAACTTGCGCGGGGTAGGAATTGAACCAAAGAAACCCTAAGCCAGCGCCCACCAAACTCGCGCTGAAAATCAGCACTTCACCCACATCCTTGATGTAGGGAATTTGCAAATACGTCGCGAATTTCACGTTGCCCGTGACATAAGCGAAAACGCCGAGCGCCGCCGCCACCATCACCGCCGGCATGATGGCCAGGCCATCCAAACCGTCGGTCAGATTCACCGCATTGCTGCTGCCGACGATGACGCAGTAGGCGAATATCACGAAGCCCAGCGCGGACATCGGAACCGCCACGCTTTTGAAGAACGGCACGTACAGCGAAGTTTCGGACGGTGATTGGTGCATGCTATAGAGCACCAGCGCGAGGGTGAGCCCCGCGATCGATTGCCACAGGTATTTGAAGCGGGCAGCCAAGCCTTTTGAATTCCCGACCACCAGCTTCAGATAGTCGTCATAGAAGCCGATCAAGCCGAACGCCAACGTGGCTCCGAGCAGTACCCAAATGAATCGCACGGACAGATCCGCCCACAGCAAGGTGCTGACCGACATGGCCACCAAGATCAAGCCGCCGCCCATGGTGGGCGTACCGGCTTTTTGAAAATGAGTCTTCGGCCCGTCGGTAC
>JANYAD010000041.1 GCA_025355165.1 Gammaproteobacteria bacterium | reverse complement strand
TGCCGGCTCTCTCGCGAAAGCCCCTTTCTTTGTGGGCGGGGATTGGAGATACGCCGACTTTGGGCAGTCAGGGGATCTCGATTCTTCGGTTTCGCGCCAGAGCGTCTTTACGCACGTCAGCTTCGATGTGGCCGAAAATATTGTAGCGTTTGCAGAAGCCTCATACGGCCAATCGGCAATCTATAGCAAAGCCACTAACCAGTTTAACCTAGGAAATCTGACGTTACAGGCGAATAACGCGTTCCTTCCCGCGCCGAGTGCGGCGGCCCTCGCGGCTGCTGGCCAGACCTCCTTCACGGCCGGCTCGCTCAACGCCGACCTCCCACCGCTCACTGCGCAAAATAGCCGCAATTTGCAGCGATACGTTGTGGGTGCCGACGGGAGCTTTAATGCGGGCACCGTCTGGAAATGGAAGGCTTACCTCCAGTCAACTACTACCCACATATACGACCAAGCGCTGACCACCATCACTTCCCAGTACAAGGCCGCGATCAACGCTGTACGAAACCCGAATGGCACAATTGTGTGCAGTAACGGTGATCCCACCTGCGTGCCCTACAACATTTTCGGTACTGGTGTCACCTCCCAAGCAGCCATAAACTATGTGTCTGGAGATTCGTGGCTGCGTCAGAAACTGACCCAGGATGTGGCTTCGGCATCTATCCAAGGTGAACCGTTCTCGATCTGGGCCGGTCCGGTTTCAGTGGCGACCGGCGTGGAACACCGCCGAGAAAGCATTACCGGAAGCAATGATCCCTTGTCCAACACCAACTCCTATTTTGCGGGAAATTACCACGCAGCTATCGGGTCTTACAATGTAACGGAAGGCTTCGTCGAAACAGTGATCCCGCTAGCAGCGAACCAGGTTTGGGCTAAAGCGCTGGACCTGAACGCTGCTGTGCGTGCGACCGACTACAGCACATCGGGCTACGTCACAACGTGGAAGGCGGGACTGACCTATTCGCCGATCGATGATGTCACACTCCGTGCGACGCGTTCGCGTGATATCCGAGCGCCGAACTTGAACGACCTATATGCGGCCGGAGTTGCTGGTACCAGTACGCTCCTCGATCCGTTTCACAATAACGCCACCACCACGGTAATTACGATAACGTCCGGAAATCTCGGCCTGCTACCCGAAAAAGCGAACACGACCGAGGCAGGGTTAATCTTTAAACCGCGGTTCATTCCCGGGTTCACCGCTTCGGTAGACTATTTCGATATCGAAATTGCCGGCGCGATAAGTGCTTTGGATGCGCCGACAATTGTTAATGGTTGTTTCTCTGGGGACACCGGCTATTGCGGCAACATTGTGCGGGACGCAGCCGGTAATATCAGCCAAGTCGATGTGAAGTCCTTTAATACCAGTGTCCAGAGAGTGCGCGGCATCGATTTCGAAGCGACTTACCGCAAGGCGCTTGATACGATCTTCTCGGGCTTGCCCGGGGACTTGGCGGTACGCATGTTCGCGACGCACTACCTTCAGAACTACACCAACAACGGCCTCATTCCATCCGTGGATCCGCAAACTGTAGGGGAAAACTCGGAATACAGCACTAATGACACGCCAAAATGGAAATACTTAGGATCCATAAGCTATGACCATGGGCCAACGATGGTCACAGTGACCGCCCGTGGACTCAGTGCCGGGGTTTACAACAACTCTTATATCCAGTGCACGACGGGCTGCCCGACGTCGACCAATCAGCACCGCACCACAGATGACAACCACATTGCCGGCGCATTCTATCTAGATACGGGGTTGAGCTATAAGATAACAGGGGCCGCGACCGTCTTTCTGACGGTCGAAAATTTGTTGAACCGAAACCCGCCACAGGTGGCGCCAACACAGAATGTCGGCAACGCACCTAAAGGGATAAACCAGACGCTGTATGATGTGATCGGTCGGGAATTTCGCGCAGGCGTGCGATTTCAGCTGTAGTTAATGGAGAGGCGTGAGTCGGGATTATTGAAGCTGTTTCGTCTGTCATTTCGATTTTATGTACAGCAGGAGTATCCATGGAACATCGACACTATGCGGTAGCCGAATCGGGATGCCGACGTCCCAGCTTCTTGAGCACCTGCCTATCGGTGGCCGTACTGCTCAATTGGGGCGCAGCGGCCTGGGCTCATCACTCCTTTGCCATGTACGATTCTCAGAAGCAGGTGGAGGTAAAGGGAACCGTAAAGGAATTTAGTTTCCTCAACCCACACAGTTCGATCATCCTTTCGGTTAAAGATCACGCAGGGAAATCTGCAGACTACACAATAGAAAGCAACGGCTCGTTCTATCTGGCTAAGCAAGGATGGAAGCGCGATAGTTTGAAGGTGGGCGACGTGATCGTCGCCGTTGTGCGCCCGCTGCGTGATGGCTCGCCTGGCGGCGATCTGATCAAAGCGACACTGAGTGATGGCCGCGAGCTGATTGCCCGAACCGAAGCATCCCTAGGAACTCCAGAAAAAAAGCAATGATGCTTAAATTCTCGTTCTTCAACAAAAAGTGTTCAATACGAGCGACGGTCGCAACAATCGCCGCCTTGTTCGTCTTGTGGGGCTCGGGCCATGCTCAGACCGCTGAGCATGGCAAGACTTTAGGCGCACTTGCCAAGGCCAATTTGGCCAAGCAACGCCCCGCCGCGCCGGTCGATCTGACCGGAACTTACACCTTTAAAGTTGAAGGTACGGACGCGAACGGCCATGAGTTCTTGCCACATCCCAAGCTTACACCCGCGGCTCAGGCGTTCTTAGACAAGAAGACAGCTTATAGAGCAAAAGGGTTTGACTACTTCGATAATGCAAGTAGCTGCTGGCCGATTGGAGTGCCGGCCATTATGACGCGGTATTGGCCCATTCAATTTGTGCAGCTCCCGACGGTGGTGATCGTCATCTCGATGGTCTCCAACAACGTGCGCTGGATATATACGGACGGACGTCAACATCCAGCTGATGAAGATCTCGTATTGAGTTACAACGGTCATTCGATAGGTCATTGGGAAGGCAAGTCGCTTGTGGTGGATACGGTCGGCTTCACCGACGTGCGCCATTTTGTGTCAGATGGGGTACCAAGCGGCCAGAAGCTGCACGTGAGGGAGCGTATAAGTTTGAGCGAGGATGCCAATACGCTTCAAATCGAGTTTGCGATGACCGATCTCGACAATTGGATTGGCGAATGGAAGAACACCAAACATTACAGTCGTGAGGAGTATTTGGACCTTCAGGAAAATATTTGTATTTATGAGGAAGAAGCGAAACGTCCGGCGTTTAATAAAAACATCAATAAATAGACAGTTCATGAAAAAAATTGCGGAGCGGCCACACCAGTTTCGATTGCCTCCACAGTGGCTGCAGGGTTGCATTGATGAGCGAGCACATACATACAACAGAAATTTCCATAGGAAAATAGACTAAGTGGGACTTGAAGCGGGATATTTGATGGAGCCTAACACTGTTATATCGTGCTCAACCGGCGCGACCAGAGTCACTTTATAGCGTTAGTGTTGAGGAGTGTGCGGCGCTCGGTCGGGACGTTGCTAGCTTCGTGTTAGCGCGAACGGCAAAGTGGCGCGTAGGACACAAGAATCTACTCAGTAGTGATAGAGCCGATGTCTATGTTTAACCAGCACAGACTGTTGGTTCGATCAGACACCATCACCGAATGAACGCTTGGCGTCATAGAACAAGATGATCAATCTCGGAGGCGGCCGATCCACGATGAGCATAGTGTCAGCGACACCACCGCCGGAAACCACACAGTCTTCTGTCATTGGGGAGATCGTTGCACTCGCCAAATGTGCCTCCGTCGAGTTGACCAGCCGGGATGTGAAGTACTTGGATGAGAGTCGAGCTCTCCTTGATCCTGGAACACGTATGTACGTCAGCCATCTGCCAAACCAAACGTGGATTGAGACGCGATACATATGTGAGGCAGTTCGAGCATGCGGCTTCGAGCCTATACCCCACATTCCAGTTCGCCTTATTGAATCCGCCGATGTATTGGATCGCCTGCTCGGCGATCTCGCGGGCGTGGCAAAACCTAAGGAGATAATGCTTATCTCGGGTGATTACCCATCATCCAGGGGACCGTACACGAGAACGGAGCAGGCAATTGGCGGCGGTAGTCTTGAAAAGCGCGGATATAGACGGCTCTCGGTTGCGGGCCACCCGGAAGGCCATCCCAAAGTGGAATTGAGCGAGTTGCGTCGCTCAGAGAGAGACAAGTCCCTACTTGCTGCCGAGCGCGGTTTAGCAGTGACCATTCTGACGCAATTCCTGTTCGAGCACGAACCATTTCTCAAGTGGGCGGCAAATCTTCGCGCCCACGGTGTGAAGGCGCGCCTTGTCTGCGGCGTTGCGGGTCCCGCTAAAGTGACAACACTGCTTCGCTACGCGGTGCGTTGCGGGATCGGCCCGTCAGTTCGCGCCCTTGGAATTCGCGGCGGCGCATTTCTCAATATGCTTGGCGATCACGGCCCTGACCGCATGATACGCAGTCTCGCCGAGGCGCGGGTCGCAGGATGCCGTGATTTCGATGGCATTCATGTGTTTGGATTTGGAGGATACCTGCGCACGGTAAAATGGCTTGCAGAGGTTAGAGGCGGGTCGATCATTCTGAATCCGTCTGGCGGTTTTGAGCTGCAAGCCTAGCATTGGTCCGATCGAATACGTGGGCGCCTAGGCGCCAGTTGGTATGCAGAAGGGGTCTGGAAGATGCAAGGCGGCGGAACGATTCCCGATACTCTTTCTTCTGACAATGCGCGGATACTACTGCTGCATTCGCCTATGAGCGGCTTCCAGATCTTGGGAGTGGCCGTGGTCGGGGTTCTTTGCGCACTCGATGGCTTCGACGTGCAGGCCATCACATTTGCCGCGCCTGCGCTCGCGCAGGAATGGGGCATCGCCAAGGCACAAATCGGACTACTGCTATCGGTCGGATTGTTCGGGATGGCGGGCGGATCACTTCTGATTTCACCCGCGGCGGATGTCTATGGACGCCGGGCGCTGGTCTTCCTCAGTCTGGTCACGATGATCATCGGAACCGCGTGGACGGCGCTGGCAGGCGACTTCAGTCAGGTGATATGGTCACGCGTTCTCACCGGAATAGGTGTGGGCACCATGATCTCAGTTATCAATCCTCTGGCCGCGGAATACGCCAATGCACGGCGGCGCTATCTCACTCTGAGCGTGATCAATATCGGATACCCGGCAGGTGGATTTTTGGGCGGGCTGATCTCGGCCTATCTGCTGGCGCATTTCAACTGGCGCGCCGTTTTCTTCTTCTGTGCCGGATTGGGTGTGGTCCTGATTGCGATAGTGTGGAAGTGGCTACCTGACCCAATTACCTTTCTCACCGCGCGCCCAAAGCCTGATGCCTTGGCAAAGGTCAACGCTTACCTGGCTAAGTGCGGCATCCGGGCGGTGTCTGCGCTCCCACCGCGACCAGAGGGAGCTGAGAAGACTCCTTTTGTAAATCTCTTCGGCAGCGATATGAGATGGGTCACTATTAAGGTGACTTGCGTATATACCCTCTACCTGGTCACCCTGTTTTTCATGCTGAGCTGGGTGCCATCGCTCGTTGTGAATTTGGGATTTGCGGCGGCACAAGGATCCGTCGTGTCGGCGATGATCATGCTCGGCGGAATCATCGGCGGTTTGAGTATCGGCGTGGCCGCCACGCATTTCGGGCTGAAGACCATCCTGTTCCCGGCGCTACTGATTGCGGCCGTCATGACGGCGCTGTTCGGGCTGGTGGCGGCCAATTTTGGGCTACTGCTATTCGTAGCTGTTATCGTCGGGTTCTTCCTGTCTGGCAGCATGATTGGACTGTACTCGGTCATCTGGCTGTCCTTTCCCGCACATGTTCGCGCGTCGGGGACGGGCTTTGCCGTCGGCATTGGTCGAATCGGAGCGGGAATCTCTCCGGTGGTGGCTGGTTTGCTGTACTCGCTGCATTTCACGCGCGAAGGCGTTTCGTTGCTGATGGCACTGCCGGCAGTTGTGGCGGCAGTTGTGTTATGGTTCCTCACGATCCCGGAGAGGACTTGATAAGCGTGCAGACGTTGTTCGAAAAGTAAGCCGTGTAGCTTCAGCGACTTCTGGACAAAAGGCTAGCGCAAAGATGAGAGACTTCGAGCTGCTGCGGGCGGAATCAAATGGCATCGTCGAGCGCTTCGATGGCACCGTGCGCGACGAAACCGATAACAACTGTGGAAATAATCATCTGCAGGCCGAAGCGATCATTGCCAAGCTCATGCAGCTTTACAACGAGGAGCGATTACACGCAACCTTAGGATACATGACGCCGGCGACCTGGCAATGTGGACAACCCAATGGTGTTGGAGACGAGCGTGCGCGGCGAATAGCTGCGGCCCGTGCGCATCGCAGAACCACCAATCAGCAGCGATTTACCGAGGCGGACTAAGCAGTGAAAGTCTCCATTTTGACTCAGGCATTTTGTCCGGCTTGACTTGAAGCGCGACAGCCCGCGAGTCACGTTGCACTTCGTCCGTGATGCCGGTTCCTCTTTTTTTGGGACAGCGACGTTATCAGAGGACAATCAAAGGAAGCTGTCATTTGACATAAGCGGCTGAAAGTCCTATTTTCTCACGTTCCTTACCTTGGGGCCTATGGTCAAATCATGAAAAAAGCCATTGAGCCGATATGCCTTTGCGCTTCGCTCGAGCGTGTATGGGTAGGTACCAGAAAGGCGTTCGATGCCGGCCCGCTGTACACCACGGGCCGGTGAGACAGGGGCGTTTTCATCGTCATTTTCGTAAATGGCCGTCGCGATGGCAGTCATTGATGGCAAGTAGTAAGTCCGGTGTATGCAACGAATTCGATCGGTGAGAGAGCTGGACCCACTCTTTGAGACAACGGGATAAGTGGCAACTCCGTTCATTACGGGC
>JANYAD010000036.1 GCA_025355165.1 Gammaproteobacteria bacterium | reverse complement strand
TGCAAGCTTCACTGGTAAATGTTTTTTTCCCGAATATGCTGGCAGCAGGCAACATCGAGGCGCACGCGGACATCAGCGGCGCGCTGAGCTCGCCGCAGGGCGAAGTCACGGTCGATGCCTCGGGCATCCAAATGGCGGATGAGGCGGCGCTGGGGTTGCCGCCCGCGAACGTGCGCATCGCCGCCGGCCTGCGGGGACATACCGTCGAGCTCGATGCGCGGCTCGATGCCGGGGCCGCCTCGCAGATGACGGCGCTCGGTCAGGTGCCCATTGCTCTGGATGGAGCGGTCGCCCTTAAAATCAATGGTAAGGCCGATGTCGGGCTGATCAATCCGTTCCTCGAAGCTCGGGGTCTGCATGCAGCCGGTGAACTTCGCATCGATGCTGATGTGGGAGGCAGTGTGGCGGCACCTGACATTGGCGGCAGCATGAGTTTGGCGAAGGGCAGCTTGAATGACTACGTGCGGGGTATCGCCTTGGCGGACATCGCCGCGCAAATCGAAGGCAAGCAAGGAGCCCTTGAGATAAAAAGTTTCACCGCGTCGGCCGCGCCGGGAACCCTATCCATGAGCGGTACAGTCGGTGTGCTGCAAAAAGGCTGGCCCGTGGATCTGAAGCTGACCGCGCGCAATGCTCAGCCCATCGTGAGCAAGCTGATTACCGCGAATTTAAACGCCGACCTAGACGTCAAAGGTAGTGCCCGTGCGCGCATCGACGTCGTGGGTTCGATACAGCTGAACCGTACCTTGATCGGGATTCCGAACAGCTTGCCGCCCAGCGTCGCGGTGCTCGATGTCGTCAGGCGCGGCAAGAAAACCATCGCAGTGCCGGACAAGGCACTGCTCGTCGGGCTCGATCTGACCGTCAAAGCACCGCGAGAGATTTTGGTTCAAGGCCGCGGCTTGGATGCCGAGATGGGCGGTGAACTGAAGATTGGTGGTACCACCAGCGCTCCCATGGTAGCCGGCGGTTTCGATCTGATCCGCGGTAGTTTCTCCTTTGCATCGACGCGACTTAATTTCACCTCGGGCCGGGTGAGTTTCAATGGTGCGGGGTTAAAAAACAAAATCGACCCGACTTTGGATTTTACGGCGCAATCCTCGATCGGCACGACAACTGCCATCATGAATATCACCGGATACGCCGACGCGCCGGTGTTCGAGTTCACCAGTACGCCCGCTAACCTGCCGCAGGACGAAATCATGGCGCAACTGCTTTTTGGACAATCTTTAGCGACTTTAAGCGCATTGCAGGTGGCGCAAATAGGTTATGCGCTGGCGACGTTGAGCGGAGTGGGCGGAAATGGCGGCTTCAATCCGCTGGTGAAGATTCAGAAGAGTCTGGGGCTGGACCGTCTGGCGATCGGTTCAGGCCCGACAAATGCGGCGGGTGAGAATACCGGAGCCAGCATTGCAGCGGGCCGCTATATTTCCAAACGGGTGTATATTGAGGCAAAGCAAAATTCCACCGGCACCAGCCAGTTACAGGCGAACGTGGACCTGACCAAGCGTTTGAAGCTGCAGACTAAGTTGGGCAACGGCACCGCTTCGGTTCAGGGGACTACTCCCGAAAACGATCCCGGCAGCAGCGTCGGTCTGCTTTACCAATTCGAATATTAGAGTCGCCGCGTCGCGGCGCATACAATAGTCCGCTCAACGTCAAAGGAGTTTCCACGAATGGATCGGAAGTTCTGCGCACGCGTTTTCTTGTCAGGGTTGGCACTTGGCGCTTCGTTCGCATCCGCCGCCCAGCGGCCACCGGGGGAGGCGCCTGAAACCAAGGTCAGTATTGTGCCGGAACCGACCGAGTCGCCCCGTTATCTGAAAGATGAGCTGCAGGCCAGCTCGGGCGCAATGCTCATCGGTGGTCACGCCTTAAACTATCAGGCTGAAGCCGGTATTTTAGTCGTGCATGTGAAGGATCCGTTGGACGATGATCCGCCACCGCCGCACGAAGACAAGAGTGGAGCGCCGCCGGCGCAGCCCCCCGAAGTGGGCATGTCCTACGTCGCTTACTTCCGCGGCGATAAGGAGGACGGTCACCGTCCGATAACCTTCCTCTTTAACGGGGGGCCCGGTTCATCGACCGTGTGGCTGCACATGGGCGCCTTCGGTCCGAAGCGGGTAGTGACTGCCGACGACACTCACAGCCCGGCTGCTCCCTATCGGGTTGTCGACAATGAGTACAGCTTGTTGGACGCCAGCGACTTGGTTTTCATCGATGCGCCGGGCACGGGATTCGGCCATTTGCGCGGAGCAGATAAGGAAAAGGCGTTCTACGGCATCGACCAGGATGCGCATGCCTTTGCAAATTTCATCGTCGAGTTCCTATCGCGGCACCATCGCTGGAACTCTCCGAAGTATTTGTTCGGAGAAAGCTACGGCACGACACGCTCGGCGGCGCTCGCGAATGTTCTCGAGAATGAAAAACAATTGGACTTGAACGGCATCATTCTGCTGTCGCAGATCCTCAATTTTGACAACAGCGTTGACGGGCCGCAGTTCAACCCCGGTATGGATCTGCCCTATGCACTTGCCTTGCCCACCTATGCGGCAACGGCGTGGTATCACCACAAGCTAGAGAACCAACCGGCCTCACTGGAGCCACTGCTGCGCGAGGTGGAAGCCTTTGCAATGGGCGATTATCTGCAGGCCCTAGCGGCAGGTTCGACTTTGAGCGCAGAGCGCAAATCGCAAATCGCAGCCAAGCTTCATTCTTACACCGGGCTGCCGGCCGATTATGTAGAGCGGGCCAATTTACGCGTCAACGGCGGTCAATTCGAGAAGACGTTGTTGGGGGCGGAGATTACCACGGGCCGGTTGGACACACGCTTCGCCGGTCCTACCATCGATCCCATGAGCAAAGAAGCGGATTACGATCCGCAAGCTGCGGCCATTTCGTCGGCCTATGTCTCTGCATTCAACGATTACGTCCGCACGGCGCTCAAATTCGGCGACAAGAAGACCTATAAGGCAGAAACAGACGTCAGCAAGAACTGGGATTTCCTCCACCAACCACCAGGTTCGCCCACGAAAGTAGCGGGACCCGTCAATGTCATGCCGGATCTGGCTGTGGCGATGAAGCAAAATCCAAATCTGAAAGTACAGTTAAACGGAGGCTACTATGATTTGGCAACACCCTATTTTGCAGCGGAGTATGAGTTGCATCAACTGCCGATCCAGAGCACCCTTCAAAGCAACATCGAGATGCATTTCTATACCTCCGGCCATATGGTCTATGCGCACGAACCGGATCTGAAGGCCCTGCATGCCAACGTGGCCGCTTTTATAGACAGGACGAGAAACGCAAACGGCAAATAGCGTCGCTTTTTTTTAAAGGGGACGTGATTTGCGAAAGCGAAAAGCACGGAGTGTCAACGATGAAAAATCAAATACACGCTGAATCCTCTGCAGTCACTTCCGGATCACGGGCAGAGGGGTCGGTCCCCGCCCGTACCCCATCGCGTGTGGCGGCCCGCTATCGCGGCACGAAGCAGGCCGGGGACTTGCTGAAGCGCTTGTTCCGCCGCTATCCCGGCAACCTTACCTTAAAACTCTGGGAGGGAACGGCGTTGCACGTGGGCACGAATGCGGCCGGCGAGACGGATTCGCCTTTTGCGTTGGTGTTCCGTAGTCCCGAGGTGATCTGCTCGGCAGTGCTTGGGCAGGATCCTTTGTCGCTCGCCGATGCCTATTTCAGGGGTGATCTGGATATCGAGGGAGATTTTTTCGCCGCGTTGAGTATCAAGGATCATTTAGATGCGCTGCAGATGCCAGCAGGGGAACGATTTCGTGCTGCGTTTGCGGCATTGCGGTTGCGGATGCTCAACGCGGCCGCACGGCGTTCGCAGAGCGTCTTCGCTCCGGCCGATGCGCCGCGAATTAAAGCGCATTCGAAGTCGGAGAATCGCGACGCCATTCATTTTCACTATGATGTGTCAAACCAGTTTTATTCATTGTGGTTGGATCGGGACATGGTGTATTCATGCGCGTACTTCGAAAGTCCTGAGGTTGATCTGGAGACCGCGCAGCAGGCGAAGCTCGAGCATATTTGCCGCAAGCTCGCGCTGAAAGCGGACGAGAGCTTCCTCGACATCGGTTGCGGATGGGGTGCGTTGCTGATTTATGCCGCCCGCCATTACGGGGTACGCGCCCATGGTGTGACCTTGAGCCCGCCACAACTCCAGATGGCGCGTGAGCGCATTGCGCAGGCCGGACTGGAAAAAAGTGTGACGGTTGAGTTGCGCGACTACCGTGACCTGCCCGGCGATGCGAGCTACGACAAGGTCGCGAGTGTCGGCATGTTCGAGCACGTCGGCTTGAAAAACCTGCCAGTGTATTTCGCAACGGTACACCGGCTGCTCAAGCCCCATGGCCTATTCCTCAATCACGGTATTACGCACGATTCAGAAGGTTGGCAGCCGAATCTGTCCACTGAGTTCATCAATCGTTACGTTTTTCCTGATGGCCAGCTCGATACCGTCAGCAATATCCAACGCGTGATGGAGCGCTCGAAACTGGAGATTATCGATGTGGAAGCGCTGCGCTCTCATTATGCAATGACGCTGCGGCACTGGGTCGCTCGTCTGGAGGGAAATCGGTCCCGCGCCCTGCAGTACGTCAACGAGGCGACCTATCGAGTATGGCGACTTTACATGGCCGCTTGCGCACTGCAATTCGCGTCAGGGGAAATCGGCATTTACCAAGTCCTTGCTGCCAAGCGCGTTGCCGGCATTCCGGATCTACCGCTGACGCGGCGCCATTTGTACTGTTGAGCCAAAGCGCAAAAGGGCATGCTTGGGAGAATCCCTCAGCGATCGGCTTGTTTCTCTTTGATGGCGTGCATCAGGGCGTGAGTGTCCGCGGGCTTGCTCATTTCCATCACTTGCGCATCGGGGCGGCGCACGGTTTGATCGCGCCGCATCTCATCGATGATTTGCAAAGCCTTGGTGACTTTCTGTTCAGTTAGCAGATTAATCTGCAGGTCGAGGTGGGAGCGATGTTCGGCCACCTGCGCCATGCGATTTTGCCGAATGAGCACCGCCACGGTCAGCAACAACGCATTGGCGCTGACCAACCCCTGTAACCAAGCGAACGGCGGCACATCCATGTGCTGCCACCCATGGCGTGCGCCCCAACTGTTGATGGCGATCCACATGATCATGAAAGCCACCGCGCTGGCAAAGTAGGCAGGACTACCGAAAAATTGGCTGACCCGCTCGATAGCCAGTTGCATGCCGGATACATGCGATTCTTCGTGATCTTGAAAGCGAGATAGCAACTCCAAATTCTCTTTGGCGGAGGAGGGTAGCTCGGATGCAGCGGGTTTTTCGTTGGACATGACTTTAAGATAACCCATAACCCGTCAGCGCGGCGCCGCAGTGCGCCAAGGCACGCATTAACCGGAATTACGTGTAGGCGATCACTGACATCGGTCCCATTCAAGAAGCGCTAGACGCGATGATTTCCATATTGCACATTGAGGCCGGTTCACAGGTAAAGGAATTCAACATGCGCTGCGAAATCAGTTTGGCTGGGACGGCGATTCTGACTCTGGCGGCGACGTGGGCCCAAGCGGCGAATGATTGGCCGTCGTACAACCGCACGCTCACCGGTGACCGCTACGCTCCCTTGGAGGCGATCGACAACAAGAATGTGGCCGGACTTAAGATCCACTGCTCGTTCGATACCGGCGAGCAATCCGGGTTTCAGAGCGGTTTACTGGAGGTGGATGGATCTTTGTTTGGTACCACCGAACACGACACGTTCTCCATCGACGCGAATAATTGCAAGCAGAATTGGCGCAGCCACGAGGACTTTGCTTCCGGCGAACTGAAAGTGAACCGCGGCCTGGCATGGCTGGAACACCGGGTGTTCAGGGGAACGACCGACGGCAAGGTGATTGCCTACGATGCGAAGAACGGCAAGCGCTTGTGGTCCACCGTGATAGCGGACGCCGCGAAAGGCGAGTCGGTGCCCGCTGCGCCCATTGCGTGGGAGGGTCTGGTGTTCATCGGTAATGCCGGGGGAGACAACAAGGGCGTGAAGGGAAGAATGTATGCGCTCGACGCCAAGGACGGCCACATCGTGTGGGAGTTCTACTTGGTGCCGAAGGCAGCATCTGACGTGGCGCGCGGCCCTGCGGCACCCGACCCTAAATCCGTCTATGCCAGCTCGTGGAAGGAGGCAAAAGGCTTACCCATTACCGGCGGCGCTACCTGGACTTCCTATGCATTGGATCCGAAGACCGGGTTGTTATACATCCCCTCGGGTAACCCGGGACCCGATTTCCTCAAGGAGGCTCGGCAAGGGGATAATTTATTTGCGAGCTCGGTGGTGATACTCGAGGCGAAAACGGGGGCATTCCAGCGTCACTTCCAGCTCGTGAAGCGCGACTTCCATGACTGGGATGTCTCATCGCCGCCCGCATTGTTCCTCAGCAACAAGGGCCACCGTATGCTCGCTGAAGCGCCCAAAGACGGTCATTTGTATTTGATCGACCTGAATACCGGCAAGCTGGTGTACCGCAAACCGCTTACGACGGTATCGAATGTGGAGGCGCCGATGAGCGCTCAAGGGACGCATTTTTGCCCGGGTACGCAGGGAGGCGCTGAATGGAACGGACCGGCCTTTGATCCGGCGGACAATTTGATCTTCACCGGCAATGTGGATTGGTGCACCACGGTGCACACCGTGCCGGTCAGTTCCGCTGCCGACTCGCCCGTTGGCAAACCGTGGAGCGGCTCCAGCGATGGGTTCGGCAAAATGGACGACATGGCCAAGTGGTCAGGTTGGATGAGCGCCAACGATGCCGACACCGGCGAGCGCAAATGGCAATTCCATGCGCCGTTTCCCCTCCTCGGAGGAGTGACCCCGACGGCGGGGCACCTCGTGCTGTTCGGTGACATGGGCGGGAACTTGTACGCGTTCGAGGCGGGCACGGGTAAAAAGCTGTGGTCGAAGGATCTGGGCGGCGCGATCGCGGGCGGCGTGATCACCTACGATTCGGGCGTGGGCCAAAAGATCGCGGTCGCCGCGGGTATGACCTCGCCCATTTGGCCAACACCCAAGGTCAGCGGCAAGGTCGTCATTCTCGGACTATGAGACGCCCCTACCGCGCTGCCTATTCGGTCAGTTTGCACCTGGCGGGCACGACGACCGCCAGAGCACCTTGAGGTTTCAAAGCACAACGGATCAGCGGCTCAGGCCCGCTTTTTCAGCTCTTGAGCCGATAGCCGGTTTTGAAAATCCATGCCACCAAGCTTAAGAGAATGGCAAAGAAGCCAATGGTCATGCTTAAGCTGATAGCCACACTGACATCGGCAGTGCCATAAAAGCTCCAGCGAAATCCGCTGATTAAGTACACGATGGGATTGAACAGACTGAATGCCCGCCATGCGGGCGGCAGCATGTCGATCGAGTAAAACGCCCCGCCCAAAAAGGTGAGCGGGGTGATGATCAACATAGGAATGAATTGCAGCTGCTCGAAGCCCTTTGCCCAGATGCCGATGATGAAGCCAAACAGGCTGAAAGTGCTTGCGGTCATCACCAAGAAAGCAATCATCCATCCTGGATGCAGTATCTTGATGGGTACAAACAACGCTGCGGTCGCCAAGATGATCAAGCCTAAACCGATCGACTTCGATGCGGCGGCGCCGACGTAGGCGATGACGATTTCCACATACGAAACCGGCGCGGACAATAACTCGTAAATAGTGCCGGTGAATTTCGGGAAATAAATTCCGAAAGACGCATTTGACAAGCTTTCGGTGAACAGCGCCAGCATGATCAGGCCCGGCACGATGAACGCGCCGTAACTTATTCCGCTCGCGGTAGTGAGCCGCGAACCAATGGCGGCGCCGAAAACCACGAAGTACAACGAGGTGGTGATGACCGGCGTGACCAGGCTCTGCACCAAAGTGCGAAGCGCCCGAGCCATTTCGAACCTGTAGATTGCCCAGACTCCGTGGCGGTTGAATCTGGCCGGTGCGGCATTGCTCATGTGCGCTCGCTCACCAGCTTAACGAAAATATCCTCAAGAGAACTCTGATGGGTCTGCAAATCTTTGATCACGATCGACAGATCGCTCAAACGCTGCAGCATGGCGGAGATATCAACGCTGCTGGCGCTCTCGACCGTATGTACCAGGTCAGCACCGCCGTTTTTGAGTTCAAGATTGAAGGGCGCGAGCTCACCGGGAATTTGCGTCAGCGGCGTTTGCAGATGCAAGGTGAGCTGCTTTTTGCCGAGCTGCTTCATCAGCTCCTTCTTGTCCTCGACCAACATCAGCGTGCCTTTGTTGATGACGCCGATTCTGTCGGCCATCTCCTCGGCTTCTTCGATGTAGTGCGTGGTCAAAATGATCGTCACTCCTTTTTCGCGCAGGCCGCGTACCAGGTTCCACATGTCGCGGCGCAGTTCGACATCCACGCCGGCGGTCGGCTCATCCAGAAACAAAATTTGCGGCTCATGTGACAAGGCCTTGGCGATCATTACTCGCCGCTTCATGCCTCCCGACAAAGTCATGATCCGGCTGTTGCGCTTGTCCAAGAGCGACAAATCCCGAAGCAGCCCTTCGATGAAATTGGAATTGGGCGCTCGACCGAATAACCCGCGACTGAAGGAAACGGTGGCCCACACCGTTTCGAATGCATCGGTGCTGAGTTCCTGGGGCACCAAGCCGATCATGGAGCGGGCGGCGCGGTAATTGCGCACGATGTCGTGGCCATCGGCAATCACGCTCCCTGAACTCATTGTCACGATGCCACAGATGATGTTGATCAGCGTGGTCTTGCCGGCGCCGTTGGGCCCGAGAAGGGCGAAAATCTCCCCCTTGTTGATGTCAAGATTCACCAGCTTCAAGGCTTGGAATCCCGAAGCATAGGACTTTGTCACGCCGCGAATCGAGACAATTGGATCCAAGTTGCAGCTACCGGCCGATACGCTCGATCAAGGCGCGGGTGAATTCCGCCGTTTTAGAGCGGCCGCCCAAATCCCCGGTTCTCACCTGATCGAGGTTCAAGGTTTGCTCGATGCTGGTACGCAAGCGCGCGGCCATGTGCGGCAGGTGGCAGTGATCGAGCATCATCGCCCCTGCCAGCAGCAGCGCGATCGGGTTGGCGACTCCTTTGCCGGCGATATCGGGCGCCGAGCCATGCACGGCTTCAAATATAGCCGCATCGGCCCCGATGTTTCCGCCGGGAGTCATCCCGAGACCGCCAACCAATCCCGCCACCAGGTCGGAGAGAATGTCGCCGAACAAATTAGTGGTCACCAACACATCGAATTGCCACGGGTTCAAAACCAGCTTCATCGCGCACGCATCGATGATGACCGTCTCCAAAAGGAATTGGCCCTTGTATTTGCGTTCGTACAGATCGAGTCCTGTCTCGAGAAAGATTCCCGTCAGCGCCTTCATGATGTTGGCTTTGTGCACGATGGCGACTTTTTTTCGCCCGGTCGCCACCGCATGCGCAAACGCGAATTCCAACAGGCGCCGGCTGCCCTGGCGCGTATTTACGCCGGTCGCCATTGCCAATGCATGCGGATCATCGTCTATTTGTATGTACATCTCGTGGCCGATGTACAAACCCTCCAGATTTTCTCTCACCACCACCAAATCGATATTGTCGAAACGGCCACCCGGGATGAGAGTGCGGGCAGGGCGCAGATTCGCATATAATTTAAATTCTTCTCGCAGGCGAACGTTGGAGGACCGATATCCTCCTCCCGACGGTGTTTCGAGCGGGCCTTTAAGGGCAAGCCGGTTGCGCCTGATGCTTTCAATTGTTTTAGCGGGGAGGGGATCACCCGCCGCCCTCACGCCCTCCAAGCCGGCAATTTGCCGATCCCATTCGAACGGAGCGCCGAGCGCGTCGAGCACGGCGAGCGTGGCTTCCATGATCTCAGGTCCAATTCCGTCTCCGGCGATGAGCGTCGCGGGAATCCTTTGTGGCATCGTAGGTTCTCAAGTTAAAGGTCCGCGTTTAGGATACTCGATGTGCCGGCGAAGCTGCGTTCAGTTTGGGGTCCTTATGAGTGTCGATGAAGTCATTGCGGCAACCATGCTGTGGGTGGAAAGATCGGTGGTCGGCCTAAACTTGTGCCCCTTCGCCGAGAGCCCTTATCGGAGCGGCCGCGTTCGTTTCGTCGTCAGCGAGAAGCGCAGCAAAGCTGCTCTGCTGCGAGAACTTCACTCGGAACTTCGTTTGCTCGCCGCCGCGGACCCGATGCAATGCGAGACCACGCTGCTGATTCACCCCTGGGTGTTGACCGATTTCATGGAGTACAACAGCTTTCTGAAGGTATGCGATGCCAGCGTCGCCTCACTGGGCTTGGAAGGGGAAGTGCAAGTGGCCAGCTTCCATCCGCAGTACCAATTCCATGAATCGCAGCCTCAGGACATCGAAAATTATACCAACCGCTCGCCGTATCCGATGCTGCACCTGCTGCGCGAAGCGAGCGTCGAGCGCGCGGTGGCCGCCGTGGCCGATACCGACGAAATATTCTTGAGGAACATGCGCACCTTGCGTGCCTTGGGGCATGAGGGCTGGGAGCGCCTGTGGCGCGACTAGGCCCCTAGCTAGGGAGCGTACAGAGACTTTCGCATCGGAACAAAGGTGATGGTGTCTCCTGAGCCGACATCGAAATACACTTCGGGCCCGCCGACATATCCGCGCGCGGCGTACAGCTTGACGCCCGGCAAGGTTGCCATGAGTTCGGCCTGAGCGTAGCCGTGGGCGCGCGCCGCGTCCTCGCAATGGGTGAGCAGCATGGACCCGATGCCACGCCGAGCGTAGGCTGGATCGACGAAGAAGGCGCGAATCTTGGCAGGCTGGCAGGTCGGATCGAGTATGGCCGGATCACGATCGGCGCGCGCATCACCGCCAAAGAGCGTGGACCTAAAGCTCCACCCGCCGCAGCCGATGATTTGTCCGTTCTCTTCGACCACAAAAAAAGTCTGGTCGGCCAGCAATTGCGAATCGACGCCAAACGCACCCCGCAACGCCCCCTCGACGACTCGCGGCGTGTAGTCGGCGCCGCTCAATTGCCGGGCCGAACGGGCAATCAGCGCCTTCAGTGTCGGGACATCGGCAAGCGTGGCTTTGCGCAGCGATGGCATGGCTTTCTCTAGTCGGATGGGCGCTGCACGGGGTCAGGTAAGCGCTGCGCCGCGCCGTTGTGCGAATCGCGCCCATAATAGTCGGGATAATCGGTGCGCAAACCTTTGAACCGGCGGTGAACCCAAAGGTACTGATCCGGGACCCGTCTCACTTGCGCTTCGAGCAAACGGTTGTACCACTCCACATCCTCAATGGGATCAGAGCCGGGGAAATTCTCGAAAGCGGGCCCGATGACCACTCGGTATCCCGCATCTCCCGGCAGCCTTTCGCCGAAATAGGTCATGACGGCGGCGCCGGAAATGCGTGCCAGACGCGAGGTTGCGGGGTTGCTGGCCGCAGGGATCCCGAAAAAATTGACCATGACCGCACCCTTGTTGCGATAACTCTGGTCGGGCGCAAACCACACCGCTTCGTTTTTTTTCAGCGCCCGCACCATGCTCCTGATGTCATCCTTAGGAATGGGCTTGCCATGACGGCAAAAGCTTTTGAACATGACGTGCGACAGCACCTGGTTCTTCAGGGGGCGATACACCACATTGAGCGGCACGACCGTGCCCAATATGCGGGTGCTAATCTCAATGGTGGTGAAATGGCCGCCGACCAAGATTGCGCCGCGGCCCTTGGTCAACGCGGCCTGCAGGTGATGCAGCCCCTGCACATCGGCCAGTTTATTGAGGCGGGCATCGCTGCTCCACCAGGTGTCCGCGGTCTCGCACAAGGCCACTCCCAAGCTGTGGCAGTGCCGCTCCAGCAAATCCTCGCGTTCGCGAGCGGAAAGTTCGGGTAGGCAGAGCGCAATATTTCGACGCGCGATCCGCCAGTAACCTAGAGGCAGGCGGCGCAAGAGTGCCCCAAGTGCATGGCCGACGCGAATTTGCGTTGGGAAGGACAGCCGCTCGAGGACCCTCATCATTGCCAGTCCGAGCCAAGTGAACCAGTATTTAGGCGAAAAGAAGGCTAAGGGCATCCGGAGACCGGCATTAAGATGAGATTCCGCTGACAGACTGGCCGAAGGATAGCCGCGTCCGGCGCTCATGACTAGGATTGCTGCTAGGCAGCATTGGCGCCATCGCGCAAAATATTCGTATTAATCAGTAAATTGCTGTAATATCCGCGCCGGTTCGTGATTTCTACTTGGTCCGTTTCTGGTCACAGCGCCGCTCCGGCGTCACCTTGGCCAACAACCCACAAAGCAGTTCCTCGATCCAGGTGGCTGGCATTCCGCTTAAAGGTTCGCAAACATAGGCACGCGTGACCGGCCGATAGTTTCTTTTGTAGCAGGTATTCTTCACATGACGAAAATGTATGTTGGCAATCTCCCGTTCTCAATGGACGAATCCGCAGTACGCGCGCTGTTCGAAAAGCATGGCGCCGTACAATCAGTGGCGTTGATCAATGATCGCGACACCGGTCGGCCCCGCGGTTTCGGCTTCGTTGAAATGGCAAGCGCAGACGCTGCGCGCGCTATGCAGGCTTTAAACGGCCACGACGTCGACGGGCGAGCGCTGAAAGTGAATGAGGCTCAGGAGCGCACCGGTGGCGGTGGCGGTGGCGGTGGTGGTGGCGGTGGCGGATCGCGGGGTCCCAAGCGCTGGTAACGGCGTTTGAGATTTAAGCGATTACTTAAGGCCGCTGCGAAGCGGCCTTAAGTTTTTAAAGCTGCGCAAATCCGCTTGGAAGGGTTTACGCCAGAAGTGGCTTTGCCTATAATCGCCGCCCTTGCCGGGAGCAGGGTCGACCAGAGTTCCGCTGATGACTGCCTGGCCCCTTTTTTGGGGCTATTTCGTTGAGAGTAAGGGGGCCGATGGTCCCCTTTTTTGTTTCTTTAGGGCCTTTTAAAGATGCGTGACGCCTTGATGCGCTTGTTAGAGCCGCCGATCGAGGCGCTCGGGTTTGAGTTGGTGGATGTCGAGATTGCGCGCGAAGGGCGCGGCGGCATGCTGCGGGTATTCATAGATCGACCGCGCGACGGTTCGCAGCTCGGCATTACGGTGGAGGATTGCGCAAGCGTCAGCCACGCCGTCAGCCAGGTGCTCGAGACCGAGGATCCGATTAAGGGGCATTACACGCTGGAGGTTTCCTCGCCGGGTTTCGATCGAATATTGCGCACGCGTGCGCACTTCGAACGCTTCGTCGATCAGCGGATTTTTGCGGAGCTGAAGCTGCCGATGGACGGGCGTCGCCGATTTGTCGGGGTATTGAAGTCGGTGGTGCAGGATACGATTGTAGTGGACGTCGACGGCAAGATGCATAGTCTGCCGCTCGATCGAATTCAGAAGGCGAGATTGCGGCCGCAGTGAGTAGGAGTCTTAAGAGATTATGAACAAAGAAATTTTGATGGCCGTCGATGCGGTTTCCAACGAGAAAGGCGTCGATAAGGAAATCATATTCGACGCGCTCGAAGCCGCTCTGGCGTCCGCGGCTCGCAAGAAATACGGCGAGGAGCTAGACGTGCGCGTCTCGATCAACCGCAAGACCGGAGGCTACGATACCTTCCGGCGCTGGAAGGTATTCGCGGACGAATCAAGCGAGTTGGAGACACCGGAGCGCGAGCTGCGCCTGGACGATGCGCGAGATCTCGATAAAGACGTAGAGCCGGGCGGGTTTGTCGAACAGCCGATGGAGTCGGTACCGTTCGGGCGGATTCTGGCGCAGACGGCCAAGCAGGTCATTGTGCAAAAAGTCCGCGAAGCGGAACGCGCGCAGGTGGTCGATGCGTACAAGGATCGCGCCGGAACCCTGGTCAGCGGCATCGTCAAGCGCGTCGACCGCAACGGGGTTTATGTCGATCTCGGCGCCAATGCGGAAGGATTCATCGCCCGCGAAGAAATGATTCCGCGCGAGCCGGTTAGATCGCAAGATCGCATCAAGGCCTATTTGAAAGAAGTGCGCACGGAACCGCGCGGGCCGCAGCTGTTCCTATCGCGCACGGCGCCGGAATTCCTAATCGAATTGTTCAAGCTAGAAGTGCCGGAAGTAGGCCAGGGCTTGATCAACATTCTGGCGGCGGCGCGCGACGCGGGAGTGCGTGCGAAAATCGCGGTGCGCAGCAACGATCCGCGGGTCGACCCGGTCGGTGCATGCGTCGGTATGCGCGGCTCGCGGGTGCAGGCGGTTTCCAATGAGATCGCAGGAGAGCGTGTTGATATCATTCCGTTCGACGATAACAACGCTCAGTTCGTTATCAATGCCATGGCGCCCGCGGAAGTGACTTCCATCGTGGTCGATGAGGATTCGCACTCCATGGATATCGCCGTGTCGGAAGACAAGCTCTCGCAGGCCATTGGCCGGGGCGGCCAGAACATTCGGCTGGCCAGTGAATTGACTGGTTGGGAACTGAACGTGATGAGCGAATCGCAAGCCGAAGCGAAGAGCGAGACGGAGTCCTCGGCGCTGCGCGAAACATTCATGAAACAGCTGGATGTCGACGCCGATGTGGCGAGCATTCTGGTGCAGGAAGGCTTCTCGACGATCGAGGAGATTGCCTATGTTCCTGCCAGCGAGCTTAACGGCATTGAGGAGTTCGATGAGGAAATCGTCAAGGAACTGCGCACGCGTGCGCGCGATGTGCTGTTGACTCAGGCCATCGCCAGCGAGGAGTCGATGGATGGCGCCGAGCCGGGCGCCGATCTGATCGAAATCACGGGCGAGAGTCTAGGCAAGGCTCTGGCACGCAAGGGCATCCGCAGCCGCGACGATTTGGCTGATCTGGCTGTCGATGAACTGGTCGAGATGGGCAGCGTTGATGAAAAGCAAGCCGGTGAATTGATCATGAATGCCCGCAAGCACTGGTTCGCGGAAGAAGCAAAGGTTTAGGAGCAAGTATGGCAGATGTAACCGTCGCTCAATTCGCTGAGGTGCTGAAAGTACCGGTCGATCGGCTGCTGCAGCAACTGGATCAAGCCGGCATCAAAGTCGATAGTGCCGAAGATATGATCAGCGAAGATGCGAAGCATGAACTTCTGACGCATCTGCGCCGCAGCCACGGCCACGGTGAGTTGCAGGGGGACGCGGCGCCGCGGAAAATTACGCTGCGCCGCAAATCGCAATCAGAGCTCAAGCTTGCCAGTCCACAGGGGCGAGCGCGCACCGTGAATGTCGAGGTGCGCAGCAAGCGTACCTACGTCAAACGCGAGGTTCTCGAGGATCAGGCGCGGCACCAGCAGGAAGAAATCGACAAGCTGCGCGAAACCGAAGAGCAAGCCAAACAGGCTCTGGAGCGCGCGGAACACGAGCGGCTTGAAAAAGAGCGGTTGGACCGGGAGCGCCAAGAAGAGGAAAGCCGGCGCCGCAGCGATGAGGAAAATCGCAAACGCACGGCCGAGGAAGAAGCGCGGCGCGTTGCTGAAATTCAGGCTCGTGAGGTTGCAGAACGAGAGCGCAAGGCAGCGGCGGTCAAGCCGGGAAAGACTTCCCGAGAAGTGGTCGACGACAAGGCGACCCGCTATGGCCGGCAGGAGCTGCACATCGTCGGGGATGTCAGTTCTCGGCACAAGAAAAAGAAATCCCGCGACGGGCGCCGGCGCTCGGTCGGCGGAGATACGGATACCAAGCATGGATTCGAGATGCCGACCGCGCGCGTGGTGCGCGAAGTGGCAATCGGCGAGGCCATGACGGTGGGCGAGCTCGCGGCGAAAATGGCGGTAAAGGCCACTGAAGTCATCAAGATCATGATGAATATGGGCGTCATGGCAACCATCAACCAGATGGTCGAGCAAGACACCGCGGTATTGGTGGTCGAGGAGATGGGCCATACGGCCGTGCTTCGCAAAGAAAATATTATCGAAGATGATTTGCAAGGCGAGACCGATTCGTCGCTCGAGGTATTGCCGCGCCCGCCGGTGGTGACCGTCATGGGGCACGTCGATCACGGCAAGACATCGCTGCTGGATTACATTCGGCGTACCAAGGTAGCCGCGGGCGAAGCCGGCGGCATCACTCAGCATATCGGCGCCTATCATGTCGAGACGGCGAAGGGCATGTTGACCTTTCTTGATACGCCCGGCCATGCCGCGTTCACCTCGATGCGCGCGCGCGGCGCGCAGGTCACCGACATCGTCATTCTGGTGGTCGGCGCTGATGATGGCGTGATGCCGCAGACCGTCGAAGCACTCCAGCATGCGCAGGCGGCAAAGGTACCCATCGTCGTGGCGCTCAACAAGATGGACAAGCCCGAAGCGGATGCGGAAAAAGTCAAGCAGGAGCTCACCAAGTACGGGGTGATCCCAGAAGAGTGGGGCGGGGAGAACATCTTCGTGCCGGTTTCAGCGCGAACCGGACAGGGCGTCGATCAACTGCTTGACAGCATCTTGCTGCAAGCCGAGGTGCTGGAGCTCAAGGCTCCCACTGCCGGCCTGGCGGCCGGCTACGTCATCGAATCTAGCCTCGAGAAGGGCCGCGGGGCGGTGGCAACCGTGCTGGTGTTGCGTGGCACACTGAAGCTCGGTGATCCTCTTCTGATCGGCCAGGAATTCGGTCGTGTACGCGCGCTGTTCGATGAAGCCGGACATCCGGTTGAGTCAGCCGGACCCTCCATTCCCGTCGTGGTGCTCGGCTTGTCTGGCGCACCCAATGCGGGAGATGAGCTGTTGGTGGTGGAGAGCGAGCGCAAGGCGCGCGAAGTGGCCACGCACCGTCAATCGAAGTCGCGGGACGTCAAGCTTGCGCAAAAAGCCAGCAATATGCAGGACGTGTTCTCCACCATGGGCGAGAACAAGGCCGACCTGGTGCAGATCCTGATCAAAGCCGATGTGCAAGGCAGCGCCGAGGCATTGCGCGATTCTCTGAACAGCCTGTCGACCGGAGAGGTGGCCGTCAATATCGTGGCTTCCGGCGTGGGCGGCCTGACGGAGTCGGACGTGACTTTGGCGGCGGCGTCCAAGGCGCGCATCATCGCGTTCAACGTACGTGGCGATGCCGCGGCACGCACGGCGATCAAAGACCATGGAGTCGACGTTCGCTACTACAGCATCATTTACGAAGCCATCGACGATATCAAAGCCGTGTTGACCGGCATGCTATCGCCGGAGGTCAAGGAGCAGATCGTCGGGCTCGCCGAGGTTCGAAGCGTGTTTCGCTCGAGCAAGTTCGGCACGGTGGCGGGCTGCATGGTCATTGACGGATATGTGCGGCGCAACTTTCCGATCCGTGTACTGCGCAACAACGTCGTCATCTTCGAGGGTGCACTGGAATCCTTGAAGCGTTTCAAGGACGATGTCAATGAAGTACGCGCCGGCACCGAGTGCGGCATCGGCGTAAAAAATTATAACGATGTCCACGAGGCCGATCAGATCGAATGCTATTCGCGAGTGGAAGTGGCGCGCACGCTTTAGTGCGCGCTGCCGCTCGCCGGAGAGGCTCCTAGCCTATGGCCAAAGACAATCCGCGAGCCAAGCGTTTAGGCGAGCAAATCCAGCGCGAGCTGACCGAACTGCTGCGCCGTTACGTAAAAGACGAGCGCATCGGCAATGTGACGATCACCGCGGTTAACGTAACGGGCGATTTACGCACGGCGCATGTCTATTATCTGATTTTCGGTAAGCCAGGTCCTGACCCAAAGGTTCAGCGCGGCCTGGAGAGTGCCGCGGGCTTTTTGCGCAACGCCTTGTCCAAATCGCTGATGATTCGTTATACGCCCACCTTGACCTTCGAACTCGATACGTCCATCGAGCACGGAGTGCGGCTCACCCAGTTGATCGATTCGCTGAAGAAACCAGGCGCCGAGGGTTCAGATTCCACCGAGACCGGCGCGAACGCGCATGATCACATTATCGACGAGGGCTGAGGCGTGCCCCAGGATATCGACGGAATCTTATTGCTCGACAAGCCCTTGGGCCTAAGTTCCGCGGCTGCCGTTGCGCGCGTAAAGCGCTTATTCAACGCCCGCAAAGCGGGGCACACCGGCTCGCTGGACCCCCTGGCCTCGGGTCTGTTACCGATTTGCTTCGGCGAAGCGACCAAGTTTGGGGCGCAGTTGCTCGAAGCGGACAAGACCTACCGCGTGACGGTGCGTCTGGGCGAGCGCACGGCGAGTGCCGATCGCGAATCCGAGGTGATCGAACGGCGCGCCGTGCCTGCGCTTTCAGAGGAACGGCTGCGGCATGAGCTATCGCTGTTTCCGCGCGCCTATAGCCAAATTCCACCCATGCATTCGGCCCTCAAACAGGATGGCAAACCGCTTTACGAGTATGCCCGGGCCGGTATCACCCGGGAGCGTATTGCCCGGGCCATTACTATCCACGAGCTTAATTTGCGTGATTGGCAGGCGCCTGATCTCAGTTTTGATGTGCGCTGCACGAAAGGCACTTATATCCGGGTCTTGGCGGAGGATTTGGCGACCCAATTAGGCACCGTAGGTCATTTGGCTTCGCTGCGTCGCGTTGGGGTTGCCCCCTTCGAGCAGCCAACTCCGCTCTCCTTCGAGGCGCTCGAATCCATGTCCGCGGCTCAGCGCCGCGAGGTTCTCTTGCCCGTCGATGCCGCCCTTTGCGCCTGCGCGCGTTTTGACTTGCCGGCCGGCGGGGTCAGTGCATTTCGCCAGGGCCAAACCGTCAGCCTTGCCTCGGAAATGCCCGGCGCGCTATCCGGTACGGTGCGTATCTATGCGGACGGCCTGGGATTTCTGGGTTTAGGGCAGATCGAAGCCGCCGGCCTGAAGCCGCTGCGGCTTATTTCGTCCGCTGCGAATCGGGCTTGAGGGCGAGTGCCGCGACGCGTACAATGCGCGCCTTCTTAAAAGTCCTAAGTTATTGATTGAGGGTTTGATTTCAATGCCACTTACTCGTGAAGAAAAGACGGGCGTCGTCGGTAAATTTCAGCGCAGTGCGCAAGACACCGGCTCCCCCGAAGTTCAAATTGCCTTGTTGTCCGAGCGCATTAACGGCTTGAGCCAGCATTTCACTACGCACAAAGCCGACCACGCATCGCGTCGCGGGCTGCTCAAGATGGTCAATCAGCGGCGCAAGTTGCTCGATTATCTCAAGAGCACCACTCCGGACAAATACACGCAATTGGTCGAACAATTGGGGTTACGCCGCTAGCAGGCGCCGCTGCAGACGCGCCACGTGCGTCTGCGTCTTTCACTCGAATTATCAAAGGGGCTCAAGTTGGGCGCTATCAAAAAAAGTTTTAAATATGGGGATCACACCGTGACCCTGGAAACCGGCGAACTCGCGCGCCAGGCGGACGGCGCGGTGCTCGTCTCCATGAGCGAGACTGTGGTGCTGGTGACGGCGGTGGGCCTGAAGAAGTCGACTCCGGGACGGGATTTCTTCCCGCTCACCGTGAACTATCAGGAAAAGACTTATGCCGCCGGCCGCATCCCCGGCGGATTTTTCAAGCGCGAGGGACGACCGACGGAAAAAGAGACCCTCACCTCGCGTCTGATCGATCGGCCGATCCGGCCGTTGTTTCCAGAAGGCTTCATCAACGATGTGCAAGTTGTCGCCTCCGTGATTTCAGTGAATTCGGAAGTGGATCCGGATATCGCATCTCTGCTCGGTGCCTCTGCCGCACTGGCGATTTCCGGCATGCCCTTCATGGGTCCGATCGGCGCAGCGCGCGTCGGGTACATTGACGGCAAATACGTGCTTAATCCGACGGCCACGCAGTTGAGCTCCTCGAAGCTGGATTTGGTCGTCGCCGGCACGCAAGAAGGCGTGCTGATGGTTGAGTCGGAAGCCGATGGTCTCAATGAAGAAGTGATGCTAGGCGCCGTGACCTTCGGTCATGAACAGATGCAAACGGCCATCAAGGCCATTAACGAGCTGGTGGCCGAAGCCGGCAAACCGAAGTGGACCTGGACCGCCCCGGAGCCGAACACCGCACTGAAGGCCGCGGTCGCGGGGTTCGCAGAAAAGAATCTCGTAGCCGCTTACACCTTGACCGAGAAGCAGCAGCGCTATGCCAAAATCGGCGAGATCAAGGCCGCGGCGATTGCAGCGCTGACCAAACACGATTCGCAAACCGGAACGAGCCAATTCACCGCCGAGCACATCGGCAATGAGTTTTTCGATCTGGAATATCGCCTGGTTCGAGCGCAAATACTCGAAGGTCATCCTCGAATTGACGGCCGCGACACCAAGACGGTCCGCGCCATCAACATTCGCACCGGTGTATTGCCGCGCACGCACGGTTCAGCACTGTTCACTCGCGGTGAAACACAGGCGCTGGTGGTTACCACCTTAGGAACGGGACGCGATGCGCAGGTCATCGACGGACTGACGGGCGAACGCAAAGAACCATTCATGCTGCACTATAACTTCCCGCCGTTCAGCGTCGGTGAGACCGGCATGATGGGGTCGCCGAAGCGCCGTGAAATCGGTCACGGTAACCTTGCGAAGCGCGGTGTCAAAGCGGTCATGCCGGGAGTTGATAAGTTTCCGTACGTGATTCGAGTCGTTTCTGAAATCCTCGAGTCCAATGGTTCAAGCTCGATGGCCTCGGTGTGCGGCACTAGCCTTGCGCTCATGGATGCGGGCGTGCCGATCAAAGCGCCGGTCGCCGGCGTGGCGATGGGTCTGGTGAAAGAAGGCGCTCGCTTTCAAGTACTGACGGACATTCTGGGAGATGAAGACCATCTAGGCGACATGGACTTTAAAGTGGCCGGCACCAAAGACGGCATCACTGCGCTGCAGATGGACATCAAGATCACCAGCATCACCCGCGAGATCATGAAAGTGGCCTTGGAGCAGGCACGCGAAGGTCGCTTGCACATCTTAGCTGAAATGAACAAGGTGCTTTCCAAACCGCGCGAGAACATGTCCGAGTGGGCGCCGACGATCATTACTCTGAAGATCGACCCGGAAAAGATTCGCGACGTGATCGGCAAAGGCGGCGCGGTGATCCGTCAGATTACTGAAGAGACCGGTACCTCGATCGATATCGAGAATGACGGCACGGTAAAAATTGCTTCCGTGCAAGGAGCTGCCGGCCGCGAGGCGCAGCGCCGAATCGAGCTAATCACCGCCGACGTTGAAGTCGGGCGGATCTATGAGGGCAAAGTCGCGCGCCTGATGGATTTCGGCGCCTTCGTAACCATTCTTCCGGGCCGCGACGGCCTGGTGCACATATCGCAGATTTCCGAGGAACGCGTGGAGCGCGTAGGCGACAAACTCAAGGAAGGCGATGTGGTGCGCGTTAAAGTGCTCGAGGTCGACCGGCAGGGGCGCGTGCGCTTGTTATGCGCAACGTCGACGCGGCTTAAAATAATGCGCGGCAGTTTTCGCTGCCGCGCAGTCTATTAGCCGTCGCGGACTAAGTTCGAGGCGACGCGCGGACGCGGCGCTTCTCCGGCTGCCATCGTCTTGATGCGCTCGCGAAGCGGTGGATTGGGCTGCTGACTCCATAGTTGCTTGAGACTTTGTTCCAGGTGCGGACTGACTTGGCCTTGCAATGCAGTCCCGTAGGAACGGATCACGCCCACCATGAATTCTTGGCTCAGGATCGGCTCCGTCAAATGTTCCTGCTCTGCGATGACTTGCAGCAGAATGCTGCGCGTTATATCCGAGCCATTTTTCTTGTCGACAACGATGAATTCTATTTTTTCGATTACCAGGCGCCTCACATCAGCCAAGGTGATGTACCGGCTCTCGACGGTGTCATAAAGGCGTCGATTCGGGTATTTTTTAATCACTCGCGGTTCGCTCATGGGGCTCCTCGCTCGTGTTGGCCGGCACCGCCGAAGGAATTTCGGTTCGTGCCAGTCCACGTTTTGGTCACAGGGTCTAGAGTCCCAAAGAATAGCGCAATGCAGCGCCCAGGCAAACCGGGATTTTTGTACTTCAAATTGAACTGGTTACACGCAGATTCAGGCGTCTGGGCACCCTCTGGATGCTCCACTGCGCTTTAGCCCAAGCCCAGAGCTCCGAGACAGCCGCCGAATCGAGCTCCCGAGGGGGCTGTAATCCCAACAGCGAGAAGACCGATAACAGCTCGGGAACGGGGGAATTTGCGCATACGCGCACGCTGCGACGGGATTTGGCGAGCTTGGTGTCGTCGGGCTCGGTGAGGACCGGCACGTGCGCGTAGGTGGGCTGCGGATAACCTAACAGCCGCTGTAGGTATATCTGTCGGGGGGTGTTGTCGAGGAGGTCGGCGCCGCGCACGATGTGAGTGACCCCCTGGGCAGCGTCATCCGCGACCACTCCCAAGAGATACGCGACGATCCGGTCGCGGCGCCTCAAGATCAGGTCGCCGGCTGCGACGGATACATCTTGCCGGTAGGTGCCTTGAATACGGTCCGTGAAGAAGATGTGGCCCGGTTCGACTCTCACACGGGTGGCTGTCTTTGTCCCCGGATCGCCGGCTCGTTCGCGGCACGTGCCCGGATAGCGCAGCTCATCATCCAACTGCAATCGGCTGCAGGAGCACTCAAATGTCAGGTTGCGTGCCGCAAGGGATCGCAGAGCCGCAGCGTAATGCTCGCCGCGGTCTTGCTGGCGGGTCAATCCTCCGTCCCACTCGAAGCCAAACCGCTCCAGGGTACGCACAATCCCGTCCGCCGCGCCCCGAACCTCCCTTGGGCGGTCGAGGTCTTCGAGGCGTAACAACCAGTGCCCGCCATGGGAGCGAGCGTCCAAATAGCTCGCCGCCGCGGTGTACAGAGAGCCTAAGTGCAGGTCGCCCGACGGGGTCGGCGCGAATCGCCCTACGTAGGAGAGCCTACCGGTACCGGTCGTCGCGATCGCCGTACTGCTTTTCCCGCCGCTCGCGCCGCTCCTGTGCTTCGACCGACAAGGTCGCGACCGGACGAGCCTCCAATCGCTTGATGCCTATCTCTTCGCCGGTTTCCAGGCAGTAGCCATATGAGCCGTCTTCGGTTCGCTTCAGCGCTTCATCGATCTTTCGAATCAGCTTTCGTTCTCGATCGCGAGTCCGAAGTTCCAGACTGAACTCCTCCTCTTGAGTAGCTCTGTCGTTCGGATCGGGAAAATTGGCCGCCTCATCCTTCATATGCAGCACGGTGCGGTCGACTTCAACCATGAGGTCGCGCTTCCAGTTCTGCAAAATGCGGGCGAAATGCTCCAACTGCTCCTTGTTCATATACTGCTCGCCGCGGCGCGCAATATAGGGTTTTACATTGCGCGGACCTGCCAGCAGGCTGGCAGAGGCAGCCACCTCGCCGTCGCTGTCCTCATCGTTCTGCAGTGTTCGCGACATGACGAGGGGCCGCGGGTCGAACTTGATGGGGGTGGCGTGTTCCGCCGCGGCTCGCGGTGTTTCTTGCGTCGGCATGGACTTCAGCACCGCAGGCTTCGCCCGGGGTGTCTGGGTGATCGCAGGCTTTGCGCTCACGGGTTTGGATACGGGTTTGGTCGGTTTCACTGTTACCTTCGATGTGGCGATGGGCTTGGCTTTCGTCGGCGGCTTGGCCGCCTTTTTAGGAGCGGCTGCTTTTTGAGTCGCTTTTTTAGGTGTCGCCTTACCTGGCCGCTTCGCCGCTTTATTCGGTTTCTTCGAGGGCATTTGAATTTTCCGCTCCTAACGAAAGAGCGCGCGATTATACCGACGCATCAGGGCCTGTACAGGGCGTAGGCGAAACATATTTCGCCAACTTAAGCCTATGATTGGGAAGCAAATTACCCTAGGGAAGGGTGACCGGCACCGGGGCCAGCCAGCCGGCGGCTCGGTGTTCCGCGATCACGGTGGTGTAAATGCCACCGCGTACATTGAATTTGGCCAAAACCCGCATAAAACGCGGTGCTGTCACCGCCACCAGATCCTTCAGGATCTCGTTGGTGATCGCTTCATGGAAGGCGCCGCGTTCGCGGAATGACCAGATATAGAGCTTCAGGGACTTGAGCTCAATGCAGCGCTCGTCGGGGATGTATTCGAGTTCCAGTGTGGCGAAGTCCGGTTGCCCGGTTTTCGGGCACAGACAGGAAAATTCGGGAATAGTCATGCGTATGGTGAAGTCCCGCTCTGGTGCAGGATTGTTGAAAACTTCAAGGCGCGCGTTGGGTTCTGTCATGACAAAAATAGGTGGACCATGTTAAGGGGTTTACGTGTGTGACGTTTACTCTACACTACGCGCCATTAATGGCCCACGACGGGAAGTCGAGGCCGGCGGGAATTGAAGGGTCACTGAAAAAATGCGCTTAACGAAACTCAAAATTGCCGGCTTCAAGTCTTTCGTCGATCCGACCACGGTCACTTTTCCCAGCAGTCTGACCGGCGTCGTCGGCCCCAACGGATGTGGAAAATCCAACATCATTGATGCCGTGCGCTGGGTGATGGGCGAGATTTCCGCCAAGCACTTGCGCGGCGATTCGATGGCCGATGTCATTTTCAACGGGTCGTCTTCGCGCAAACCATTGGGTACCGCGTCGGTCGAGTTGGTATTCGACAATTCCGACGGCAAGATCGGCGGGCCCTATGCCAACTATAACGAAGTCGCACTGCGCCGTGCGGTGAGCCGGGATGGCTCTTCGGACTACTTCATCAATGGCACCAAGGTACGGCGCAAGGACATCACGCAATTGTTCTTGGGCACCGGCTTAGGGACTCGAAGCTACGCCATCATCGAACAAGGCATGATTTCCCGCATCATCGAGGCTCGCCCGGATGATCTACGGGCGTTTCTTGAAGAGGCGGCGGGTATTTCCCGCTACAAAGAGCGGCGGCGCGAAACCGAAAGCCGTATCGGCCATACCCGGGAGAATCTGGATCGGCTCAACGACTTGCGCGAAGAAGTCGAAAAGCAAATTCGTCATTTGCAACGCCAAGCCGCTACCGCGCGGCGCTATCAGACGCTCAAGGAAGAGGAACGTAAGCTGTCCGCCGAACTGCTGGTATTACGCCTGCAGAGTCTCGATGGCGAGGCGGGTATGCGCGATGCCGCGGCCTTGAGTGCCGAGACGGCAATGCAAAGCGTGCTGGCGGATCTGCGCGAAGCGGAGGCGCGGATCGAGCGCATTCGTGCGGATCAAAGCTTTAAAACCGACGCTCTGAGTGCGATTCAGGCGCGCTTTTACGAAGCGGGCGCGGAGGTGACCCGGATCGAGCAGAGCATCGAATTCACCCGTGAGATGCGCCAGCGGCAGCAAGCCGACTTGGAACAAATCGATTCCCAGGCGGCCGAGCTTGCCCGGGTCGTCCAACTCGACCGGGTGCAATTGGAATCCTTGATTCTGGAACTCTCGACGATGGTGCCGGCCCTAGATGCGGCTCATGAGCGGGAGAACGTTGCTTCCCAGGTCCGGGCTGACAGTGAGCAGGCATTGGCAGCGTGGCAGGAGACTTGGGAAGCCCACGCCCAATCCGTCGCATCTCGCCAGCGTGAAACCCAAGTCGAACGGGCACGCATCGAACAGCTGGAGAGCCAGCAGCGGCGCCTGCTGCAGCAGCAGACGCGTCAAGAGACGGAAAGATCGGCATTCGAGCAATTGCAGCAGCCGGTCGCATTAGAAACCTTAAGCGAGCGCGCTGAGGTGGTGCGCACAGCCGGCGAGAAAGCGGCGGCAGAACTGCAAGAGCTGCTCGCTGCGTTATCAGCCACCCGCGACAGCGAAAGAGAGCAGGCTCAGGCGCTCAACGCCCTGCGTGCGAGATTGCAGCAGGCGCAGGGCGCACAGGTCTCCACGGAAGCCCTGCAACAGGCAGCCCTTGGCCAAGCCTCAGGGAAAGTGACGCAATGGCTCAAGGCCCAGTCGCTCGACCGCCGGCCGCGGCTTGCGCAGCAGCTGCGGGTGGACAAAGGTTGGGAACGGGCGGTAGAGACGGTGTTGGGCTCCTACCTCGAGGCGGTGTGCGTCGAGGGTCTCGACAGCGTTACGGGCTTGTTGGGGAGCTTCGACAGCGGTTACTTGGCAGTGGTCAGCACCACGGAAGGGGCCAGCGCTTCGCACAATGCGCAGTCCCTGCAGGCGAAGGTACAAGGCAGCGAAGTGCTGGCTGCTCTGCTCTCATCGGTGTATGCCGCGGAGAACTTGAACCAGGCATTGCAGTTGCGGCGCGGACTGAAGCTCACCGAGTCGGTGGTTACCCGCGATGGAATTTGGCTGGGGCCGGATTGGCTGCGGGTATCCCGTGATAAGGATCCGCACACCGGAGTTATCGAGCGTGAAGAGACGTTGCGCGAAATCCGCATGCAGCTAGGTGTGCTGGAACGCGAGGTAAAAGCCCTCGAGATCAGCCTGGACGACACGCGCGAGCGTGTTCGCGAGCACGAAGACCGTCGCGAACGATTCCAAACCGAGGTCAATCGACTGCACCGCGAGCATGTCGATCGGCGTGCCGAGCTCAATGCGGCGCAAGTTCGCACCGACGATGCGACACGGCGGTTGCAGCAGCTAGAAACGGAATTGGCCGATGTACGCACTGAACTCACGCGCAGCGAAGCGGAATTGCGCGCATCGCGCGGCCGCATGGAGAGTGCCATCGAGGCCCTTGCGGCGCTCGAGCCGCAGCGCATGGAACTGGAGCAGGAGCGTGAACGCCTGCGTGCGGCCCAGACCGATGCGCGCGCCGCGGCCGGGGCGGCGCAACAACATGCGCGCGAGTTGGCCGTTCAAGTCGAGTCAAGACGATCTTCGCACGCCTCGTTGATCAACACGCTGGCGCGTCTGGAGAAGCAGCTCGAGGACTTGGAGACGCGGCGCCTGGAATTGAGTGCCCAATTGGTCGAGGGTGAAGCGCCCCTCGCCGATGCGCAGCAGCAGTTGGAAGGCAAGTTGCGCCTGCGGGCGGAAATAGAATCGGAATTGCGGGCCGCAAGAGTCGCGAGCGATGAGCTCGATGCGCTATTGCGCGAGCACGATGGGATGAGAATGACGGTGGAGCAGCGGCTGGAAACGGCGCGAACCGATCTCGATCAAGCGCGGTTGGCCGCTCAGCAGGTGCGGGTGCGCCGCGAGGGCGTCGCGGAGCAGCTGGCAGCGACGAATTACGAATTTTCAGCCCTCGCCGCCCAGATTCCGCAAGATGCCGTTGTGCAGAGCTGGGAGGCGCAGCTGGAGGAGACCAAAGGCAAGATTGAACGCTTGGGCCAGGTCAATCTAGCTGCGATCGGGGAGTTCAAAGAGCAGTCGGAGCGCAAGGAATACCTGGATCGACAGTGCAAGGATTTGACCGACGCCTTGGAAACGCTCGAGTCAGCGATGCGCAAGATTGATCGCGAAACGCGTACGCGCTTCCAGGACACTTTCGATCGGGTTAACGCCGGCTTGAAGGAAAAATTTCCACGCCTCTTCGGCGGCGGGCACGCCTATCTTGAACTGACGGGCGAGGAATCCACCGTGGCGGGCGTTTCCGTAATGGCGCGGCCCCCGGGCAAGCGAAACAGTACCATCAGTCAACTTTCCGGCGGCGAGAAGGCGCTCACTGCCGTGGCGCTGGTTTTTGCGATCTTCGACTTGAATCCCGCACCTTTCTGTCTACTGGACGAAGTAGACGCCCCCCTCGATGAGAACAACGTGGGGCGATTCTGCGATATCGTCCGCGAGATGTCGCGCAGCGTGCAGTTCATTTTCATCACCCATAACAAGAGCACCATGGAAATGGCGTCGCAACTGGTCGGCGTCACCATGAATGAGCCCGGCGTGTCACGCTTGGTGTCGGTGGATGTCGATGAGGCTGTGCGCATGGCAGCGATGTAGTACGAAAGTCGTATGGCTGCCGAGCTGCGTTGGATACTGTTTGCATTAAGCGTCATGTTGCTCGCCGGCATATGGTGGTGGGGCAGGCGCCGATCTTTACAAGCTCCGGGGAATGCCTCCCTGCGCGAAATTACACCGACCGTCGAGCCGTTGCGCCACGATGCGCCCGCCGGCGGCGATGTTTTTGCCGAAGCCGCGGCCGCTCCCGATCCACATGCTCGCGAATGGGGGGTGCCGCCCTTCGAGCCACTGAGTATCCATACTCAGCAATACGATCAGGTGCCCATCGTCGATGGAGCGATGATGGTCGAGGCAGATCCGCCTCCCATGACGCCCGCGGCGGCGCCTAAACTCGCTGCGGCATATGAGCCCGCTTCTCAAGCAAACTCCTATGACTCTGCCGGAGTCGCGCCGTATTCCGCAGCCCCGCCGCCTCCCGCCGCTGCGTTCGCGCCCGAACCACCTACCCGAGTGGCGGCCTCATCGGCGCAGCCGGCCAACTTGAGCGAGCATCAAAAAATCGTCACGTTGCGCGTGTGCGCTCCCGGAGAGGTGCGATGGTCCGGGGCCAGCTTGCTCGCGGCGCTCGAATTGCATGGCTTGGCTTATGGACGCTATCAGGTCTTTCATCGCAAACATGTCGATGGCCGCAGTTTGTTTTGCGTTGCCAGCATGGTCGAGCCCGGCACCTTCGATGTGACGACCATGTCGTCTGAGGAGTTTCGGGGCGTTACGCTGTTTGCCGTTTTGCCCGGTCCCGTGGAGCCGCTTCTCACCGTCGATGAACTATTAGGGGCGGCACGGGGCTTGGCGCAGGAATTGGCCGGAATGGTGCAGGACTCCAAAGGCATGCCGCTCTCGCCGCAGCGCGCGGGCGCCCTGCGGGATGAAATAGCGCGGTTTCAAGCCTCGTTGCACCGGGCTTAACGCGTGGGCCGGCGAAAGTCCGCAGGTCCGCGCGAGAAGGCGACTGCACGCGTATCGAAGCTTACCGAACTACTCGAGCGCTATAACTACCGCTATCACGCCCTGGATGATCCGGAGGTTCCGGATGCCGAGTACGATCGGCTAATGCAGGAACTGCGAGCCCTGGAAAGCGATTTTCCCGAGCTTAAGGATCCTCATTCGCCCACCATGCGGGTGGGTGCGGCGCCGGTAGCGGCATTCGGCACCGTCAAGCATCAAATGCCGATGCTGTCGCTGGACAACGCGTTCAGCGAGCAGGAAGTACGGGATTTCGATCGGCGTATTCGCGAGCGGCTCGGGCAAAGCGGCGCCGTTCGGTACGTTGCGGAGCCGAAGTTGGACGGGCTCGCAGTCAGCGCCCTTTACGAAAATGGCACTTTCGTGCGAGGCGCCACGCGCGGCGATGGAGAGACCGGCGAGGAGATCACGCAGAATCTGCGCACCATCAATGCGCTGCCCCTCAAGCTGCGCGAGAGCAACGCGCCGCGGCTGCTGGAAGTGCGCGGGGAGGTGTTCATGCCGTTGGCCGGCTTCAAGCGCTTCAACGACGCAGCGGCTGAACGCGGCGAAAAGACTTTCGTCAATCCGCGCAACGCCGCGGCCGGCAGCTTGCGGCAGCTGGATCCGCGGCTAACCGCCGCGCGCCCGCTGGACATGTTCGTTTACGGTACGGGCGTCATCGAGGGCGGTGAACTTGCATCCTCGCACAGCGGTACGCTCAAAAGATTGCAACGCTTCGGCTTCAAAATTTGCCCTCAGTCGAAAGTCGTTGAGTCGATCGAGGGTTGCCTTGAGTACTACGAGGCCATGGGGCTGGCGCGCCCTAACCTCCCGTACCAAATTGACGGCGTGGTTTACAAAGTGGATGCCGCGAATTTGCAGCGCAAGCTCGGATTCATTTCGCGGGCGCCGCGCTGGGCCGTAGCACACAAATTTCCCGCCGAAGAAGCGTTGAGCGTGGTGCTTGCGGTTGAATTTCAAGTGGGTCGCACAGGCGCTTTGACTCCAGTGGCCAAATTGGAGCCGACCTTCGTCGGCGGGGTCACCGTCAGCAGTGCGACCCTCCACAACATGGATGAGTTGACCCGCAAAGATGTCCGAGTAGGCGATGCGGTCGTGATTCGCCGCGCGGGCGATGTGATACCGGAAGTCGCGCGGGTGCTGCCGGAGCGGCGCGTGGCGGGCGCGAAACTCGCGCAACTGCCGAGCACCTGCCCGATATGCGGCTCGCCTGTGCTGCGTGATGCCGATCAGGCAGTCGCTCGCTGTAGCGGCGGCCGGCACTGCGCGGCGCAGCGAAAAGGAGAAATCCAACATTTCGCTTCGCGCCGCGCCATGGACATTCAAGGGCTCGGAGAGAAGCTGGTGCACCAATTGGTCGACCATGATTGGGTGGCGACGCCGGCGGATCTTTTCTCCCTGCAAGCAGATCGGCTCGCGACATTGGAGCGGATGGGTCAAAAATCTGCGCACAAGGTGCACTTGGCGATACAAGCGGCCAAGCAGACTACGTTGCCGCGCTTTCTTTATGCGCTCGGCATCCGGGATGTCGGCGAGGCTACGGCCGCTGCGCTGGCGCAACATTTTCCGGACTTAAGACTGCTACGCCGCGCCGGCGAGGAAGAGATTCAACGCGTTCCCGACGTGGGACCGGTAGTGGCAAAACACGTGGCGGCTTATTTTCGAGACGCTGAAAATGCCGCCGTCATCGACCGGCTGCTTGCGGCGGGGATAAGGTGGCCTGCGGCGCCGGCCAAAGCGGCAAAAGCAGGCGCTCTGTACGATAAGACCTTCGTCCTTACGGGGACGCTGCAGTCCCACTCGCGCGAGGAGGCCACGCAGGCCATCGTGCGAGCCGGCGGGAAAGTGAGCGGCAGCGTTTCGAAGAAGACCGATTATGTGGTGGCCGGTGCCGAAGCGGGCTCCAAACTCAAGAAAGCCGAGAAGCTCGGGGTGCGAATTCTCGAGGAAGCGGCTTTTTTGGAAATCTTGAAAACGTAGCGGATTTGAGCTCAAATCCGCTACGCCTAGCCACTTGCTATTTAGTATCAGCTTTGCCGTCCGGTTTGCTCTCAGCTTTGCTATCCGGTTTTGCATCCAGCGTTTTTTCGATCTTCGCCGTCTTCTTCAAGCCGTCGACATAGGCCTGAAGTTTCTTTTGGATGACACCGTTATTGACCTGCTGCTTGACTTGCTCAAACGGCGGCGGCGCCGTTTCGCGAGTGTCTTCCAGCTTAATGACGTGCCAGCCAAACTGCGTCTGCACGGGTTCTTGCGTCATCTCGCCCTTTTTCAGATTTTTCACCGCATCGCCGAAGGGCTTAGCCATCCGCGTGAGCGTGAACCAACCAAGATCGCCGCCGTTGGCCTTGGAGCCGTCGGTGGACTGCGATTTGGCCACATCTTCGAACTTGGCACCGCTCTTGATTTTCTTGATGACTTGGTCAGCCTGCTCCTTGCTCGCGACCAGAATATGCTTGGCGTGGTACTCGGTCTTATCCATCGCGCCGACCGCCGTGTCGTATTCGGCGTGCAATTCAGTGTCGGTGGGCTCCTTGTCCTTCAAGAATTTCTGCGATTCGGCATCCGCCAGCACTCGCATGCGTACCACCTCGAGCCGACCGGCGACGTCTGGATCTTTCTCCACACCATCCTTGGTGCCTTGGGTAGCGAGCAGCCGCATGCCGATCAATTCATCCAATACTTGGTTTCGCTGTTCTGAGGTCAGCTCGGTCTGCGGCCGCCCTTGCAGCAAGCTCTTTACATAAATGTCGTATTCCAGGCGCGAAATGGGCGCGCCGTCGACGGTGGCAACCGGCGCGGGTGCCGCGGCAGCCGTCTTGTCCGCCGCAGCCGGCGTCGCCCCTGGCTGGCC
>JANYAD010000086.1 GCA_025355165.1 Gammaproteobacteria bacterium | reverse complement strand
CGGGCGTTGCTGAAAGAGGCGAAAAGCACCAACGCGGCTGCCAGCGCGATACGGGAGAGCATCTTCATATTCACTCCTCATTCGAAGATCTGAACACCCTCATCATGACGAACATAGCATTTAAGATATGCGACGAGTCTCTCGAAATCCCATGCTTCAGCCCGCCGTGTAGACTATGCAGCTTAAAAAGGAGGGCCTATGCACCGAGGCGTTGCGGAAATTGCATTTTCTATGTTGATGGCGATGGCGATTCCCGCCTCATCGACGGCCAGCGGGGAACTTAAGTCCACTGCAGCGGATCCGATCCAGACTCTGGTCGCACGTCTGGACCTTGGGAGGTATAAAGCGACCATCAAAGGCCTGACGCAGTTCGGTGATAGGCGCCAGGGAACCGACCGCAATCGCGCCGCTCTGGACTGGATCGAGACGCAGCTCAAGAGCTACGGATGCTCGAACATCGCACGGCTCAAGTACAGCTATTCGCCCACTGATGCCAAGCGGCCAAGCGGTCCGGCCATTGCAATAAGCAGCGATGCCGCGGTGGGCGGCGGGCGCTATCGCGGCGCTCGCAAGGAAACGGGCGTGAACGTCGATCCCCAGCAGCAACCTGATGATCAGCTGCGCAGGCTCAATTCGCAGCCCTCCGAGCCTGGCGCCCGCGAAGAAGTGTATTGCACCAAGGTGGGTAGCACGCATCCCGAGGAAATGTACCTCATCGGCGCTCACATGGACGGACATGGTTGGGGCGAGGCGGCGAACGATGACGGGTCGGGAACCGCCCTGGTCATGGAGTTGGCGCGGATTCTCTCAGCCCCCGGCGTCAAGACCGACCGATCAATTCGTTTTGCGCTGTGGAACAATGAGGAAACGGGTCTGAATGGCGCTCGCGCCTACGTGGAGCAACGCGCGGCATTGCAGGGCAAAGAAGATCCTGCCGGATCCGGCCGCTATCCCGAGCCTAAGTGGCTGGGGATGATTCAGCACGACATGATGCTCTTCGATCACGGCATGCCGCACCCCGACGGCAGCATGTCGCAGCACCAGCGCCCCGAAGCAGACGTCAACATCGAATTTCAATCGCTCGCTCAAGCGGCTGACGGCGCACAAAAACTGGCGTGGGCCTTTTATGCCGCGAACGAGGCGTACGCCACCGACTACCCCGCCGCCGTGGGACCGCACATGACCAACACCGACAGCACACCCTTTATGGACTTAGTGCCCGCCATCAGTCTGCGAGAAAACGAGCGCGGCCGCGAAATTGGCGCGGGTTGGGATCCGCAGTGGCATCAGCCCTCCGACGTCTATGCAACGTACAGCGATGCTGACTTTCGCTTGGGCTTAAACGCTGCACAGACGACACTGGGTGCCATCGGCAGACTGGCCGGGGTGACACTCACTCATTAAAGCCGCGTTAGCGACATTGCGAGGACTGTTGCGGCAACGGCGCCTCATGCCATCTGGAGCAAATGATGATTTATTCGCTGATCATAATCCTCATTCTCATGTGGCCAATTTGTCGCATCGTGCATAAGGCGGGTTATTCCGGGGCGTGGGGTCTTCTCTACCTCATCCCTGGGGTCAACTTGATTGCGCTTTGGGCGTTCGCATTTATGGAATGGCCAAACGAACGAAAATAAGCTGCGACTGCGCGGCCTAGGCGCCACTCGCTGCGAAGCGCTTGAAAGGTATCAGTCCGAGGCACCACTCAGCGCGCCACGTGCTGCCGATCATGTCGAGCGACGCTAAGATTCTGGGCTCCTAGCAGTCACTGGCGATCAACTAAAGCTTCGTCTCGGGCCTTCCCTCCACCAGGATCGCTTTACTTACCTTAGAAAAGAATTGTCTATGCCATGCCTAATAACATGTTTATATTTATTGGCTTACGGACTTTACTTCGACTTATTCCGAGATAACTTGAGCCGCGACCTTTTGGGCGTTCTAGCCAACAATGTCTAGGTAACATGACTCGGTGATCACGCCATCAAGGAGATTGCCCTAAGGCGCATTCGAGGCGCATTTGGGAGGCACGCCGTCCGAAGCCTGCTTAATTGCAAGGGAGCCAAGTTCGGCCTCATAGCTCGCACTGAGCCGATGGAATCCAAAGAAATCCAGTGCCTCGTTCAAAGCCGCTACTGTCCATGCCGGAACGGCAAAGCCCAGTCCGTATTTCATCGTCAGATCCAGTTCCGATGCGCGGCAGGCGCCACCCCCCTGTAGCGCCGAACCCAGTGTGACTCCGGCGGCGACGTTGAGGCTGGCGTAGGGTCCAACCACCAGTCCGAATTTCCCGAGACCCACGATGAACTTTCCCCCCCATCCCACCACCAGACCATTCACGCCTATCGACAAACCCTTGAGCGAGTCCGCCATGCCGTAATTGGTTGTCACGAAGATCGGAGCCGTTGCCGTCGCCGAACCGTTCACCAGTCCGGCCGTGATCTTGCCACCCAGCGAATAGCTGCCTGCCGAGTGGATGACTGCATGGTTCCAGGTAATCACCGTCTCGATTCGCATCGACTGACGGAATATGGCCGAGAAAGGTATGCCCACCGGCATCGGGATCGAAAAATCTACCGGGATATAAAAGTTCTCGCGAACGTTCTCGAACGCGCCATCCGTACCGCCGGCGATCTCCACATCGATTCCTCCCACCCCGCTCAATTCAATGGCCGCCGTAGACAACCCGTGTTTGATATCAAGTTTGAACTTGAATTCCGGATTGGTGAACTTCATGTTGGCTTTGGCGCTGAAGGTCAAGCCGTTCTTTTGGTACGGCACTTCCAGCTGCAAGCCGTCGTGGAAAGAGGGCACGAAACTGAACCCGTCCAACACCGAGCTCGCTACGCCCGCCATCGCACCGCCAATGCTGCCGCCGTTGCTGAGGCACTGCGCGCCTCCAGCAGCATTCCAAGAGCGCGGCAGGGAGCCGGTGTAAGAAACGTCGCGGGACCCAGCGGAGGACAAGACCGCGGCCAGCGGCCCTGGCCGCTGTGAGTGGGCGCCGACCCTGTTAAACCGCTCGGTGCTCTCTGATCGCGGCGCAAACGGCACTAAGTCCCCGGCGCGAGAGACGGTGTAGACTTGCGCAAACGCGCCGCCCATCCGATTGGCTCGCGGCAGGTCCGCGGATTCCTTCTCCGGCGTGTCCTTCAGAAAAGTGCCCGGATATCCAGGCGCGGCCACATATACGATCATCTTAGTGGGATCGACAGGGCCCTGATAGTCGATATGGGCCTCCGCGATGAGGTCCGTGAGCTCGACGGGGCCCAACGTCACCGCCAGGTCATCGCCCTCGCGTTTGACCTGGAGCACGCGTCCCACCATTCTGCCGGTGGCAAATAATATTTTATCGCGCTCGATCTCTGCGGCACCTGGGGCGCTCGCATCCATGGTCCAGGTGAAACCATCCGCACTTTCGGAACGGATAGCTTCCGCGCCATGCTCCATGATGATGACACCCGGCTGATACGTCACCTGGCTATTGCGTGTTGGGGACACGCCAAAACGGACCTCGGCGTCGTGCTGCGTCGTTGATTTCCCCGCCGTCGTTGGCGATGGCGGCGTCGCCCGACGGGCCGCGGGTGTCGGAGCGTTGCACGCGCTCAGGCATGTCAGCATCGCGGCGAAGATCCCCGCGATCAATGGCGTGTTTCCTATTCGGCGATCAACGATGTTCAACGCAGCTCCTTTGGCCCGAAGCTAGGGCGCTGTAATGCACAACTCTTATAGGTAATACGAGGTCAGGTCGGTTCTACTGACAACCGCCCGATTCTTTTTCAACGAGAGACATGGGGATAACGGCCGCTGCCGATCGCACTGCAAATGGGCAATAAGGCCTCGCAACTGCGACCCGCTTAACATACTTTGGGGAGCCGCTGCGTATAATTTGACATTGTGCGGGCCTATCGCTCTGTACAGCAGCAGCGGTGAACGTGTCCGTGCGGTGCACTCACAAGGAGATCGAAATGCGTGCTGGAGTCATTTTCATCGCGATGGGCGCAATGCTGGGTACCTGCACGGCGCAGGCGGCCTCAGAGACCTTCTACTTATATGTGCCCGGAATTGCCGGCGATGTCCTGACACGCGGCTATGAAGGATGGATCAGCGTCACTTCTTTCTCCGAAGGGTTTTCAAATTCGAGCGCTGCCAGATCCGGGGGTGCAGCTGCACGTGTGAGTTGTCAGGAGTTCAGGATAGTGAAACCGCTCGATGTCACGAGCCCCCATCTTGCACTCGCGGTTGCAAGCGACCAGGTTTTCAATTCGATCAAGCTTGCGGCGCTCTCAACCGGCAATCGCCCGATAGAGTTCCTGAGCTTTACCCTACTGAATGCGACCATCGACGCCGTGCAATTCGGTGGCGATAGCGACACCTCGGCTCGCGTAGAAACGTTATCCATTCGGCCAGCAAAGGTGCTCATCAGCTACAGGCCACAAGCGCCGGATGGCGCCCCGGGCATTCCCGTGCAAGCCACGGTGGACTGCTCCTCGATCAGGGGCTGACCGACAGAACGGTATCGGGGCAGTTCGATTTCAAGCGTTGGCTTTACAATACTTTACCTAGTCTGCAAAGACGGCTAACAAACGGGGCACAAAGTATTCGGTGTGTTGTCACCCCACCCGAGGCCACCATGAATACGCCGATCGAACCGAACTCCCCAAACCACCTTCCACAACGCTCAATGTTCAACCGCATGACCTTCGCCGTCCTTGTCGCCGGCGCCACCCTGGTCGGCGGCGTCGCCGCGCTGGCCAACGGGACCGGCATGTGCGGTTGGCATCACGGCATGATGAGCGGCACCCACAGCGCCGCGGATCTCTCTTCTCACCTTGATCACATGCTGAAGCACCTGTACGTTGAGATCGATGCGACGGAGGCACAAAAAGCTCAAATCACCCCCCTGGTGAAACAGGCGGCAAATGATTTACTGCCTCTCGATGCACAGCTTCGTGCCGCGCATACGCAGATCATCCAGGGACTGACCCAAAATCCCATCGATCGCGCCGCGCTCGAAACGGCACGAGTGGCGCATTTACAGCTGGCCGATCAAGCTTCCAAGCGTCTGGTGCAACTCGTTGCCGATGTCGCTGATGTGCTGACTGCGGCGCAGCGCAACGCTTTAGCGACTCACCTCCAATCCCTGCATGGCAAATTGAGCACCTAAGACGCTAGCATTGGAGGCTTGCTGTCTCTAGAGTCGGCAGCGATGGCCGAGCGAATTTTGTTGGTTGAAGATGATCCTCGTCTTGCCGAGATGCTCGTAGAGTATCTCGGCCGGGCGGGGTTTGGCGTGACCGTGGCGTCACGGGGTCGCTCCGCGCTCGAGAACTTGGCAAATACCGGTTTCGACGCGGTGGTGCTTGATTTGATGCTGCCTGACATGGATGGACTGGATGTGTGTCGGCGGCTGCGCGCCAACGACGACACACCGGTCCTGATGTTGACCGCCCGAGGCGATGCGGTCGATAGAATCGTGGGCTTGGAACTTGGGGCCGATGACTATTTGTCGAAGCCTTTCGAGCCTCGCGAATTGGTCGCGCGCCTGCGTGCAATTGTTCGCCGGCGCAAGCGCGGCCATACTGAAAAGGCGCTGCATTTTGGCCGCTTGGAACTCGACACCGCCGCCCGCATGGTGCGCTTGGACGGTACCGAATGCGATCTGACCGCCTATCAGTTCGATCTGCTGGTTGCGCTCGCCAAAAACGCCGGCCGGGTGTTGTCGCGCGAGGCGTTGATGGATTTGGTCAAGGGCGAAAGTTTCGAATCCTTCGATCGCTCGATCGACGTCCACGTCTCGCGGATTCGTGCTGCCATTGAGGACAATCCAAAAAAACCGCGGCGCATCATCACAGTCAGAGCCGCCGGCTATGTCTTCGCCAAGGCTCAAGAGTAGTGCTGCGCCTTTACCTTCGTTTCTATCTCGCGCTCCTCGCCAGCCTTACCCTCTTTGGCCTGGCCGCCGCGCTGTTGTGGCACCTCGCCGGTGGTCCCATGGAACAAGCCGGCATTACCCTTGGCAGCGTAGTACAAAATGTTCTGCCTGCAGCAAGTGCCCCGCCGTCGGAGCAGCTCGAGGCGCTGCGTCGATTGTCAGCCGGTCTTAATAGCAACGTCACCTTATTTGCGATGGATGGCAGCGTCATCTCTGCCATCGGGCCGCCCCTGCCGCCCCCGAGTGCGGCGCGCAATCACACGCTTGCCTTTGCTCATTGGCGAGGCGGCACGATTTCAGGCGTGCATTTAGCCGATGGCCGGCTGCTCGTCGCGAGCATGCCGATGGGCGGCGCAAAACCACGTTTATTTTTCCATATCTTGCTGGTGGTGGTGGCGGCGGCAATCGGCCTCGCTGCGTTTCCAATCGTGCGCCAATTGTCGCGGCGCCTCGAGCGGTTGCAGCACGGCGTTGAATCGCTGGGCGCCGGTGATCTTGCTGCGCGCGTCGCCGTGGAAGGCCGTGACGAAGTCGCGCACCTCGCGGAGAGTTTCAATCGCGCTGCAGCTCAAATCGAGCAACTGGTACGCGCGCACCAAACACTTTTAGCCAACGCATCACACGAGCTGCGCACACCCTTGGCACGTATCCGCCTGGCGTTGGAGATGCTGAAAGGCAGTGCCGATCCTAAAATCAAAGCCGGACTCGAGCGCGACATTGCCGAATTGGATAGTCTGGTGGAGGAGATATTGCTGGCCAGCAGACTCAATGCGGTTGAGCGTGCCGCGGTGAGGGAGGATGTTGACCTGCTGGCACTCGCCGCCGAGGAATGTTCCCGTTATGACGACGTCCACCTCGAAGGCGAACCGACGAAAATACGCGGCGATGCGAGGCTGTTGCGTCGGCTGCTGCGCAATCTACTGGAAAATGCCAAACGCCACGGCGCCCCGCCCACTCAAGTTCGGCTACACCAAGAAGAGGATACGGCCGTCATACGGGTGTGGGACGGCGGCCCCGGCCCTTCAGCGGCGGAATTCGAGCACTTGTTCACTCCCTTTTACCGCCAGCGCCATGGCAGCAACAGCACGGGCAATGGACTGGGGTTATCCTTGGTGCGTCAGATCGCGCGAGGACACGGCGGTGACGCACAGTGCGTGGCCATGCAGGACGGACGCACCTGCTTTCTCGTTTCGCTGACACGCTAGGCTAAGCGGCTGCCTCTGCGTCGTCGCACGCTAGATCGTGCTGTCGAGCCGCACATAACTTGATTCCATTCCCTGCTCCTTGCCGCTTGAAAGCATGCGAGCCCGCGTCTCAAGATCAGGCAGCGTCATACGCATTGTCATCAAAGTGCCATCTCCATAGGGACTAAACAATGTTTCCACATGATTATCCGGCGCGGGCTCCGGCAAATGCATGCGCTCCATGTGCACGATTCACCGCGGTGGCTCAAGTTCGATGAATTCGCCAGTTAGGTGAAAGCCACTGCTTTTACCATTAGCCCACACGTAGCGAATCTTCCCCCTGGGCCTTGCCTCGCAGATGCACTCTGGCATCGTCCACCCCTCTGGACCCAGCATCCATTTCCGGATCAGGGTCGGGTCAGTGTGCGCGCGATACACCGCTTCAGGGGGCGCAGAGAAGCGCCGGGTTGCAACGACATGTCTGTCGCCTTCCGTCAGCAGCGTCAGCTTGCGCATCGCCCTTTCAAAGAAGCGCAGAATTCAGGACGTTAAGCTCGCGGGGGCACGACGCTACCGTTGCGGTATCGCCATGCGGGCGCAGACCTCTTTGCGCCGCGCAAACTCCGGCGATGCACGCGACTGCAGCGACCGCTACTTTGGTAAGTTTTTCGCCACTGCGGATGAAGCCGTAGAGTTGTACACGAAACGCCCTTTCATGAGACTCAAATGCCCGGGCGCGGAGCAAAAGTAGCTGTAACTCGTTCCGGGCTCGAGCTGCGCTGTGGAAAAGCGAACCGTGCTGCTTTCACCGCCGCCGATGATTTTGGTGGCCGCGAGGATGCGTCTGTCGCCTGGCATTTGATAGTTGTTAGCACGGCCCGCGGTGCTCCCTGCGTTGGCGACCGATGCCACGTCTGCCGTCTTGCTCAGTACCCAATTGTGCCCCATCGCATTCGCGGGCAGTCTTCCCGTGTGGTGCAGGGTGACCTCCACCTCGCTACAGCGTTCCTCAAGCTGTAATGTCTGCTGTTCAAATCGCATGAGGTCGGTCGCGCTGACATCCAATCGGCACATATCAGCCATCGCAGCGGGCGCGACCAACAAAAGAGCGGCGGAGTAGATCGACTTCATGGCGGGAACCTCTTTACAGCGCAAACCAAAGAAAACCAAACAAAGTGTTGTTATCGGAGGCGGCGCGGCCGAATCCATCGTAGTTCGTGCCGGTGCCGTTGAATCGCGTATAGCCCGTGTACTGCAAGCCCACGCGCAAGTTCAGCCACGGCCGTGCGAAGGAGTCGAGCTTGCCGAAGGGTATGTACTCAAGCAGCAGGATGTAGCCGCGGCTATCCGGCGAGCCGGTTAGACTTCCCGACTGGGGCGCGGGCGCATACAGACCCATGTCGGTGCTGCCGCTGGTGTTGAACAGCCCGATGCTGCTGGACCAAGTTTGCTGGTACGAATAACTCACGTCCAAGGTCACCGTATTCAGGTGATTGTCGGGCGCGGTGTTGCCCGCTGCGAAGCTTGCATCAAGGGATTGCTTTTCGTGTATCAGGGCAAGGTTGGCCGCGAGCGCATGTGCGTCGTGCGTGTACTGATAGGTTGCATCGAAACCCAGATCCTCGAAGCGGTCGGTCGCCGGTAGAGTCGGATCGGGATGAAGCTTGATGTCCATGCCGAACACGCCGACCGAAAAATATTGCGCGCCGAGATCCATCTGCCAAGTTCCCCGCCAGTACGGCGCTATCCCATCCATGTGCGGGCTTGCGTCGGCGCCAATGCCGGCTCGGCTAAGCCAGCTATTGGATAGGCCACGATAGCCACCCGTTTCCAAGTACAGGTGATCATCAATCATTGCGTAAGCGGTCGCACCGAGCACCGATTGCGCAATGCCGCCGGAGATGACCGCGCCCGCCGCAGGGGTTGGCGCCAACGCCGAGGCGATATAGGGAAAACCCCAAGCCGGAGTCGAGTTCCACAGATCTTGCACAGTCGGGTTATTGTTCAGCGAGACGCCGAACACCACGCTGTGGTCACCCATCGAGATCGAATGCGCATATCGCACGTCGAGATTGTCCCAGTGCGTGTGTCGATCCGGGCCGCTGTAAGTCACCTGCACGAATGCACCGACGCTTTTCGTAATTCGCCCGCCATAAAAGGCGCTGACTTGATCCACGGACAAATTGTCATTTGTCGCGTTGTGCGGGGCCGGTTTATCGACCTGATCTTTCGATGTGTGAGTGAATCCGCCCTGTACCATGAGCGCCAGCGGCGGGATGGGAGTGCTCACATCACCCCACACATAGCCGTTCAACTTGAACTGCCGCCCATACACGGTGAGTGCGGGACCGTACGCGACGGTATGGCACTGCGAACACGGCATTCCCGTTTGCCGAGCAAAACTGGGCAACGCTGGTGCGCGGCCGCTCAATAAAACCAACATCAGCGCCGCCATGGATGCTGTCACCACCGCAGCAACTTTCCCTCGCACTCGTTGTTCAAAACGAAACCTTTCGCTGGCCGCATGTGTATCGTCGTGCAAGTGCTTTTCATCCGGTGCTTTTAATTCGCACCATCTGAGCTGCACGTTAGAGCTATCTGCATTCCCTGCAAATACTGCAATGTCCCCATCGCGCCATAGGGAAGACTGTATTTATACGAGCAACTCGCTGCTTTATAAAAACGATGCGAAGCTCATATATCTTGCCGGCGGCGTCACCAATTTTATTTCTCAATACATAAAACTTTTTTCTCTCAAAGAAGCACTCACGTTGCTGGCTTTCCCTGATTGCCTTGGCTCGGTGCTTCATTGCATCGCTGGTGCGAGGCACTGCTTGATCGTGTCTACTCAGTTGACTGTAGATGCGAAGCGCGCCTGCGCTTCAGTCGCTGAGCAAACGCGTGTCGTCGGCCATATCGAGCAGCGATCTGGTCAACGATAGAAAACAATACAATCTGAGTGCGTTCGCGAAGCCGTTCAATTTCATACGCAGTGCCGACACTAAAGAGCGATCATCGGCCAATTGCACATATTGGCTTGAGACATTCCGCATTGCGGGGTGCAATCACTCCCACGGCTCGACCTGAAGCTCCTCACGAATGTCCAGCACAGAATCCTCGGCCTGCCTTTCGATGCGACTCGAATTAATTTTGCGGGCGCGCATATGATCAATGAAGGGGAAAATTGATTTAGGCCAGATATATATATTGGCCCTGGCAGGACGGCAACCGGCCCCTCAAGAATTTCTAACCATGGGCGCCCAGGGACATTTGGACAGCTTCCTTACTTGGGCTCGTTATCCGGCCACAGACGCACCACAAACGTGCTCAACATGACTGCAAGCGTCGCTCCGCAAGAAGCGTTCGACACCAAGAGAGTTTAAGGCGGAGCGTTCGCGCGTATTCGACAGACCTGCAGCGCCGTATCCGCACAGCGACTCGGCTCAGTTCGCTCGGCTGCGGTGGCGCCGTCGGAGCTTTACGCTCAGCGGGCGTGCGATTGGAATACTTCAAGTCGAGCGGTACGGCACAAGTGAGACAAAAATGGCGCCGTGATCTTAAAACGTTCGCGCCGCGACCTTTGCCATGACTGTGCTTGAAGCTGAAGACTTCGGCGCAGCGCTGCGACCGCGTCAAGGCGAAGCGCCCGAAACGGTAGCCACCGTTGGGTGCGCACGAAAGGTGCATCCTTGTGCACCAAAAATGGATATCAGTGCACAGGTGTTGCACGAACCAATATCCAACGCGTGTTTCACTGTCAGTTAATTCTGACGCCACCTCAGTTCTCCCACGCACAGACTAAATAGGACGAACACGCGCACAGTAATAAATATCTGCCAACTTAGGAGTTCACTCATGCCTGCCCCTATTTTCTTGCGCACGCCCGCGTGCGCAGCCGCCTTCGGCGTAACGATTCTTACCTTAGCGCTGTCCGGCCCGGCGATCAGTCAGACACCGCAACCCCACCCTGCCTCGCACGTTGCGAAAGAGGACTCCGCCAAAGACAATGCGGAGGACGTTGAGGAACGAATCAAGTCAATGCACCGACAGCTTGCGATCACTAGCGCTCAAGAACCGATCTGGCACGATGTCGCCGAGGTCATGCGCGAAAACCAGCGAGAGATGCAGGAGGCCGTCGAGCGGCGCCAGCAGGCCAAGACCATGACGGCAATCGATGACCTGAAGGCGTACGAAGGTATTGCGAAAGCGCACACCAAGTCGCTAGAGAAACTGATTCCAAGCTTCGAAAAGCTTTATAACAGTTTGTCCGATGTGCAAAAGGCATCAGCCGATAAAATATTCGGTCACAGCCGGCACCATATGTAATTTTTCGGCTAACTAAGCGTTACCCAATATCAGGAGAGCTACATGACCCAAATCTACCGCCGTCGGGGCTTCAGCATTGCGGCTGCCGCGGCCTTCTGCACTCTCGGCAGTCTATGCGTGCAATCTGCCATTGCGGATGAGCATGAGCATGACTCCCGTGAGCGTGGTAGGCAGGACGAGTATCGGCAGGAGCGCGACTCGCATCGTGATCGAGGCTACGGCGATCGAGATCACGGTTACCGACGAGGACGTGATTACGGATACGACCATCGGTACTACTACGACCACCGGTATAATGATGGCGGCTACGCCCCGCCGATCGTCTACGCGCCTCCACGGCCAGAGCCGGGCGTGCATGTCCTGATCCCGCTGCACTTTCGATAACTTGGGCGCGGGCGCGGCCGGACCACTAAGTGGGACTGCTGCGCCTCGCGCTATTTCGGGCAAGCTCCCCCCTCGCGCTATCGTCGCTGCGCATAGGATGCAAGGAGCTGCTTACAACGTTTCGTTTTGTGGTGGAGCGTGTTACGGCAGAACGGCTCTCGGAGGTAACCTCGCTCTCTCCCACACTGGACATCTGCGATCACCGGTGTTAGACACTGGATTGCATGTACTATATTAGTAGTTGATTTTATTAAGAGTAAGCCGCCGGCATTACTGTGGCCTACCTCTGTTTCGAGGTGTTTGAGGGAACGGCATTCGGTATGTACATTATCAGCCTACATAATCGCGGGCTCGGTCAAAGTAAGATGCCCTGGGTCGAAACGGAGGGGCTGCCATGAGTGCATATTTGGAAGCATTGGTAGCGTTACAAAAGCGCAGTAGGTCGCAATTGGAAAAGTTTAGGAGAGGTCAAGTAATATTTAAAGGGGAAGTTTCTAAACGAACGATATTCAAAGGCACTCACAAGAAGGACGACGATATCAACGAATACATCCGCCGACTAGAGAAGGATGTCATTGACATCAACAGCGCAATAGCCTCTCTGCGAGATCAGGAAGTAGGTAAGCCCTAAGCCATTCGCGGGGCCCGCACACGCCGGTCTGCGTTATAATCCCTAGACCCGCGCCGCCATGTCGTACCGAAGATGACTGCCACTTTTTAAATCTTCGACTAGCGTCGGCACATTACCCTCAATGCAGAACCGCGAATCTTCGGCAGCCGCCAGAACCACCTCTCGCTAAGCGCCAACTCTTATATTCCATAGTGTTGCCCGATCAACCATCTGTCTTTGGAATTTCCGTCGTCCGCTCGGTTCGGTGGGAGTACTCCTACACTGCAACACCGTTTTCGCTTGTGTTTCATTTTTCGCATCAATGACATAATGACGTTGTACAGATTCGACAATCAGCAGCAACAATCTAAGAGGCGATTTATGCGTTTACCTTTGCTCGTGCCGTTCAGTTGTCTCCTTTTGCTTGAAGCATGTGGCGGACATGAGGTTGTAAAATCAAGCTACATCGGCACGGCGTCGATGAATGAGGACCAAGTGACGCAGTTGCTGACGCAGCAGAACTTCAGGGACGTCACCGGTCTGCACAAAAATGGTCGGGACTGGGTCGGCGAGGCGCAGAAGGACGGTCATTCGGTAAGCTTTGATATTTCGCCCAACGGGACCATCCATACCAAGTAGGTGAATGTCCCGTCGGTCGGCGGGTCGGCAAGCACGTAATACCTCAACTTAGCCCAAGTACGGCTTTGATCCAAGGATCTGCCGAAGGTTTTGCGGACTACTCCGCAGAACGCAACTCGCCAGAGCCTCAGAAAACCCAGCGGTGCAGCTCTTAGGAGGCGTTAATGTTGCTGCGGCTCCGTGATCGCCGCGCTTTGTGGCCCTCCCATAAAGACCGCTACGGTGGCAGCAAACGTCACTCCGGTAGCTTCATGCGACGAAGAAACGCCAGAAACTCAGGATCGCGGCGAATCGGCTTAAATGCCGGATCGCAAGAGGCCTCCGCGACTAAGCCGTTTCGCGCGACTCGGGCTCGCTCAAGCGACGCGACCGCCGCCTTGGCATCCCCGCGGGCCGCGTAAACTGCTCCCATGAGTAGGGTTGCGTGGGTCATTGCTCGCGAGCAACTCGCGCAAAGCCGCGTCAGCGGCGCGAGGGTCGTGCTGCGCTTGCTCAATCAGGGCCATGCCGGAGAGACGCAAAAATTCCGACGGCTCCCGCCGCATCTCAGTGAGCGCGGCTTCGATCTCACCATTCCAAAGCAGCGCGTAACCGAGGTACCAGTGGCCCTCCTCGATGTTCGGACTGATGTCGAGGGCTCGGCGTGCATAGCGGACCGCATCCGCCGTACGCCCGGCGGCTCTGAGCGTGGTCGAAAGACCTTGTATCGCGAATGCATTGATGGGCTCCCGCTCAAGCGCCGCCTGATAGTATCGAAGCGATTCGTCATTCTGGCCTAGAATTCCGGCCAGCATGGCCCTACCCCGGATTGCTCGCATGTTCTGCGGCTCCAGCGCGAGCGCCTGGCTGAATTCCATTTCTGCTACCTCCCAGTTCAAGCCCAGCACCGACTCGATCCATCCGCGCGTCGCGTGGGCTAAGGCGAGATCAGAACTTAGCTCGATTGCCTTGAGCGCCGCGCCCCTCGCCCGCTTATTCCCCGCCGGGACGGCGACACGGGTTTCGCCGCCCTGATACCAAGTTTTCCAAAGGGTGGCCCAAGAAAGCTCCGCCCAGGCAAGCGCATAGTTGGGGTCTTCTTTAATGGCCCCCTCATAGGCGGAGATCGCACGGTCTGGATCCCCCGGTGCCCAGCGTTCCTGAAAAAACCGCCCTTCCAGTAACAGATTGTGCGCGTCGATATTTTCAGTGGGTGCTTAATGCTGCTTTAGGGCTGCGAGCAGCTTAGGTTTCAGTTGCGTATTCCGGTCGATCGTGACCGGGCATTCCGATTTAACGTGACCGAGGTTTCCGAATTCGCGTGACCGCCGATTCCGATTTGGCGTGACCGGATTTTGGGATGGGATCGGAAAGGAAGGCGGAGGGGTTCCGCCGGTG
>JANYAD010000018.1 GCA_025355165.1 Gammaproteobacteria bacterium | reverse complement strand
CGCCGGCTTCGCGCAGACGCGCGACCATGAAAGCGTCCGTCGGAGGCACGAAGCCCTTCATGGCGAGAGAGCCGCCGGTGGTTTGCATGTCTTTGGTGTCGTAATTATCTTTGACGATTACGGCAACGCACTGCAACCCTTGGATCTTATTGGCGGCCTTGAATTGCGAATCGACTTGGTCGGCTTCGGCAAGCGCGTCGGGATTTACCAAGATCAGAGCGTTCAGGCGCGAGGTCTGGTCATAGTAGCGGATACGATGCAAATACTCGTCAATGATTTGATGACAACTGACCCTGTGTTCGACGATGGCGCGCTGCGTCTCGGCGATGGTCGTTTCGATAACGTTGAAACGTTCCGCCGCAAGGGCGGCCAGGTTTGTCAGGCCCAAAATCAAGCAGATACTGCCCGCGCGCGCCAGGCGTTTGCATTTGATCATCCGCGGCTTCCGTTATTTTTTCAGATTGCCTGCGCAGTATAGCTGCGCGCATCAGCCACGCGGCACCGCTTCGCGGCGCAGGTGGGGCATCGAGGGAGTTGAACTTGGGTCACGGCTTGCAGTGCTAGAGAAGTGTCATGATGAGAATCATGGCGCAGAGCCTGCGGCAGTCGCGATTTTGCCGCCCCGCTCGCTCTGTTTATACGTATAACCATCGGAATATCAATATGTTATACAACATTTCGCGACTTTTTTCCTTTTGCATCGTTGCTTTGTCTTGCTCGCTTCTGGCAAGTTGCGATGACAATTCAGTCGAGTGCCTGAACTGCAATTCCACTCCCACGGAATTTTCCGCCGGGGTGGTAAGCGCCGATTTCAACCATGATGGCTTCGCCGACGTCATCGCCCTGAGTTCAATACGCCCGGCCGTCGCGCAGCCCTCATCCAACATCAAGGCGTATGTATCCACGGGTGCCGGAATGTTTGCCTCCCCGGTATTGATGCCGGACGGCTTCAGACCTTTATATGTCGCCAGTGCCGATCTGAATGGCGATGGATTTGCCGACGTGGTGTCGGCCAGCTTCGAGGATGGCGCACTCAATGTGTTCTTCAACAACAAGACAAGTCCGGGCACATTTAATCCGGCGGTCTCGCTCAGCTCGCCAGGCGCCTCGCAACTCGCGATTGCCGATATGAACGGCGATGGCTTATCTGATCTGGTCTCTGCAGATTTCAACGTCTCGCTGTTCGTGCAGACCTCCGCGGGCACATTCGCATCTCCGGTCACTCTTTATAGCGGCGGAGCCAACTGGGTCGCCCTGGGCGACTTGAACGGCGACGGAGCCGCAGATGTGGCGCTGACGGATGCGGTGGGCGTCAAGGTTTTGATGCACACGGGTACCGCCGCATCGATCACTTACGCAGCGCCGCTCACGGTCTTTACGCAGACCCCCAATTTCAATGTGGCCGGCGCCAACTTGATCGCGATTGCAGACGTCGATGGCGACGGGCTTAACGATCTGATCATCACCGATCCGGGTTCCATCGGCACAATGTCCCCTGCCGTTTACGTGTTGCTGCAAAACCCGGCGAGTCACGGCACATTCTTGAACCCAGTCGGTTATGCGATCGCAACGACGGACTTGGCGAAGTCGATCCTGCTTAGGGATCTTGAGGGAAGCGGTCAGTTCGATATTGTCATCGGCGCAACGCGCTCGGTTACCGTTCTGCTGCACGATCCTGCAAATCCCGGCAAGTTCTTGCCTGCGACTAGCTATGCGGCCGATGGCGCCAATGAAATTGCCGTGGCCGACATCAACGGAGATGGTAAACCCGATATCATCGTCAGCAACGGCGTCACCTTTCCCATGCAAGGCGGCGTCTCAAGCACCCACCCCGGCGTATTGCTGCAAAGTGCGAGGATACCCGGAACGTTTGGTCCCTTGCAGGACCTACCGTAGGAGCGATCTCGACGCGATGCGTCAAAGGGTGTATACTGCGCCCAGCTTACAAGAGGTCGGTGCTCGGTCAGTGCCACCTTTAGCTCGCGGTCCGTCCTCGACGCACTTCGTTTTTTTACCCTCCTCGCTGCTGACCGCTGCGGATGCTGTAAAGCCCGTCGTGCGAGTCCACATTTTATACAAGGTTTAATAATGTCATTTTCAGATCTCGGGCTATTGCCCGAATTAATGCGTGCTGTTGCCGATAAGGGTTACGACACGCCTTCTCCCATCCAAGTCCAGGCGATTCCTGCGGTGTTGGCAGGTCGAGACGTGCTCGCCGGTGCGCAAACCGGCACAGGCAAAACGGCCGGCTTCGTCCTGCCGATTCTGCAGCGGCTCGCCGCCGATCAGGGGCATGGCAGCAGCCGCGCGCCGCGTGCGTTGGTGCTGACGCCGACCCGTGAACTGGCTGCCCAAGTCGCTCAGAGCGCCCGTGACTACGGCAAGTATATGCAGCTGCGGACCTACCAGGTGTTCGGCGGCGTCAGCATCAATCCTCAAATCACGGCGCTACGAGGCGGCTGCGATATCCTGGTCGCCACGCCAGGCCGGTTGCTCGATCTTGCGCAACAGCGCGCGGCCGATCTGTCGAAAATCCAAGTGCTGGTGCTCGACGAAGCGGACCGTATGCTCGACATGGGTTTTATCCCCGATATTCGCCGCATCATTAAGTTGCTGCCGCAGAAGCGCCAAAATTTGCTGTTTTCTGCCACCTATTCCGACGACATACGCGCTCTGGCCGAGCGCTTGCTGCACAACCCGTTGTCGGTCCAAGTTGCCGCGCGCAACGCGCCGATCGAACTGGTTGAGCAGCGCGCATATCGAGTGCAAAAAGAACAGAAACGCCACTTGCTGGTGCATCTGATTCAAGAAGGACAGTGGCGGCAGGTGCTGATCTTCACCCGCACTAAGCATGGCGCCAACCGCCTGACGCAGCAGCTGGAAGGCGCCGGCATTCAAGCGGCGGCGATCCATGGTAACAAGAGCCAGGCGGCGCGCGTGAAAGCCCTCGACATGTTTAAGCGCGGACAGGTAACTTGTCTGGTCGCTACCGAAGTCGCCGCTCGCGGCCTCGACATCAAAGAGCTGCCGCAGGTCGTGAATTACGAGTTACCGAACGTGCCCGAAGACTATGTTCACCGCATCGGCCGCACCGGCCGTGCCGGCGCCAACGGCGAAGCGATCTCGCTGGTATCCTCGGATGAGTCTGGATTGTTGCGTGACATCGAACGCGTGCTACGCCGCAGTATTCCGACGCTGCCGACACCGGTATTCAAAATTGTTGAATCAGCCGCGCCGCTTGCTCGCGAAAACCGACAGCCCCAAGGTCAGGGTCGTCACGCCGGCCACGGGCAACACGGCGGCGGCGCGCGCAGAGAGGGGGGGAGTTCGGAACGCCGCGATTCGCGCCGTGCCCCGACCGGGGCGCGATCAAACACGGGGACTCGCAGTTTCGGTCAAACGCGAGGCCGTGGCCGCTAGCAGGCCCGCTCTAAAGCTTCGGCACCACGGCGCGCAAATACTGCGCGAATTCCGAACCCAAGCTCGGATGCTTCAAGCC
>JANYAD010000250.1 GCA_025355165.1 Gammaproteobacteria bacterium | reverse complement strand
ATTGCTGATCACCTGCATCGAGGACGACGATCCGGTGGTGTTCTTCGAACCGAAGCGCCTCTACAACGGGCCGTTCGACGGCGATCCCAACAAGCCGGCCATCCCCTGGAGCAGCCATCCCAAGGGCCAAGTTGATGAGGGCTACTATACCGTGCCGCTTGGCAGAGCCGACATCGTGCGAAGCGGAGAGGCGGTGACTATCATCACGTACGGCACTATGGTGCATGTCGCGGTTGCCGCGGCCGCGGCGATGAACGTGGACGCCGAGATAATTGATTTGCGCTCGTTGGTGCCGCTGGACGTGGATACCATTTGCACCTCGGTGAAGAAAACCGGCCGCTGCGTGGTGGCGCACGAGGCTACCCGCTTCTCGGGATTCGGCGCTGAAATCCTTTCGATCGTGCAAGAAGAATGCTTTTGGAATTTGGAGGCGCCGATACAGCGCGTCACCGGCTGGGACACGCCCTATCCGCACGCCTTCGAATGGGAATACTTTCCGGGTCAGGCCCGCGTCAAGGCGGCCCTGCAACGCGTCATGGAACCTGCATGAGCCAATTCACATTCAAAATGCCGGACTTGGGCGAAGGGACGGTGGATGCGGAGATCGTGGCCTGGCACGCGAAGCCGGGGGATCTGGTTCGGGAAGATCAACTGATCGTCGAAGTGATGACCGACAAGGCTGCTGTAGAGGTCCCTGCGCCCGTGAGCGGCCGCGTCGTGTCAGTGTATGGGGCACCCGGCGAGAAGGTCGCCGTCGGCTCGCCGCTGATCATATTTGAATTGAGCGCCGCTAGCGTGCCCGCGGCGGCGCCAGCGCAGCCGGTAGCCGAGCCAGCGCGTCCCGCCGTGCGATCGGACGGTCCGCGATCGGACGGCCCGCGATCTGGGCGCGTCATGACCTCGCCCGCGAATCGGCGTCTAGCCAGCGAAGCAGGCATCGACCTCACCACAGTGGCAGGTTCGGGCCCGGGGGGGCGAATCCTGCGCGCCGATTTGGGCACATCGCCGGCACCCGAACGGGCCGCGGCACCTTCGGCGGCCGGATCGCCTACACCAGCCGTTGAGGAAACCTCAGAAATCAAGGTGATCGGCCTGCGCCGGCTCATTGCCGAACGCATGAGCGAGGCCAAACGCACCATCCCGCATTTTGCCTACGTCGAGGAAGTCGATGTCACGGAGCTGGAATCGCTGCGCGCACACTTGAACGGCTCGCGACCGCAGGAGGCAGGTTCCTTGAGCTATTTGCCCTTGGTGGTCATGGCATTGATTCGGGTGCTGGAATCATTCCCGCAATGCAACGTCTTGCACGATGCGGCACGTGGCGTCCTGATACGTCATCGCGCGGTGCATGTGGGAATCGCGACTCAAACTCCCGATGGCCTGAAAGTTCCCGTCGTGCGCAATGCCCAGTCGATGGGGCTGTGGGAGCTGGCTGCGGAGATTCGCCGTCGCGCCGAGCGCGCCCGCACCAATAAGTCGGCGCGCGAGGAATTGACCGGATCCACCATTACCGTGACTAGCCTCGGCAAGCTCGGCGGCATTGCATCGACGCCTATCATCAATGCGCCCGAAGTGGCCATCATCGGCCTCAACAAAGCGGTCGAACGGCCCATGGTTCATCAGGGCGCCGTTGCGGTGCGGCGAATGATGAATTTATCTTCCTCGTTCGATCATCGCTTTGTGGACGGCTATGATGCTGCGGCCATGATCCAGGCCTTGAAAGATCGGCTCGAGCATCCCGCGACCATATTCATTCCCACGGTGAAATCTTCATGACTTCTCAACCTCAGCGACCCGCCTTCGGCACTTTGCTCACCTCGCACATGGCAGTGGCCACTTACCGGGACGGCGGGTGGAGCCAGAGCGAGATCAAGCCCGTAGAGCCGCTCCCAATCAGTCCGGCAGCGCATATGCTGCATTACGCCAGTACCTGCTTCGAGGGCTTCAAGGCGTTTCGCCGGGATGATGGATCGGTACACATTTTTCGCATGGACCGGCACATACTGCGCTTGCAGCAAAGCGCTCGGCAGTTGGTGTTGCCGCAGCCCGATGCAGCGCAGGTGGGCGAGATGGTGCGTGCGGTGATCAAGAGTTGCCGCGACGCAGTCCCAGAGGCGCCTGGCGCGTTATATTTGCGGCCGATCATATTCGGCACCACCGCCAACATCGGCGCGGCCACCACGCCTGCCACCGAGGCAATGATGGTCGTGCTCGCGAGCCCGGTGTGGGATTACTTTGCAAGCGGCCCCAAGCCGCTGCGTATCCTGGTAGATGATCAGAACACGCGTTCGGCCGAGCACATGGGCATGGTCAAGACCGGCGGAAATTATGCGGCCGCATTAGCGCCCATCATGAACGCACGCGCCAAATATAAAGCGGATCAGGTTCTGTTCTGCCCCGGCGGCCAGGTTCAAGAGACCGGTGCCGCAAATTTCATGTTGATCCGCGAGGGTGAGCTGCTCACCCGCAGCCTCGACTCCACTTTTCTGCACGGTGTTACGCGCGATTCGCTGCTGACCCTGGGACGCGACATGGGCTATACCGTGTCGGAGCGAAAATTCGACGTGCTCGAGATGCTCGATTGGGTGCGCACCGGCGAAGCGGCGCTGTCGGGTACGGCAGCTGTGCTCGCGGGCGTGGGCACCCTCATTTATGCCGGGACCGAACATCGGGTGGCCACTGGCCACGTTGGCCCCGTCACTTCAAGCTTGCGCGCGAAATTAATTGCAGTTCAGCAGGGTGAGTTGCCCGACCGCCATGGCTGGCTGGAGCGGGTATAGGAGTGCTAGTACTCCTCGCGGTCCTCTTCATCTTCGTCGTCTAGGTCGTCATCGTCCTCATCGTCCTCATCTTCGTCCCAATCCTCATCGTCTTCATCGTCTTCCTCGGCGTCTTTTTCGGCCTTGGAGCCTGACCAACCCTCAGGCTCCTCGGTCAGTTCCAGATCCAGCTCCGCCCAGTCATCGACGTCCAGCTCCTCGGTATCGCCATCGAGGTGTTGAATCTCAACGGTTTCTTTGTCCTCATCCACTTTCATAACCTGGAAGGTTTCCTCATTTTCCAGATCGTCATACCACTGCCCGACGGTCGGTTCGTACTCTCTACCCACGGTTCATCCTTAGTTGATACTGGTGCGCTGTTGACAGCTACGAATATTAGGGGAGGCCGCTCCGCGAAGTAAATGGCAATATCGAGATACTATGACTACCGCAGACCGCAAAGCCGCCGCCCGTCGCTTGACCGATGCGAAGCGGGTGGTCGTCAAAGTCGGATCTGCCCTGTTGGTGGACGGCGACAAGGGGCGATTGAACCGCGCATGGCTCGAGAGCTTGGCCGCGGACGTTGCTGCCTTGAGAAAGCGTGGCCAAGAAGTGATTCTGGTGTCCTCGGGCGCGATCGCGCTCGGCAGGAGGCACCTGGCTCTCGGTACCGGGAAGCTCAAGCTTGAGGAAAGTCAGGCGGCCGCGGCCGTCGGCCAAATTCGACTCGCGCACGCGTACAAGGAGCTGTTGGACGCACACGGCATTACCGTGGCGCAGATCCTGCTCACGTTGGGCGACACCGAGCAGCGCCGGCGTTACTTAAATGCGCGCGGCACGCTCAACACATTGTTGGCGCTGGGCGCGGTGCCGGTTATCAACGAAAACGATACGGTGGCAACCGCGGAAATCCGTTACGGTGACAACGACCGGCTGGCCGCCCGCGTGTCGCAAATGGTCGGCGCCGATTGCCTGGTTTTGCTCTCCGACATCGATGGTCTGTACACCGCCAATCCCACCGCAGATCCGGATGCGCAATTCATCGCCCGGGTACTGGAGATCACACCCGCGATCGAAGCGATGGCTCAAGGCTCGGGCAGCGACATGGGCACGGGGGGTATGCAGACAAAAATCGCGGCTGCCAAGATTGCACTCGGTGCCGGCTGTCATTTCTGCATCGCCTTGGGCAGCGTCGAGTATCCTTTGCGATGCATCGAGGAGGGCGCGCGCTGCACCTGGTTTGTCCCTTCATCGACGCCCGTGGCCACCCGCAAGCAATGGATCGCCGGTACCCTGAAGCCGGCAGGCGCGATCTCGGTGGATGATGGCGCAGTGCGGGCGTTGATGGCCGGCAAGAGTCTCTTGCCAGCGGGGGTGACCCGCGCCGTGGGTCGGTTCGAACGCGGCGACACCATCAGCATCATCGGGGCAGACGGCACCGAAATTGCGCGAGGAATTTGCGCGTATTCGGACGCCGACACCGCGCGCATCATGGGACGCAAGTCCGCCGACATTGAAAAAGTATTGGGCTTTCGCGGACGCGACGAAATCGTGCATCGCGACGACTTAGTGGTGCTCCGTATCTTATGAACAGCGTTGCGGATCTGATGCAAGGAATGGGTCGTGCTGCGCGATCGGCGGCACACGCACTGGCCTTTACCAGCACCGCGCAAAAGAATCATGCACTGACCGAGGCGGCCGCCGCCCTGCGAAGCTCTGCATCCAACATTCTGAGCGCAAATGAAGGCGACTTGCGCGAAGCGGGCACGGGATTGTCGGCGGCTCTGCTCGAGCGACTTCGCTTGGATTATGTGCGTATCGAGGCCATGGCGCGCGGACTGGAGGAGATCGCTGCCGCCCGCGACCCCATCGGTGTCCGCTTGGCCGAATGGCGGCGGCCCAATGGCATGTTGATCCAGCGGGTATGTGTGCCGCTGGGAGTGATTGGCATCATTTATGAAAGCCGTCCCAATGTCACCGCCGACGCCGGCGCGCTGTGCTTGAAGTCAGGCAATGCGGTGATTCTGCGCGGAGGTTCGGAAAGCGTGCGCTCGAGCGCCGCCATCCATGCCTGCTTGCAGCAGGGGATTGAGGCCGCGAGGCTGCCTGCCACTGCCATTCAATTGGTGCCAACCACGGACCGGGCGGCCGTCGGCCATATGCTGGCGGACATGGCGGACAGCATCGATGTTATCGTGCCGCGGGGCGGAAAGAGCCTGATTTCCCGCGTGCAAAAAGAGGCGCGCGTGCCCGTGATCGGGCATCTGGAGGGTGTCTGCCACGTCTATGTTGCAGAAGGCGCGGATCTGGAGATGGCGAAACGCATCGTCGTGAATGCCAAGATGCGCCGCACCGGCGTGTGCGGCTCGGCAGAAACCCTGCTGATTGATCGCGCCTGCGCGAAGACGCACCTGGCGCCGCTGGTAAAGACCTTGATCGAGGTGGGTTGCGAAGTGCGCGGCGATGAGCTCACTGCCGGCGTCGATGCGCGAGTGCAACCCGCGACTGAGCAGGACTGGTACTCCGAGTATCTGGACGCCATCATCGCGGTGCGCGTGGTCGATGGCCTCGACGCGGCGATCGCGCATATCGGTGAGTACGGTTCGCAGCACACCGACTGCATCGTCACCGATGATCCCGCCGCGGCGGAACACTTCCTGCAGCAGGTCGACAGCGCAATCGTGTTGCACAATGCCTCCACGCAATTTGCCGACGGTGCGGAGTTCGGCATGGGCGCGGAAATCGGCATCAGCACGGACAAATTTCATGCGCGCGGTCCGGTCGGCGTGGAGCAATTGACGAGCTACAAGTATGTGGTGCGAGGCTGCGGCCAGATCCGCCCCTAGAGTACTTGCGGTTTCGCATAACCTTCGGGGCCGTGTTCGATCAGGACCATGCCGCAATTCGGCGCTGAATGGGCGTTATCCCAGCTGCCGGCGACATGCGCCCACAGCGCGGTCATCACACCGCCGTGACTCACCACGACAACATCGCGATCAGGATGCGCGGCGGCCAGCCGATCCAAGACCGGGGCGACGCGCGCGCGGACCTCCACAAAGCTCTCGCCGCCGTGGGGCTTCCAGGCCCAGGGTTGCTGCGGATCGTAATCGGACTCGGTGAGGAATGAGTCATATGATCGGCCGCGATGCGATCCGATTTCCCGCTCCTTCAACTGAGGCTCCACTTCGATCGGCAGACCCAAGGCGCCGGCGATGACCCGCGCAGTCTCGCTCGCGCGCAAATAAACGCTGGTGACGATGAGTTTCGGGCGGAACAATTCCCCGATCCTCTTCGCGACCTCAGTGGCCTGCCGGTAGCCTAATTCGGTGAGCGGCAGATCATGGGGTGAGGTGGCGAAAATGCGGTCACGATTGCCCGAGCTTTCACCGTGGCGAACCAGTATCAATCGGTTCACGCGTGATGCGAATCGTGCAAAGCCGCGATTCCCTGCAGCCAATCGCGCACTGCGACGACATTTTCCAGGTAATACTGACCCTGTACGCGGTCGCCGACGCCGACCGACATGCCGCCATGCGCCTCGACCATCGCAAATCCGTCCTGATCGGTGAGATCATCGCCCACGAACACGGGCCGCCGGCCGCTGAACGGAGGCTCCTTCATGAAAGCTTGCAATGCGGTGGCCTTGTTGAATCCTCGCGGCTTGATTTCGAACAACATCTTTCCGCTTTGAATGTGATAGTTGCTGCCGAGCGGTTTAGCGATGTCGATCATCGAGCGGCGAATGGTTTCTTCGAACTGGGGCGCCAATCGAAAGTGCACGGCGATGGTACGGTCCTTGTCCTCGAGCAGTGTCCCGGGATGCGCCGCGACCAATATTTTGATGGCGGCGCGCGCGCCGTCCAACTGCGAGTCGACGTAGCTCGCGCCTTGCACGGCGCCGCCAGCTTTGCGCCTCTCCACCCCGTGCAGCCCCGCCGCGGGCAGCTGCAGCGGCGCAAACAGCGCATCGAGTGTTTCGATTTTTCGCCCGCTCACCAACGCGAGGGCACCGCCCAGCCGCTCCGAGACTTCTGCCAGCAATAATTTGATCTCCGGATCTGCGATGGTGTGCGACGGGGTATCGGTCAATTCAAGCAATGTCCCGTCGACATCCAAGAACAAACACCAGTCAAGTGCTGGCGGCGGCGGTGTTGGCTTCATGTGTCAAAAACATAGCCTACGCAAACGCTGCTGCCAATGGCCGGCGAGCATTTATTTCATGTGTAAGTATTACATGAGTTTACTTGTTTAAACTTGGGACGGTGTGCGCAAAGTTCTGTATTTTGTCGCCAGCCGCACGCGGATTTTTTCAAAATACACGGAGACAAGATGTTTCGCTCGGTGATGCTGCGGTTCGTCCTCCCCGTCGCGCTTGCTTCGTGCGTCGTTGCGTATTTCGGACTGCCCTATATCCAACGGCTGTTGGCGGAGTGGTTTCGCTCCGACGTTGAATTGCGCGCGCAGCTCGTTATGCATTCGATGGAAGAACCGATCACCGATCTTGTGGAAAACGGCAGCGAGGCCAAGCTCAGGGCCTATCTGGCAAAAATTACCACTGATGAACGGTTGCTGGCTATTTTGGTGTGCCGGCCCGACGGCAAGACCATTTTCAAATCGGAACGCACGCCGCCCTCGATTTCCTGCGAAGAGGAGGGCAATACGGATCTGGCGCGATCACTCATCATGCAATTGCATTCCGGATCCGTGCAGGTGTCGCGCTTTGATTTCGACAGCGCCGCACCGAAGCCGTTTCGAGTTCTGATGGTGCATGATTTGAGTTTTGTGGATCGGCGGCAGCGCACCGCACGGGACTTCGTGCTGGTGTTCGTCGGCATCTCGATTCTATTGCTGGCGCTGCTGATCGTCATGGTTGCGTGGCTGCAACTGCGGCGTTGGGCGCGGGTGCTGATCGGAGACATCCGTGGTAAGCGCTTTTTCGACAATGCCCATTCCTCGCGCGAGTCCTTGCCCATTCTGTCGCAGGTTCGCGAAGTGCTGGCAGAGGCCGAGGAGAGGCAGCGCTTGGAAATTGATTTTCGCGAGAACTGGACGCCGCAGGCGCTGCAACAGGTGGTTAGCGATTATCTGAATTCGGCGCAGGTGATCATCGTCTCGAATCGAGAACCCTACATCCACAACTTCGATGCGCAACATCAGCCGGTGTGGCAGTTGCCGGCGAGCGGCATGGTGACCGCGCTCGAACCCATCATGCGCGCTTGTTCGGGGGTCTGGGTGGCGCACGGCGCCGGCGGGGCGGATCGTCAGACCGTCGATCGGTACGACCATATACGCGTGCCGCCGGATGATCCGACGTATACGCTGCGTCGCGTTTGGCTGAGTCCGGAACAGGAACAGGGTTATTACTACGGGTTTTCCAACGAAGGACTTTGGCCGTTGTGCCACTTGGCCTACGTGCGACCTGCATTTCGCGCCAGCGATTGGCGCGCCTACGAGGAAGTCAACGCGAAGTTCGCAGACGTGGTCGCGCAGGAGTCCGGGACAGCGAGCCCGGTCATTCTCATCCAAGATTTCCATTTTGCGTTATTGCCGCAACTCATTCGCAAGAAAATTCCCAAGGCCACCATCGCGCTGTTCTGGCATATCCCATGGCCAAATGCCGAGACTTTCGGCGTTTGCCCTTGGAAGCGCGAGGTGCTGATGCACATGCTGTCGGCGGATATATTAGGATTCCATACCCGCTACCACTGCCAGAACTTTCTCGACACCGTCGATCGATTCATCGAATGTCAAATCGACCGCGAGCATATGAGCGTGACTCTCCAGGGGCACGTATGCCGCGTCGCTCCTTACCCTATCTCCATCGAGTGGCCGCCGCGATGGCTCGCCCAACTGCCCGACATCCCGGCCTGCCGCGCGGCGGTGCGCGAGCGGCATGGCATCGGCGCCGAGGTGATGATCGGATTGGGTGTGGAGCGCTGGGATTTCACCAAGGGCATCATCGAGCGTTTTCACGCGCTCGAGGTGCTGCTGGACAATGACGCCGGGCAGCGCGGCCGCATTTGTTTGCTGCAGATCGCGGCGCCGTCGCGCGGACAACTGCCCGCTTACCAAGCGTTGCAGCAGCACACCTACAGTGAAGTGGAACGCATCAACGGTAAATTTGCGCAAGGGGGCTGGCGTCCCATCGTGCTGATCGATGAGCAGCAAGAACCCTTGCGCGTGTACGAGCTGTATCGGGCGGCGGACTTCTGCCTGGTGAACAGCCTGCACGACGGTATGAACTTGGTCGCCAAGGAGTTCGTGGCGGCCCGCGACGATGAGGACGGCGTTCTCATCCTCAGCACCTTTGCCGGGGCGTCGCGCGAGCTGCCCGAAGCGGTGCTGATCAATCCATTCGATGTCAACGAAACCGCCAATGCCATGCAAATCGCGATGCGCATGGACCGGGACGAACGGCGCAGCCGCATGCACCTGATGCGAAGGACAGTGAAGGAAAACAATGTATATCGTTGGGCGGGACGCATGCTGATGGATGCGGCCCGCATTCGTCAGCGCCAGAGCCTGCCATCCATGGTCAGCCGCTTCGGTGCGTTCGATCGATAGCGCTCTTGATAGACAGGGAGAATTGACAAGGATCGAAAACCGAGCGCATGCTGCACGCGCGCAGTCCACGGCGCTTCAACGATGCTGTGTGAGCGCCACAAGAACAATAGGATTATTTACGGGGGATGCTTATGGAACGCATTTTGTTTGTCCTCATCGCTGCTGTGTTGGCATCGAGTTTGGCAAGGGCTGAAAACAAAGATTCTGTCGAAGCCGCTCCATCGCAATTCAATGAAGCGACGGTGGCCGATCTTCAAGGAAGGATGCAAGCCGGCACGCTCACTGCAGAACAACTCACCCGATATTACGTCCGACGTATTCTTGAATTGGACCAACACGGTCCGGGCGTGAATGCCGTTATTGAACTCAACCCGGACGCCATGCGGATCGCGCGGCAAATGGACGATTTGCGCAAGCACGGGCAGCTACTGGGCCCTTTGCATGGCATACCGGTGCTCATCAAAGACAACATTGATACCGGTGACCAAATGCAGACCAGCGCCGGATCGCTCGCGCTGGTCGGCCGGCCCGCCCTGAGAGATTCTACCGTCGCGGCGAAATTGCGCGCCGGCGGAGCCATCATTCTCGGCAAGACTAACTTGTCGGAATGGGCGAATTTCCGCTCTTTCGAGTCCATCAGCGGCTGGTCCGGCCGCGGTGGGCAGACGAATAATCCTTACGGCATCAATCGCAACCCCTGCGGTTCCAGTTCCGGCTCGGGCGCCGCCACGTCGGCGAATTTTGCGGTCTTGACCTTGGGCAGCGAGACCGATGGCAGCATCGTCTGCCCGTCCAATGCCAATGGTATCGTCGGGATCAAACCCACGGTCGGGCTGACCAGCCGCGCCGGTGTCGTGCCCATTTCGCACACCCAGGATACGGTGGGTCCGCTGGCACGCACCGTTGCCGATGCGGCGACGGCGCTCGGTGTTATACAAAGCCTCAACTTCGACGGCCGGGACCTTGGGACCGGTAGCGTACCGCTGGGTTGGAAAGGCCGCGCCCGGCCGACGAACATTCCCACCGACTACACCCAGTTTTTAAACGCAAAGGGTTTGCAGGGCGCCCGCCTAGGCGTGACGCGCGCGGGCCTTAGCGGGTTTGACCCGAATGTTCCCACGCCGCCACCCGTATTGGTTGCTTTCGAGGCGGCGGTCGATGCGCTGAAGGCGGCAGGCGCCACGATTGTGGACTTGGACGCAGGGGGTTTCACTTTCCCGTCCGCGGGCGGCGAGTCCCTGGTGCTCGACTTCGACTTCCGCAACGACGTACAAGCATACTTCGCCACTCGGGTCGGGGTACCTGTGGCGGGAGGCACGCTGCAAACGGCAATCGACTTCAACAATACGCATGCTGATGTGGAAATGCCGTTTTTTAACCAGGACGTGTTTGACCAGGCGCAATCGCTTGCGCCCGGACCGGACGATCCGCAGCCGGTGTTCGGTGGGATGACGTACAACCAAGCGCTCGAGATCGACCGGCTCGCCGGGGTCAATGGCATCGATGCCGCGCTTAAGCAATTTAATCTCGACGCGGTCGTGTCGGCAACGGACAACCCGGCCTGGGCCACCGACCTTCTGTACGGCGATCATTTCATCTTCGGCACATCAGGTCTCGCGGCGCCGGCCGGGTATCCTATCGTGCAGGTGCCGGCGGGTATCGTGTTTGGCCTGCCGCTCGGCATCAGCTTCTTCGGGACCGCATTCAGCGAGCCCACGCTGATCAAACTCGCTTCGGGTTTCGAGGCAGCAACCCAAATCCGCGCGCAGAATCTGCCAACCTTTGCCCCCATGACGCCCTACAACAACATTCAAGGCACGACCCTGACGAAGCCGCGCCGCGCCGCGCCGATGGTCCCGGCGCCCGATGCGGCCGATAAGGACAAACAGAAAGCGCGCCACATGTAGCGTATCTCAGCGCGGACCCTGAGCCCGCTGCGCGAAGCTGCAAAGCCTCAGGGCCGCCTCGCGCAAGGTCTCGTCGCGCTTAGCAATACACAGCCTGACCAGCGTCATGTGCGGCGGCTTGGCATAAAAGGGCGAGAGCGGGATGGTCGCAACCTTCGCCTCCCGGATCAACCGGTCCGCGAATTGCAAGTCATCCGCTTCGCTGATCGAACCATAGTCCACCAATTGAAAGTAGGTGCCTGCGGCGGGCAGAGGCTCAAGGCCGGAGCCTTTCAACAGCCCCGCCAATAGATCGCGTTTCGCCTCGAAAAAGGCCGACAGACCCTGCCATGCGTCGGGATAGGCGGAAAGGTAGCGCGCAATCGCGTGTTGCAGTGGCGAGGCGATGCTGAAGGTGTTGAACTGGTGGACTTTGCGAAGCTCGCGCGTCATCTCGGGCGGCGCGATGCAGTAGCCTACTCGCCACCCGGTTGCGTGAAGTGTCTTGCCGAATGAAAAAACCGTGTAGCTGCGCTCGCGCAATTCCGGATGCGCGAGCACCGACTGATGCCGCCGTCCGTCGAACAGTACGTGCTCGTAAACTTCATCGGCGATCACCGTGATGGCACGATCGCGAATGCAGGCGGCAAGCTCGTCGAGGTCCGAGGCGCCGGCCACGCTGCAACTGGGGTTTTGCGGACTGTTGATGATAATGAGCTTTGTGCGATCGTTTAAGGCGCCTCGCACTTCGTCCCAATCGAAGCGGAAGGCCGGAGGCTTCAAGGCCACGCGCACGCAGTGCGCGCCGGCCAAGCGCACCGCCGGCTCGTAACTATCGTAGGCCGGATCGAAAATGATCGCCTCATCCCCCGGCCCCACGGCCGCTTGGATGGCATCATACAAAGCTTCGGTGGCCCCGCAGGTCACCGTGATTTCCGTGTGAGGATCGAAGCGCTGCCGGTAGCTTAAATTGAGTTTGTTGGAAATCTGCTCGCGCAGCTCAATGGTCCCCTCCATCGGCGCGTACTGATTACGCCCCTCGCCGATCACCTCCATCAATGCATCCGCCAGGCGCGGATCGATTGCATAGTCGGGGAAACCCTGGCCGATGTTGAGAGCGTTCTCCTCGATGGCGCGCCGCGACATCACCGTAAAAATGGTGGTGCCGACCTGGGGCAGCTTGCTGATGAACCGCACTTCAGTGTCCCAACCGCAAGAGCCCGCCGGCCAGGGAGCGCGCCGCAATTCCGTGCTTGCGCAGTTCTTGCGCCGTGGCGAGGCTGCGTTTGCCGCTGGCGCACACCAGCAGCACTTGGCGATCGGATTGCAGCAGGCCGGGATTCGCGAGTAATTGCCCCATGGGAATGTGTCGAGCGCCGGTGGGCTGCGCCGTCACCTCCTGTGCGGTGCGAATATCGATAACCTCGAGTCCCTGCTCAGCGGCTTCCGCCAGCGAGCGCAGCCGCATCTCCAAGCCGGGCTCCTCCCGCCTCAATCCTTGGATCAGCGCGCAGCTCGGCGCTGCGCATTGCGGCCGGCGCGGCGCCTTGATCTTCGCGCTGGAAAAATTCATGAAATCAAGAAGCAGTAGTTCACCGGCGAGTTGGCCGTGCATTTGCAGTAGGATTTTTAAAGTCAGCAGTGCCTGCAATGCACCGAACGCGCCGGGAACCGGGCCAAGCACCCCGGCGAGGGCGCAATTGCCCACCACGCCGTCCGCTACTGCATCGGGCCACAGGCAGCGCAGGCAGGCGTGTTCAGCCTCGGGCTTGTAGACCTGGATCTGCCCCTCGTATTGATACACGCTGGCGAACACGGCCGGTTTTTGCGCGAGCACGGCCGCGTCGTTGATCAAATACTTGGTTTGGAAGTTATCGCTGCAATCGATCACGATGTCGTGAGCGCGGACCAATTCGAGCGCGTTTTCCGCGCTCAGTTTGGCGGCGTGCGTTTCCACGCGGACCGAGGGATTGATGGCGGTGACCGCCGCGCTCGCCAAGCTCACCTTCGGCTGGCCGACTTGGGCCAACGTGTAAATGGGTTGCCGATGCAGGTTGCTGGCGTCCAGACGATCGGCATCGATTAGGCCCAGGCATCCGACGCCCGCTCCGGCGAGGTATTGTATTACGGGACTGCCGAGGCCGCCCAGACCGACGACCAAGACCCGGGAGCGCGCTAAAACGGCTTGGCCTTCTGGGCCGATCTCCTTCAGCAGCAATTGGCGCGAATAGTCGGGCTGCATCGCCGTCTATTTGGAATTCGGCGCGGTGTGGCGGCCGTGGCGGTGTTGCGTATGCGGATGTTCCGCGGCCTGCGCGCAGCGCTCGCAGTTCACCCAACCTGAATCACCGCTTCGATAGTGCTCCTTTTTCCAGATAGGCGCGCGAAGCTTCACCTCATCGATGATAAATCGACAAGCATCGAAAGCTTCTGCGCGATGCGCGGCGCTGACGCCGACCCAAACCGCCATGTCTCCCAGCTCCAATGAACCGATCCGATGGATGCACAGGGCATGCTTAATCGGAAAGCGCCGCAGGGCTTCCGTGACGATGCCATGACCTTCCTTTACCGCAAGCTCCTGAAAGGCTTCGTATTCCAACCGCGTGACCTCCCGCCCCTCGTTGAAATCACGCACCCAGCCTTCGAAACTGACGTAGCCTCCCGCGCTAAAGGATTGCAGTTCTGTTCGTGCGCTCTGCGTATCGATGGCCTGTTCGGTGAAGCGGAAATGCATCAGCCGCCCGCCACCGGAGGAATAAAGACCACGGCGTCGCCCACTTTGAGTTTTCGCGACCACTCGCTGAATTCGCTGTTCACCGCCACCCTCAATTGATCGCGGGAGAGCGTAAAACCGTAGCGTGCGAGCAGTTCATCGTACAGGTCGGCAGGCGTGCCCGCGGAGGTCTCCAAGGTTTCCTCTGAGCGTCCAGCTTGCTCGCGCATCAAAGCGTAATATTGAATTTTGAGTTGCATGGCGATCCATCAAGAGTTGCAAGAGCATGGGTGTATTCCTCGGGCGTATTCACATTGTCCAAGGCGCGTGCATCCGGCAGATCGAGCAGGCGCGCGCCGCTTCGAATCAGGAATTTGCGCGGGCACAGCTCACCGCCGGCCTGGTATAGGGCGAGCGCTTTTGCGGCTGCAGGTTCCCAGATGGCGCACAGCGGCTCGGGCAATCCGTCATGCGTGCTCTTGTACGCGGTGGCGAAACCGGCGGCATCGCGCCGCCGCATCAAAAAATCCAGTGTCTCATCGGAAAGAAACGGCAAGTCGCATGCCAACACCAGCCACGCAGCCTCGGGATGGGCGGCGAGGGCGGAGCGGATGCCGACCATGGGTCCAGCGCCCGCGACGGAATCGACGATCATGGGGTGAGCCGAGCGGGTTGGATCCGAAGTCTGCGCGGCGCGCACCGAGACAAATACACCGCGCACTTGCCGGCTGGCCAGTTCAAAGGTTCGATCCAGCTGGGTGCGGCCGTGGTATTGAAGGGTCGCCTTGTCGCGGTGCATGCGAGTGCTCGAGCCGCCCGCGAGTATGAGGCCGAAAATAGGCTCTCTCATGGCGTCGCCGCCGCGGCGTAGCTGCTTTTGCCGCCCTCTTTGGCGAGTAAGCGCACATCCGTGATCATGATGTCGTGCGAGAGGGCCTTGCACATATCGTATACGGTCAAGGCGGCGATGCTGGCGCCGGTCAGGGCCTCCATCTCGACCCCAGTCTTATGGTGCACAGTGACAGTACAGCGGATCACCGCGATATCGCCTGTAAGATCGATGGCGATGCTGCAATTCTCCAGCCCCAACGGATGGCAGAATGGAATCAACTCGTGGGTGCGTTTCGCACCCATGACGCCCGCGATGATGGCGGTATCGAAGATCGGCCCTTTTGCAGAGCGCAGGCCGCTGGCGCGAAGCGCCGCTGCCACCGCGGAAGGAAACTTCACCTGTGCCTCTGCGGTGGCGGAGCGTTTCGTGGCCGTCTTGTCGCCGACATCGACCATCATGGGACGTCGATCGGCATCCAAATGTGTAAAGCTCATGTTTAGCCGCCGATGTAATACATCTCGATTTTCTTCGTCGCCGGAGCATCGCGACGCAATTCGTCCCGAAGCTCGCTGTAGCGGTCGGCGCGCCCCAGCCACGCACCCCGAATGATATGCAACAATTCCGCATCGTTCGCGCCCTCGCGCATTGGCGCGCGCAAGTCCGTGCCCTGGTTGGCGAACAAGCAGGTGAAGAATTTACCCTCAGAGGATAGGCGCGCGCGGCTGCATGCGCCGCAAAACGGCTGCGAGACGGAGGAAATAAAACCCACTTCACCGCCGCCGTCAGCAAACCGCCAGCGTTGTGCCACTTCGCCGCGGTAATTTTCCGACACCGGAAACATGGGCCAGCGCTCGTTGATCCGCGCCGCGAGCTCGCGGGACGGCACCACCATCTTAGGGTCCCATTGATTGCTATTCCCGACATCCATGAATTCGATGAATCGCACGATCACCGGGGTGCCGCGAAAATGCTCCACGAGATCCAGTGCCGTATGATCGTTCAAGCCCCGCTCGATGACCGAGTTGATCTTGACGGGGGTTAGTCCCGCGGCAATGGCCGCCTCGATGCCGGCCAATACCTGATCGAGCGCGCCGAATCCGCCGCTCATGCGCTTGAAGATGTCTTTGTCCAAAGTGTCCAAGCTGACCGTAATGCGATTCAAGCCGTTGGCGTGCAAATCCACTGCATGATTGCCGAGCAACACGCCGTTCGTCGTCAGGGCGATGTCTTCGATCCCCGGGATCCCCGTCAAGTCGCCCACCAAGTCGGCCAAGTTGGTTCGCAGCAGGGGCTCACCGCCCGTGAGCCGCACTTTACGCACCCCCATACCTGCGAATAGTTTCGTCAGACGCACGATTTCGTCGAAAGACAGCCGCTCCCGAGATTTCAGGAATTGGTAATTCTCATGAAACTGCTCCCTGGGCATGCAATAGGGGCAGCGAAAATTACACCGGTCCATAACCGAAATGCGCAAATCGTGCAGCGGACGGCCGAGCCGATCAAGCGGATGCTGCGCGCCTCGGATGTCGTGAATGAGCGAAGTCATGGAAGGATCACCAGCGGTAGACGTTGGCGACGAAACCCTTGGCGTAGGTGTTAGGTCCGGGCGGCAATTCAACGAAACCATCGGTACCTGCAAGGCTTAGGAAATCACCCGACCCGTTGGGCGGCCGCGGATTTGCCCACGGTCGGCCCCAATCGTCGTGCTCGATAATGACGGGAAGAAAATAGGCCAAAGCGTGTTTAAAAGTCACCGAGGTTCCCAACGCCAGCCGCTCCGGCGCCATACGCTTTGTGCCCATGGCTTCGGCAATAGCCGGTATCACATATCGAATGAGGCAAACCAAGGTGGACACTGGGTTGCCGGGCAATCCAAACACGGATTGCCCTTGCGGGCCGATCCCGAACCACATCGGTCGGCCTGGCCTTTGAGCGACATTATGAAAGACTTCTTGAACGCCCAGCTGCATCAGTGCCTTGGGCACGAGATCAAACTTCCCCATCGACACCCCGCCGCTCAAGACCACCACCTCATGGGTGGTCAAGTGCAATGACAGACGTTCGCGCAATTGATTTTCATCATCCAGTACGTGATCGTTGCCCACCCGTATAAAGCCGCGCCGGCGAAACGTCGCTGCCACGGCGTAGGCATTGGAGCGGCGTACTTGGAATTCCGCGATTGGATCGCCTGGCTCAATCAATTCATCGCCAGTGGAAACCACCATGATGGCCGGCTGGCTGCTGACGCGCACGCGGGCCATGCCCGCGGAGGCAGCGACGGCGACCTCCGGGGCCCGCAGTAAAGTCCCCGATTCCAACAGCAGCTGTCCTTGCCGGCTATCCGCACCACGCCGGTGAATATTGTGGTATGGGGAGGTCACGACCACGGTGTTGAGCGATGCGAATCCATCCGCAACGTCGAGTTGTTCTATGGGGATCACGTTGTCGCTGCCGATCGGCAGGATCGCGCCCGTCATGACTTCGATGGCATGCTCCGCACTTTTCAACTTGGTGGCGGGCGCCCCTGCGGCTTGCACACCTTGGATTTCAAAGCGCCGCTGGCCCCGGCGCAACGCCTCGCTGTCCACCGCCATACCATCCATCGACACTCGGTCAAACGGCGGCGCGTCGCGTTCCGCGTAAACGTTCTCGCGCAGCGTTCCCCCGACACACTGCGTCAATGGCAGTGATTCGATGGGCAAACACGTCAGCCGAGAGTAGATCGCCTCTTCGGCCAGACGCGGTGTAATCAGCGTACTAGCCTGCATAGTTTGGTAGCCGCGGCGAAACGCTCCGCCGCGGCGTTAGCTCTACTTTTGTTTCGCTTTGAAGATTTTCAACTGCTCGTTGAAACGTCCGACCACCGCCTGCAGCTCGTCGACCGCGGCGTTGTGCTTTTGCACCAGGACTTTATTCTCCTGGTCCGCCTTTTTCTTCTCGTCGGGCGTTAATTTAGAAACGTCCTTCGGAATCGCGCTCATTTCCAGATTCAGGCAGTCAAGATAAGCATTCATTTCACCGTTGTAGCGGTCAAAATCATGTTTGGCGGCAACCATTTCGTCCCGGCT
>JANYAD010000247.1 GCA_025355165.1 Gammaproteobacteria bacterium | reverse complement strand
CGAAATCGTAGGTGACCGTTTTTTGCGCGATGGTCTTGTCCATGGCGCCAATGATGGCGTCTGCCGCTTCCAGCCAGCCCATGTACCTGAACATCATTTCGCCGGACAGGATGACGGATCCGGGATTGACCTTGTCAAGGTCCGCGTACTTCGGTGCCGTTCCATGCGTAGCCTCAAAGACCGCATGGCCGGTGAGGTAGTTGATGTTGCCTCCCGGGGCGATGCCGATGCCGCCGACTTGCGCGGCCAAGGCATCCGATAAATAGTCGCCATTCAGATTCATGGTAGCCACGACATCGAACTCATCCGGACGCGTCAAGACCTGCTGCAATGTGATGTCGGCGATCGCATCCTTGATGATGACCTTGCCCGCCCTCTTGGCTGCATCCATTTGCGCGTTCGCTTCCTTTTCGCCCTGCTCGGTCTTGATGCGCTCCCATTGTTCCCAGGTGAACACTTGCGCGGGGAATTCTCTCTCCGCCAGCTGATAGGACCAGGCCCGAAATGCACCTTCGGTGAATTTCATGATGTTGCCCTTGTGCACGATCGTCACGTTCTTGCGCTGGTTGTCGATCGCGTACTTCACCGCCGCGCGGAACAGGCGCTCGGTGCCTTCCTTGGAGGCCGGTTTCAAGCCGATACCCGAAGTCTCGGGAAAGCGGATCTTGGCGTATTGCTTGGGGAAATTTTGCTTGAATAGGTCGAGGAACTTGCCGCACTCGGCAGAGCCTTGCTCGAATTCGATGCCGGCGTAAATATCTTCGGTGTTTTCGCGGAAGATGACCATGTCGACTTTCTCCGGCGTCTTAACCGGTGAGGGCACCCCCTTGAACCAGCGTACCGGCCGCAGGCACACATAAAGATCGAGCATCTGGCGCAAAGCCACATTCAGGGAACGAATTCCGCCGCCAACCGGCGTCGTGAGCGGGCCTTTGATGGAAATCAAGTATTCCCGGCATGCGTTGACGGTCTCGTCCGGCAACCAGGAGTTGTAGTTTTTGTTGGCCTTCTCGCCGGCAAAGACTTCCATCCAATGAATTTTTCGCTTGCCGCCGTAGGCTTTTTGTACCGCCGCGTCGAACACCCGCACGCTTGCCCGCCAGATGTCGCGGCCCGTGCCATCGCCCTCGATGTAGGGAATGATAGGTTGATCGGGCACGTTCAAAGCGCCGTTGGCAATGCTGATTCTTTGGCCCCCGACTGGAATGTTGATGTGAACCGGCTTGGCTTCTGGCATAGCTCTGCTCCTGTAAATGCAGCCGCAATGCTAGCATGCGCGACCGGAGACTCGCATTGCGCAACCTTGTATCAACGCCCCTGAAGGACGGCTTTCGCATGCCCGCAGAGTTCGAGCGGCACTCGGGCTGCTGGATGCTGTGGCCTGAGCGATCGGACAATTGGCGTCTCGGGGCGAAACCCGCGCAGGCAACATTCGCCGCGGTCGCCGCCGCGATCGCCGGCGGCGAGCCTGTGACGATCGGCGTTTCAGCGGCACAATTCAAGAACGCGCGCGCGCGTTTACCGGAAAAAATCCGCGTCGTGGAAATGACCAGCAACGATGCCTGGATGAGGGATTGCGGCCCGACTTTCGTGATCGACAAGAAAGGCCGTCGGCGGGGAATCGACTGGACGTTCAACGCGTGGGGAGGGCTTGAGGACGGCCTGTACTATCCGTGGGACCGCGATGATGAAGTTGCGCAAAAGGTCATCGAATTGGAAGGTGCGGATCGCTATCGAACCTCGCTGATTTTGGAAGGCGGTGCGATCCACGTCGATGGTCAAGGGACCTGCTTGACCACGGAAGAATGCATGCTCAATCCGAATCGCAATCCGTACCTGTCGCGCAAGGAGATCGAAGAATATTTGCGCCGCTATCTGTCGGTCACCACCGTCATCTGGCTCAACAAAGGCGTGTATCGAGACGAGACCGACGGTCACATCGACGAATTGGCCTGCTTCACCAGCCCATCCAATGTGCTACTGACCTGGACGGAGGATCGCTCAGATCCGCAGTTCGCGATTTCTCAGGATGCATATCAGCGCCTGCGCCACGCCAAGGACGCGCGCGGCCGCCGCTTGAATGTGCACAAAATTCACCAGCCGGAACCTCTATTCATGACGGCCGAGGAGGCCTCGGGAGTCGATCAGCACGAGGGCAGCCATCCACGGCGATCCGGAGACCGTTTGGCGGCCTCGTACGTCAACTTCTATATCGCCAACAAACGCGTGGTGATGCCCTTCTACGGCACGCGCAGCGATGCGGCCGCGATGCGCGCGCTCAAGCGCCTATTTCCGACTCGCAGTATCGTCGGCGTCCCCACTCGCGAAGTCCTGCTGGGCGGGGGCAATATCCACTGTATTACCCAGCAAGTGCCGGCTCCGGTGGGGCCCTAAGGCAGGCCAATGGAACTTTGCTGCGCGCAAAGCCTCGAAAGTCTTTATTCTACGCAGCCTTAATCCGTAAGTCCCCCCCCCCACCATATTGGAACCTGTAGTGCATTCATCGCTTAACAACAAGGCCGTCAAGTGGGCCGCATGGCTCGGCGCGTGCACATTGGGACTGCTGGCCGGGGGCTGTCATCACAGGAACCTCAATAGCGGCTTCGGTGTTGCCTGGACCTCATTGACCACTGCGGATGACGTGGGGCAGTTCACCAGCTACTTGGTCACGGTCGACTCGGTCGTTCTGGTCGGTAAGGCGGATGGTTCAGTGACGGCCATCGCAGTGCCCGAGACGGTCGACTTTACCAAGCTCGCGAGTCTATCGGAGTTATGGGCCGCGGCGAGTGTCCCGGTCGATACCTACACCTCTGCCATCATTACCCTGGATTTTACCAACGCGCAGATCTCCGTCATGCAGAACGGCGTGCCGGTGCGCGCGACCATCAAGAATGCCGCGGGGGCGGCCCCGACCACCATCGCCGTCACGGTGAATTTCGATCCCGCGAATGAACCGACCTTTCAGCCTACGTTTGGCACCAGCAATGCGCTCAGGCTGGCCTTCAACTTCGACCTCAATGCATCGAGCAAGATCGACCTGACCACCAGTCCGCCTACCGTCACGGTCAATCCATTCATGTCGGTCTCCACCACCGCATCGGACACCAAGTTGATCCGTGTGCGCGGCCCGTTGATCAATTCAAGCGTGAGTCTCGGCACCTACACGGCGGTCGTACGGCCCTTCTTCGATGAGGTGCACAGCTTGGGCACGCTCACGGTATTCAACGACGCGAACACCATCTACACCGTCAGCGGAACTACCTACCTCGGCGGTTCCGGCCTCACGCAGTTGTCTCAAACCTCGGCCGGCTCGACCGAAACCGCCGCGTTCACCACCTTCGAGCCGACGCCGACGAATTCTCCGAGTATTACCGCAGGCATATTCCATTCAGTTTATGTCATCGCCGGCAGCACGTTGGAGGACTTTTACACCTATGGCCTGGAAGGGGATGTGATCGCACGCAACGGCAATGTGTTGACGGTGCGTGGCGGAACGCTGTTTGCGAATATCACGCAAACCGTCCAGTACCAGAACCTCGACGCGCAGGTGACAGTGGGACCCGCAACGCAGGTGAGCGCCGATGGCTTCTCCACTTTGGGGACCTTGGATTACAAATCGATTTCCGTCGGCCAGCACATCGCGGCACGCGGCCTGTATTCCCTCTCATCGACAGGTGCGGTGAATCTCGACTCGACCGGGGCGACGACTAACACCGGTTCGGTACGCCTGCAGCCGACGGAGCTTTTCGGCACGCTGATTTCATCGGCCACGGGCAGCGTGGACTTGAATCTGCAGGCGATCAACAACTGGCCCGCGAGCGTGTATAGCTTTGCCGGCAATGGCGCGAGCGCCGCGCAAGATCCCACCGCGGCCAATTATGTGGTCAATACCGGTGCGCTGACGCTGCCCGCGGCCGCGACCGGCGATCCGCTGTGGATTGATGGCTTCAGCGCACCGTTCGGCACCGCCCCCCCGGATTTCAGCGCCGAAGCGGTCAATGCGGAGGCGACTGAACCGGCAACTCTGCAGGTCATGTGGACCGCAACCGGAACCAGTGCGCCGTTCGCGACCATGACCTCCACGGGTTTGACGATCGACCGAACCAACGCATCCTTCGGCAGCGGCCAGCTTCGTGTCGGCGCGGACAGCGTCGACCTGATGACCTTGGGCGTCAGCCCGACCATCGTTCCGGCCGCGGCGATGCCTGCGAAAAATGGCTTGCCCTTGTTCGCGCCGGTATTTTCCGTGGGACCGGGTGCCACCACCACCGCCGGCGCGCCCATCCAATCGTTCAACGGATTTGCCGCCTTCGTGACGCAGCTCACCACGACATTCGCCAAGCCCACGCCGGCGACGCAGTTCTTGGCCAGGGGGTTTTACAATCCCGCCAGCAACACCTTTACCGCTTCCAGTATCGACGTGGTCCTCTAAACTATCTCCCCATGATGGGGAAGCTCGCCGCACAACTTGCATTGGCCTGCGCCTTCGCCGCGAGTTATCAATTCGCGGCTCACGCCGCTGCGGTGCCCTCGAGTGTTGCCCCGTCCGACACCGCCCGGCCTGAGCAAGTCCGACCCCGTATCTGCCTGGTACTGTCCGGCGGCGGTGCGCGGGGGATGGCGCACATCGGCGTATTGAAAATTCTCGAGGAATTAAGAGTACCGATCGACTGCATCGCCGGCACCAGCATGGGCGCCGTGGTGGGCGGCTTGTACGCCAGCGGCATGACGGCCGCGCAAATCGAGACCACCATGCGCTCGGTGGACTGGCAGGAAGCATTCCGCGACGCGCCGCCACGCCGCGATCTCGCATTCAGGCGCAAGCAAGACGACCGCAACTTTCTGGTACGCCTGCCGTTGGGATTGAAGCACGGCCAAATCCTCTTGCCGAAAGGCTTCATTCAAGGACAAAAGCTTCAGGAAACGCTGCGCCAGCTGACCCTGCCGTTCAGCAACAGCACTAACTTCGACTTGCTGCCCACGCCGTTTCGAGCCGTTTCTACGGACTTGCTTAGCGGTGATGCGGTGGTGATGGACAAGGGCGACCTGTCCATCGCCATGCGCGCAAGCATTTCGGCGCCCGGTGTTTTTGCGCCCGTCGAGACCCAGGGGCGCTTGTTGGTCGACGGCGGACTGGCCGAGAATTTACCCATCGATGTGGCGCGCCGAATGCACGCGGATATTCTCATCGTTTCCGACGTGAGCTTTCCGCTGCAGTCGCGGGCCGCCTTGGACTCGGCCCTGTCGATCAGCAACCAGATGTTGGCGATTTTGGTGCGTAAGGATGCCGATCGCCAGCGCGCCACGTTAGGCGCAGCCGACATATTGATCGAGCCGCAGCTGGGTCCTGCAAGCTCCACGGACTTCATCGCGGCCAATTCGACCATCGCCGCGGGCGAGAATAAGGCGCGGACCATGGTTGCGAGGCTCGAGCCGTTGAGCGTCAGCGACAGCGCTTATCGCGATTATCTGGCGCTGCGTGCATCGAGACAACCTGGACTGCCCGCTATCAAATTCGTGCGCGTCGACGAGCAGTCGAGTCGCTACGAGAAAACGATCATGGCGGAGATGCAACCGCTGGTTGGCAAGCCCTTGGACATCAATGCGGTCGGCGCACGCGTCACCGAACTGTACGGTTTGGGAAATTTTGAGACGCTCGATTACGCCCTGGTGGACCAGGGCGAGGGTGCCGATGAGAAGACCGGCATCGAGTTGCGGGCGCGCCGCAAGTCGTGGGGCCCCAATTACATACGGTTCGGCTTGAACCTCGAAGACAACTTCCAGGGCAACAGCCGCTATAACGCAGCAGCGCGATTCATCTTGACCGAACTCGATGATTTGGGCGCGGAACTGGTGACCGATCTTCAAATCGGCAGCGATCCCAAGGTCGCAAGCGAGTTCTACCAGCCGCTCAATGCCGAGCGGACCTGGTTCTTGGCGCCCAGGCTGCAAGTGCAGGCGCGCGATCTGCAGCTGTACAATAAGGATGTCCTAATTGCCGATTACCGCGATCGTGAGGCGGAGGCCGACCTGGACATCGGACGCACCCTCGGAAATTGGGGCGAGATACGCGCCGGATTTCATCGCACCAACGGCGCGACACGCGTGCGGCTGGGTGATCCGAATCTCTTGGAGCAGAATTACAACGACGGCGAGTTATTCTTCAAGTTCAGCTACGACCGTCTCGATAATTTGCATTTTCCGCGCGCCGGGCAGCAATTTACATTTCAGTGGGACGCCAACCGCACCAATCTGGGCGGAGATGATGCTTTTGACAAGGTGCAGGCCGATTGGCTCACGGCGCGCTCGCGCGGACGCAACACGCTCTTGTTGTGGGCCACGGCGGGCAGCGTGGTGGGCGGCAGCATCAACCCGCGCGCCGTGCCCGAGTTGTTTTCGCTCGGCGGGTTTTTCAACCTGTCGGGTCTCGCGCCCACTTCCTTGTTTGGCCCTCACTACGCCATTGCCCGCGCCATTTACTTTCGTAAAATCGGCCGAGGCGGGGAAGGATTTTTTGAATTTCCAGCCTACGTGGGCGCGTCGTTCGAATTGGGTAATGTGTGGCAGCAGCGAGGCGACATGAGTTTCGGCTCCGCGCACAAGGATGCCTCTTTATTCCTGGCGTTCGATACCTTCTTAGGTCCGGTGTACTTAGGCTCCGGGTACGACACGGCAGGACACAGTGCGTTCTACCTGTTTCTCGGGCGAACCTTCTGAAGCGTCAGAAGCTGCGGCTTTCGCCGAGTTTTTCCACCTTCTCGAACACCAGCGCCGGCTGGTCGCCGATCCGCGAATATTCGTGCTTGCGCGACATGTCCTCGAGGACGCGGTCGCGTTCTGCCGCGGTGAAGAACCAATGGGTTTTTTGCCAATCGGCACCGAGCAGCTTGGCGAACGGGTCGCCTTGACGCAGCCGCACGCGGATGCCGTAGGGTTGCGGCAGCACCGGGATGGTGCGAATCATGTTCTGCTGGTTTGCAATTCCCATGCGGCGAAGATAGCCGAATCGGGCGGCGGCTGCCAGTCATCGAGCGTCGCGGCGCATGCTAAACTTCACCGCCTTCGAGGATGAGGTAACTGATGGCATCGTCTTATACGGCCTCCGACATCGAGGTATTGAGCGGTTTGGATCCGGTGCGGCGGCGGCCCGGCATGTATACCGATACCACGCGGCCGAATCATCTTGCACATGAAGTGATCGATAACAGCGTCGATGAGGCGCTCGCCGGCCATTGCAAAAATATAGCGGTCACCCTGTTCAAGGATGGGTCACTGCAGGTCGAGGATGACGGCCGCGGCATGCCCGTGGACATTCACCCCAAAGAGAAGATCAGCGGCGTCGAGCTGATCCTGACGCGCTTGCATGCCGGTGGAAAGTTCAACGACAAGACCTACCAGCACGCCGGCGGGCTGCATGGTGTCGGCGTTTCGGTGGTGAACGCGCTTTCCAAGCACTTGGAATGCTGGGTACGAAGGGGCGGCAAGGAGTACAACTTGAGCTTCGCCGGCGGCAAGCCGAGCTCCAAACTCGAGGCGGTCGATGAGGTGCCGAAATCTAAAACCGGTACCACCATACGTTTTTGGCCGGACCCGAAGTACTTCGATACCGATAAATTCGCCGTGCCAAAGCTTAAGCAGGTTTTGCGTGCAAAGGCCGTGTTGTGTCCCAATTTGCGGGTGACGCTCAGCAATGAGAGCACGGGCGAGAAAGATGAATGGTTCTACACCGGCGGCTTGCATCAATATCTCGCGGAGGAATTGGGGAAAGGCGAGTGGCTGCCGACCGAAACTTTCTACGGCAAGCGCGACATCGAGGGCGGATCGCTGGACTGGGCCTTTGCCTGGGTGCTCGACTCCGAGCATAGCGTCACGGAAAGTTATGTGAATTTGATTCCTACGGTGGAAGGCGGCACCCATGTCAACGGCCTTCGCACCGGGGCCGCGGATGCCGTGCGAGAATTTTGCGAATTTAGAAATTTGGTACCGCGCGGCTTGAAGCTGAGCCCCGAGGATGTCTGGGACGGCGTGAGCTTCGTGCTCTCCATGAAAATGCGCGAGCCGCAATTCGCCGGTCAGACCAAAGAAAAACTCTCCTCGCGCGAATCGGCGGGAATTGTCCAAGGCGTGATCAAGGACGCTTTCGCGCTATGGCTCAATCAGCATTCCGATCAAGGCGAGAAAATCGCCATGCTGGCGATCGCCAATGCGCAGCAACGCTTCAAGGACAGCCAGAAGGTGGCGCGCAAACGCATCGTCTCCGGGCCCGCATTGCCGGGGAAGCTCGCCGACTGCGTCAGCCAGGACCCGGCGCGCGGCGAACTGTTCCTGGTGGAAGGTGATTCGGCCGGCGGCTCGGCGAAACAGGCTCGTGACCGAGTGACTCAGGCCATCATGCCGTTGCGCGGAAAGATTTTGAACACCTGGGAAGCGGACATCGGCGAGGTGCTGCAATCCCAAGAAGTGCATAACATCAGCATCGCGATCGGCGTCGATCCGGCTGCCAGCGATCTGTCGGGTTTGCGCTACCACAAGATTTGCATCCTCGCCGATGCGGACAGCGACGGGCAGCACATCGCGACCTTGCTGTGCGCATTATTCCTGCGTCACTACCGCCCCTTGGTGGTGGCCGGGCATATCTACGTTTGCATGCCGCCTTTGTTTCGTATCGATGCGGGCAAGGAGGTGTTCTATGCGCTCGATGAGGCCGAGCGCGAAAAAACCTTGAAGCGCATTGCCGCGGAGAGTCCCCGCACCAAGCCGGTCGTGACGCGCTTCAAGGGCTTGGGCGAGATGAGTCCTTTGCAGTTGCGCGAAACGACCATGGCTCCGCAATCACGCCGTCTGGTGCAGATGACCATCGATGCGAAAGACAGTCCTGACCAGCTCATGGACATGCTGCTGGCCAAGAAGCGCGCCGGGGATCGGCGCGAGTGGCTGGAAAGCAAAGGCAATCTCGCGCAAATGTAGCGCGCCGCCGTGAAAGACCAAGAACTTAATTTCGAGGGCGTCGAAAGGGAACCCTTGAAGGCATTTGCCGAGCGAGCCTACCTCGATTATTCCATGTATGTGATCCTGGACCGTGCGCTGCCTCACTTAGGCGACGGGCTGAAGCCGGTGCAGCGTCGCATCGTGTACGCCATGAGCGAGCTCGGTCTGGCCGCTGGCGCAAAACACAAAAAGTCCGCCCGCACGGTCGGCGATGTGATCGGCAAGTTCCATCCGCACGGCGACTCCGCCTGCTATGAGGCCATGGT
>JANYAD010000226.1 GCA_025355165.1 Gammaproteobacteria bacterium | reverse complement strand
GTCGCTGCTCCCGAAGATGCCGGCACAGCCCACGCTGGTGGATTTCTTCGCGATGCGCTTCCACAACGAACGCAACCACTGCCTGCAGAGCGCGAACAAAGCGCTGCAGCGCGGCGCGGATGAAGAGGTTATTCTGGCTTGTCTGTTGCACGATACAGTGCAGGAGATGATCAGGACCCAACATGCCGAGTGGTGTGCGCAGATGTACGAGCCGTATGTCCCGGAGCGCACCGCGTTTGCAATCCGGTACCACCAGGCGCTGCGGTTCTACGCGGATCCGAAAGCCGGGTATGAGTATCCGGATCTGTACAAGCGTGTGTTCGGCTACGACTACGTGCCCGATGAGCACATCAAGGCGATGTACGATTACGCACGTAGTCATCGCTGGTATGACGCTGCGCGTGCAGTGACCGTCTGCGATCTTTACGCCTTTGATCCGAACGCAAAGGTATCGATCGAGCCTTTCCTGGATATTATCGGACGCCACTTCAAGCAACCGCAGCAGGGGCTGGGCAACGACAACAGCGCGGCGGCGCATATGTGGCGCGCTATGCGCAATCCGGATTCTCCGCTCTAGCAGCGGTTGCTAGCGCTGCACACAAACGCTGCGGTGAGCCGTCGTCGTTGAACCAATCGATGAGTGCAATGGCGTTGCGGTAGAGCGATATGTTTTACCGCATGTATAAACCCCTCCTCGGCCTTTAGATTCCGACTGCACCTAAAGGCGGGCTTAATGGATAGGCTATTCCAGTAAGGGCGATTACCATCAGCGGCATATCTAGCCGCTTGAACTGCCTGTCTCTGACGAAAGTCAAAATCACAGCTACCATGATCGCGGCAGCTGCCAAAAGCGCAAACCGAGGCGCGAATTGCACTATGAGCATTCCAGCGATGCTCCATTCGGTAACACCGACCGCTACACGCAGCCAATCAGGATATCTCCATTTCCTGAACTCCTCTGCGATGAAGTCCGGTCCAAACAGCAACAGCCAGCCCGACCAAAGAAAAAGTGCTGCAAGTGTGCAACAAATCAAATAATACGTACTGGGCATCAATCCTCTCCAGTCATTTCCGTGGGAACACGGCTATGCAATCAATTTCTACCCGCGCACCGGGCGTGGATAATTGATTGATACAAATCGTTGTCGAAGCAGGAGACCAGTCGCCGAGCGTTTCACGAATAGTGGCAGACATACCGTCCTGATCCCGCATATCCGTAAGGTATTTAGTCATCTTGACAATGTCTGTCCAATGAAGGCCCTGATGCTCCAAGATCGACTTGATTGTATCCAGGGCTTTCTTGGTTTGATCGCGGATGTCGAGGGGATGATCGTGTTCTTTCGGGACATGGGGGTGCTTGTGGTATAGCGGTGATGATGTTGCTCCGGATATAAAGAGCAGGTCGCCCGGTGCCTCGATGCGGATTGCAGGCGCATAAGGCATGTCGGCTACACGATCAGGCTCTGTGTGAATTTCGCCGATCCCCGAATTAGTTGGTGACACTTTGTATGCCGGTTTACGATCAGACATTCAGTCCTCCATCATTGCTTCGTACGTAGCCAAGGTCGTCCAGTAAATGAACCCGGATCGTTATTGTCGTGACCATTGTCATGGCAGCAGCTTCGGCGAGAACGTCATTCCCAACAAACGCTCGGCGTTGCGAAAAGCAATGTCCTCATAGTCTTTTTGCGGCAGTCCCAGCTCCAGCAGCCGATCATGTGTGCTCCTAATCGGCCCAAACGGTACGTCGGAGGCGAAGACTACGTGGACACTTCCGAAGAACTCCAGACCGCAGCGCAGTCCGTGAAGCCCGCCGAAGAGCGCAGTATCGGCATAGAAATTGCGTAGGTAGTCGATGTGCGGGCGTCGAAGGCTTGGTAGGATCTGGCTATAATCTTCGTCTGAGGTTCGAGCGCCCAGTACGTCTAGACCCTGCCCAACCCGGCCGTCGAAATAGGGAATCATTCCACCGAGATGGTGGGTGATGACCTTCAGCGCCGGGTAGCGGTCGAAGAGACCGCTGAACGCAAGACGGCACATCGCGACGGAGGTCTCATATGGCCAACCAAAGCACCACCACATTTCGAAGCGGGATCTTTCCTCACTTGCATAGTCTGGCATGGCCGCTGTTCGGGCCGGGTGAAGCCAGATCGGAAGATCGCGTTCGGCGGCAAGGGCGAAGACATCCTCGTACGCCCCTCCATCAAGGGGTCGGCCGGCAACATTGGTGAAGATCTGAACGCCGCGCGCGCCACAGTCAAAGGCGCGTTCAGCCTCGCGGACGGTTGCATCCACATCGTGAAGGTTGAGGGCGGCAACGAAGGCCGGGAATCGGTCAGAATGTACTGCGCACAGTTCCGCCATGCCTTCGTTTGCGATGTGTGCAAGCTCATTGCCGAGCGGCCCCGCGGCGAATTCCTCGATGGATGTCGGCAGCGAGATGATTTGCCGGTAGTCTCCATACTCGTCCATTTCCCGGAAGCGTTCATCGAGATCGAAGAGCTTCTGCACGGAGCGCAGACGCTTACCCATGTTTTCAAGCTTGGGCGAGCGCAGCAGCATCGCGTCGAAATAGCGCTGAGGAAGGAAATGCGTGTAGATATCGAGCAGCATTAAAGCCACCTCTCGGCATAAAATGGGGCGGGAAACATTGCGGGCAATGGCCAGATCAATGTGAACCCGCCGCGCCAAACAAGAAATTCATGACAGTCCCCTTTGGCCGCAAACATGAGATAGGACTACTGACGCCTCCACTGCCGACCTTCCACGCCAAGCGACGACTTGATCGGGGCGAATAAGCGCGAGATCCGCGCCATAAAGATCGCGCGCCTCAACCGAAGGAACGTCCACGATCTTTAGATTTATGCCCAGCGCAGAGGCGTCAGAGCGAAAAGGCTCCACGTCCTGAGAAGCCGCTCCGAGCCGCAGCAATGTCCAGTCGAAGCCAAAAACATCGTAAAGCGAGTGTCCCGCGCCATCGAGCCACACATGGGGTGCGCGTCCTCCCGGTGTTGCGGTAGGCACATATTGATTTGGCGTGTCAGGGGGTGGAGAAGTTCCATCGGCACATATGACCGGCGAGCCGTCATATCTCGCACCGAAAGTGATGCCAGGTATATTGAACTCTGCCTTAGCATGCGCAAGTAAATAGTGCCCCGCGTGGACGCGCGCAGCTTCCCCCTTCGGCGAGTCCTCCTCAATTTCAGGCACCGGTAGGAAGTTGCCGATCGAATCGGCAAAGAGACGCGCAAAGTTGGTATTTCGCACAGCGAGTGGCCGACGCTCGATCTCGTAGCTGTCCAACACAACGGGGCCGAGACTACCGTTCACCGCACCGGCGAGCTTCCACCCCAGGTTGACCGCGTCGTCAACGGCCGTGTTATAACCAAGTCCACCCGTTGTCGTGAAGAGATGCGCCGCATCTCCCGCTAAGAAGGCGTTTCCGCTTGTGTACCTGTCCGCAACCAGCGCAGCTCCCGCTAGCCAGGTTCCGTGAGAAAGGATCTCGGCATTCACCTCTACACCGACAGCCTGGTGGAATAGGTTCACCATGTCGGAGCGCGAAAGGCGGGTACTCTCCCCGGGCCGAAGCTGGGTGTGAAAGGCGAATTCGCCCCTTCCGTCAACCGCCGCCATGAATGCCCGTCTTTCCCGATTAAAGGTCACGTTCATCCAAGCGGGAGGGTGGCCTACCGTCTCATAGAAGGCAGGACAATTTAAGTAGAGTGCCAACATCTGCCCGCCCAAAAAATCGCGTTTCGCTCCCCGATCACCGGAATATTCTATACCGAGGTGCTTGCGGATGATGCTGCGTGCGCCGTCGGCCCCTACAATGAATCGCCCTGTCTTTCGGATAACTGCCCCATCGTCCAGGCGTTCTATGTCGGCTTCAATATGGGTACCCTTGTCAATGAACCCGATCAGGCGGTGCGCGTAATTGACCGAGACAGACGGAAGTCGCTCGGCATGGCTCCTCAAAACCGGTTCTACGAATTTCTGGGATACCCGGTGAGGAAGCTCTGCCGCGCTCCAAGAACCCGTAAGCCCCGCCACCTTCTTTCGTGCTTCGAGCGCCGATGGCAGTCGAAACCGCGCAAGCTCATAGTCGGAGAAACGCGTGGAATATGCGATGTCGGTCGGAAACTCTGGCGGAAGCCCCAGCGATCTAATCTCCTCGGCGAAACCTAGACGCCGGTAGTGTTCCATGGTGCGCGCTTGCGTAGCGTTAGCCTGGGGATTGGTGGCCGTCGAGTCTTTGGCGTCTGCCAAGAATACACGCACGCCACGCCGGCCAAGTTCGATAGCGAGCATGAGGCCACAGGGACCACCGCCCACAATGACGACATCCCAAGAGTCCTTTGCTGCATTCAATCGGGCTTCTGACATTTAGTAGCGTATCCACATCAAATTAGTAGTAACCACTAGTGCCATAACACGCTGATTTGCCGATCTACTAAACTGTCAGAAATCTTGTGCTCTGAGCCCGGTTCCTTAACGATTGACCTCAAATCGATCGCCGAACACGACAGCAAACGGAGCGTTGGCCGCGTTGCAAGGGACACCGCATCGACAACGTTGGCGGCGAGAGGCTGTGGCGCTCAGTAAATATGCAGATGTCTATTCGCGGGTCTTTGCGAATGGCCGCGAAATGCAGGCGGGACTCACGCGCAGTTTCAACTTTTATAACCGTGCTCCAAACTGCACCACCTTTCTACGTCACCGATAAATCGAGATTGCGTTGTTGCTCCGACGCTATATCTCGACCGCGTTTATGCGCGGTGTGATCTTGCGCTTGCGACATGTCGATGCGGACTCCCGGTATTGCATCCGCATGCTGTCGCGGCGGCGCTCTTCTTATTCACGACAGTGCTTCTCTTAAGCCCTTTCAGCTTGATGCCAATCCCACTGGTAACGATGCGCCTTACTGGCTCACCGCTGGCTGGGTCAACAGTGAGCGGCGCGTCCCCTATTCTCTGAAATACTTCAAACGAGCGAGGCTCGTCATCAGAATTAGGCAAGATGATCTCGTATACGTAGGTTGGCACTGTCTTGCTCCGTTTGCTTCTCTCTCAGGCAGCCTCTAGCCCGTCACTTACGCTGACACCTTCCGCTTCGAGATTGTCCACACCTGAGCACTTCGCCATATATTCGAGGAGGATGCTGAAGTCCGTATCGCCGCGGTTACCATGCCCCATCGACTGTTGAATAACATCGCGCGTCACGTTTGCAACCGGCATTGGCACTTCAAATTCCCGTGCAAGACTCAGCCCCAAATCCATATCCTTACGCAGCAGTTCAGGCGTAAACGTCGCGGTGTAATCCCTATTTACCCAGCCAGGTGTCTTGTACCTGGAAAAGATCGATCCCATCACGCTGTTGTTGATGAACTTCAGGAAGACATGCCGCGGAACGCCCGCTTTTTGAGCAAGAATTGTCAGCTCTGCCAGTGACTGTGTCACGACACCCAGATATACGTTGTGGCATATCTTCATTGTCCTTGCCAATTCACCTTCGCCGACGTAAGTCACGCCAAGGCCGGCGATGATCTCCTGGTATACGCGAACTTCGTCGTAAGCATCCTTTGGTCCAGACGTGACGAGCGCCAGCTTGCCCGCCTTGACGCATTTGCCGTTACCGCTAACCGGTGATGCGATGTACTTAGCGCCGCGTGCCTCGACGCCTTTCCGGATTTCCGCCGATGCTTCGACCGAGATACTGGAACACTCTACGAAAGTCTTCGGCGTCGCATCACCGGACAAGATACCGTACTTGCCAAACAAGACGTGCTTAACGTCGGCCGATGTCGACACCATCGAGAAGACGATGTCGCGCTTCGCAAGATCGACCAGGTTGTCAAGAATCTTCACGCCATGCTTGGCTAATGGTTCCGCCTTCGATCGTGTGCGATTCCAAACCGCCAGATCAACACCCGCTTTCGCCAGGCGTTCAGCCATCGGATATCCCATTCGACCTATGCCCACCCAGCCAAGCGTATACTTGGACAAGTCCGCTGCACTCACTGCTTCCGTCCTCCTCATTAAACGCTATCTCGAATATTGTTTGCTTCCTGCGAACTACAGTGTTGTTGGACTGTGGGTTCACATAGGCGCACGTGTGCAGAGATAGCCCGGTCGGACATTATCAGCCTAGCGATCGGCGCGCAAGCATCAGCCGTTCTCAATGGGAATTGAGTCTGAGCGTCGCGTTGGGGCATCGCTGGCACTTTATTGCCGCCATTTACGAAGGGATCGGGGGTGGCAGGCACGACCCAGCGCTACGCTTGATCGACTCTGCGCTTAACGCTATAGTGTGCACACGTCTGCAGAAGGCACTGATTTGTATTTACCGCTGCAGACATTCAAGCGGCGGTCCACATGGTCGATTCACAGAAGAGGAACGAGACCATGGCCGAGTCTACTGGCACGCAAACTACAGCTGACGATCTCGATCCGCGTTGGAACTGGGAACGGCCCCTCGCAGCGCCCGGACGAACCAACGTTGATTTTGAGGAACGAGTTGACTTTCGCCGCCTGCATCGATACCGGGTATCCCGTGCGCAGCAGGCGCTAGCCCGTTCTGAGCTTGGGGCCATCCTGTGCTTCGACAACAATAATATCCGCTATCTGACGAGCAGCGTTATTGGCGAATGGAGCCGCGACAAGTTCTGTCGATACGCCTTGTTTACCGGCAAGCCCGATCCCTACCTGTGGGATTTTGGCTCAGCTGCCTCGCATCACCGCCTGTTCGCTCCGTGGTTGAAGCCGGATCACTGTCGGGCCGGCATGTTGGGGCTTCGCGGATCCGTTTCCGAACAAGCTAACCTCTTCAAAAACGCCGCGAAAGAAATTGCGGACCTACTGCGCTTCGAGGGCGTCGCCAATATGCCCCTTGGCGTCGATGTGGTCGAGCCGCCGATGATGTTTGCCCTGCAGCGGGAAGGAATCGACGTCCGCGATGCGCAACAAGTACTCCTGGATGCGCGGCAGATCAAGAGCATGGATGAGATCATTCTGCTAAACCAGTCTGCCGCCATGGTGGATGGGGTTTATCATTTGATCGCCGAACATCTGAAGCCGGGGGCGCGTGAGAACGAGATTGTGGCTCTCGCCAACAAGTTTCTCTACGACAACGGCTCCGACGACGTAGAGGCTATCAATGCAGTGTCGGGCGAACGCTGCGCACCACACCCCCATAACTTCACCGATAGAATGTATCGACCCGGCGACCAGGCGTTCTTCGACGTGATCCAGTCCTTCATGGGATATCGAACCTGTTACTACAGGACTCTGAACGTCGGACTTTCAACCCAAGGGCAAGAAGACGCCTATAAGCAGGCGCGAGAGTGGATCGACAATGCTATCGCGATGGTCCGGCCCGGCGTAACGACTGACAAGATTGCGGCAGGTTGGCCGGCAGCCACGGAGTTTGGTTTCGAGAATGAAATGGAGGCGTTCGGGTTGCAGTTCGGACACGGACTGGGGCTGGCGCTGCACGAGCGACCAATTATAAGTCGACTCGTCTCGTTCGATCAACCATTCGAGCTTCAGGAAGGCATGGTGTTCGCGCTAGAAACCTATTGTCCGGCTGCGGACGGGAGCGGCGCTGCCAGGATTGAGGAAGAAGTCGTCGTTACAAATGACGGTTGTCGCGTCATTACCCTGTTCCCGGCACAGGATTTATTCATAGCAAACAAGTACTGAACAGGATAATTCAGTGAGCGACAAACTAGTCCAGAACATTCCAACGGGCCTGTATATCGCTGGAAAGTGGTGCAATTCCAGTAGCGGGGAACGTTTTGACGTTTACGATCCTGCGACGGAAGAAATCATTGCAAGCGTTGCCAGCGCGAACCCCGACGATGCGACGGCTGCGGTAACTGCCGCACATGATGCCGGACCTGCCTGGGCCGCTCGCGCGCCGGTAGAGCGCGCAGACATACTCAGGAAATCATACGATCTCATGATCGAGCGCCGTGAGGAATATGCGACCGTGATTTCTCGCGAAGAAGGCAAAACGCTCGCCGAAGGCATTGGCGAAGTGAATTACGCTGCCGGCTTCCTGCGCTGGTTCGCAGAGGAGGCCGTGCGCTTCTCGGGACGCTTTGGCCGCGCACCAGCTGGTGGTAACAATATTCTCATTCAGCAACGGCCGGTGGGCGTGTCACTGTTGATTACACCCTGGAATTTCCCCGCTGCGATGGCCACGCGGAAAATCGCCCCTGCCCTTGCCGCTGGATGCACTACCATATTAAAACCCGCGTCCGAGACACCGCTAACGGCACTGATGATGATGCAGTTATTTGAGGAGGCTGGTGTTCCTGCTGGGGTAGTGAATCTGCTCCCTTCCAAACATTCATCGCAAATTTCGAATACGATTCTTAGCGACGGTCGCACCCGGAAACTATCGTTTACCGGCTCGACCGAGGTGGGTCGAGTATTGCTTGCGAAAGCAGCAGAAAAGGTCATCAATTGTTCCATGGAACTAGGCGGTAACGCGCCGTTTATCGTTTTGGACGATGCTGATCTGGACGTAAGTACAGAGGCAGCGCTCGTTGCAAAAATTCGCAATGCCGGCGAGTCTTGCATTGGCGCTAATCGCTTCTACGTGCATTCGAGCCTGATCGATGACTTCGCAGCGCGTCTCGCGAACAAGATGAGCCGCCTGAAAGTCGGGCCCGGGCTGGAACCAGGTGTTGACATCGGACCCTTGGTGAATGCAAGCGCTCGGGACAAAGTCGAGTCGCTGGTTGACGAAGCTGTCGGCCTTGGTGCGAGGCTTTTGACGGGCGGCAAGCGCCTCGATCGGCCCGGTTACTTTTTTGAGCCGACGGTATTAATCGACATTCCTGACGAAGCTTCAATCCTGCATACCGAAATCTTTGGCCCGGTCGCGACGCTGCTGCCGTTCGATGACGATGAGGAAGCAATCGTCAAGGCCAACGACACCATTTTTGGCCTCGCAGCCTACGTGTGCGGCAAGAATATCGGCAGGGCACTCGCAGTGGCTGATCGCGTCGAGGCGGGCGTGATCGGCATCAATCGGGGTTTTGTCTCCGATCCAGCGGCACCGTTCGGCGGTTTCAAACAGAGCGGCATCGGGCGGGAAGGTTCACAGGAAGGCCTGCACGAGTTTCTCGAAACCAAGTATATCGCGGTCGATTGGTAACACGATTATGGCAATAACAAAAGAATTGAAATTGACAGCACCGTGGCTGCAGTTCGAAGCAACCGTTGACGACTGGGATGATCTCGGCGCCGCGGAGCTGCAGAGGATTCTCAACCATATGCACATCATCCGCGCGTTCGAAGAGGAGATGCTGCAACTGGACGTCGATGGGCTTGTGCACGGCCCCCTGCACGTCAGTATCGGACAGGAAGGCGCGATTGTCGCTGCGTTGTCCAGCCTCGGCAGCAGCGATCTAGTCAATGGCTCGCATCGTGGTCATCACGTTTTTCTCGCCAAGTGCCTGTCGCACGTTGAACCGAAATCCTATGATCCCGGTAAGGATGACACGCCGCAAGCGATCAACAATCTCGTCTACCGGACCATGGCCGAAATCATGGGTTTGAGCCCGGGCTTTTGCGAGGGCCGAGGCGGCTCCATGCACTTGCGATGGGACGAGGCCGGCGTTATTGGGACGAACGCAATCGTCGGTGGCGGCGTGCCGTTGGCTAACGGTGCCGCCTGGTCACTCAAACGCGACGGCGAGAATCACGTCGCTTTCACCTGCTTTGGCGACGGCTCGTGCCACATCGGAAATGTACTGGAATCACTGAATCTGGCAGCGCTTTACAACCTGCCTATCTGCTTCCTGATCGAGAACAATCAATACGCGGTTTCAACTACTCTGGCTGAAGAAGCGCGCGAGACACGGATGTCGTCGCGTGGCCTTTCCTACGGAATTCCGTCTTTTCGCGTTGACGGCATGAATCCGATCGCAGTGCGCAAAGCCGCCGAGCACGTCATTGACCTGCTTCGCAAAGGCAAGGGTCCGGCCGTACTCGAAGTCGACGTCTATCGGTATTTCCACCATAGCGGCGGGCTGCCTGGCAGCGCATTCGGCTACCGGTCGAAGGAAGAGGAGACGGCGGCGCGCGCGCGAGATCCGCTGGATATGCTAGGACGCGGCTTACTCGAACGACAATGGCTCTTTGACGAGGAACTCGAAACCATCAAGAGGAATGCCGCTGCTTGCGTGCGCGCCGCGGCGAACCGTCTGACCGAACCGACCGGCGGCGGCAAACGCAAGATCGTGGACTCGCTTTGGCCTGACGTCAGTTTTCGCGACCAGGGATTACGCGGCGACATGTCGGAATTCGATGGAATCGAATTCGTCGAGCTGGAAACCTATGGTGGTAAGACGGAGGAGGTTAAGTTCGTCGACTTTATGGCCAAAGCAATGGTGCGCCGCTTCGAAACCGATGAGCGATTGTTCGTTCTTGGTGAAGATGTCCATAAGTTACGCGGTGGTACTAACGGTGCAACCAAGGGGCTCCCGGAACGCTGGCCAAATCGCTGCATACCGGCACCCATCGCTGAACATGGCTTTGTCGGCCTTTGCGGGGGTGTCGCAATGGTCGGCAAGTATCGCCCGATCGTCGAACTCATGTACCCGGATTTCGCCCTGGTTGCCGCCGATCAGCTTTTTAACCAGATCGCAAAGGCGAGGCATATGTTCGGCGGCAAGTCGCCCATACCGATTGTCTTGCGAACGAAGGTTGCGCTTGGCAGGGGCTACGGTTCGCAGCATTCTATGGATCCCGCGGGTTTGTTCGCGATGTGGCCCGGATGGAGAATAATCGCACCGTCGACGCCTTTCGATTACGTCGGACTGATGAATTCGGCGCTTCACTGCGAAGATCCGGTAATGGTCATAGAACACGTCGATCTCTACAACTCCAATGGCATCGGAACGGCGCAGGACTACGATTACTTCATACCCATCGGCAAGGCCAAGATTGTGCGTTCGGGTGGGACATTTACTGTGCTCAGCTACTTGACGATGGTCGACAAAGCTGTGCGCGCTGCGGAACAGCTCGGAATCGACGCAGAGATTATCGATCTCCGGTCACTCGATCGAGGCAGTCTCGACTGGGAAACGATTGGTGCGAGCGTCAGGAAAACCAATCACGTCGTCCTGCTTGAACAAGGCCCTTTGACCGCGTCGTACGGGGCCATGGTCACCGATGAATTGCAACGACGCTTCTTCGATTATCTCGATCACCCGGTGCAACGAATCCATGGCGGCGAAGCCTCGCCCAGCGTCTCGAAAGTCCTTGAGCGATCGGCGTTTGTCGGTGACGAGGAAATTGTTTTGGCGTTTCGCAAGATGCTTGCGGACAAAGGTACGCCGCTCGCGGCGGCCAGCTGAACACGAAGAGGTGAACGCACTGTGAGTACAGCAGTAACTGGCTTGCCGGGTCTTCGGGGAACCGATCATATCGGCTTCACGGTGCCGGACCTCGAAGAGGCGGTCGACTTCTTTGTCAATGTGATAGGTTGCCAGCCGTTTTACCGGGATGGTCCGTTTCAGTCTAACGAGGACTGGATGGCGGTGCATTTGAACGTGCACCCGGACGCGGTCATTCGGGAAATTTGCTGGCTGCGATGTGCGAACGGGCCGAACTTCGAGATATTCCAGTATGAAGCACCGAACCAGCTAGCAAGCCCACCCAAGAACAGTGACGTGGGCGGCCATCATCTGGCTTTTTATGTCGATGATTTCGATACTGCGTTGCGGCATCTTGAGCAACACAACGTTCGCGTATCGGGCGAGCCCACCGTGCGGACTGCCGGTCCAAATGCCGGACAGACTTGGATTTACTTTCTCGCGCCCTGGGGCATGCAATTGGAACTCGTAAGCTATCCAGCAGGGAAAGGCTACGAGAAATATTATGACACCAGACTCTGGCACCCGGCGAATCCGTCGGTCTGATGAACGATTGGAATTGGGAGATTTAGCAGTGCCTATTCCGATACGACTGCCAGTCATTGCTTCCGACTTTGAAGCTGGAAGGATCGCCGGCTGGCACAAAGCGGTCGGAGATTCCGTCAAGAAGGGGGAAGTTCTCTTTGGCGTTGAAACCGATAAGGCGGTTGTTGAAATCGAAGCCGAGGATTCTGGCGTGCTGGGTGCAATCCGAGTACCGGCGGGAAGCGAAGTCGTTCGGGTCAATACCGTTCTCGGCTTCCTGCTGAAGCATGGCGAAATCGAAGCTGATATTCCGGATGACCAGGGCGGTCAATCGGGCAGTTCGACAGCCGGTCGACAACAGCCAGCAGGCTTTGCGGCGCGACAACAAGAAATGCCGACATCGCCGACATCCAGTCGGATCTTCGCGAGTCCGCTTGCGCGGCGCGTTGCAGAGCAGCGTGGAGTCAATCTCTCCGGAATCAACGGTCGTGGACCCAACGGCCGAGTTCTCAAAGCTGACGTTGAAGCGACTGCCCGGCAGGCCGCGATACGGGCTGCGTCTGCCACAGCACAATCGGCGTTCGGAAATCGATCGGGCGGACTCGACATATCCAACAACAACATTCGCAAGGTCATTGCACAGCGCTTGACGGCTGCGAAACGGGACATTCCGCATTTCTACCTGACCATCGACTGCGAACTCGATGCGCTCCTGAATGTCCGACAGCAGCTGAACGATCATTTTGCAAGCTCCGGTATCAAGGTTTCCGTCAACGACTGCGTCGTCAAGGCGGTGGCACTTGCTCTTGCCGACGTGCCGGCCGCAAATGCGAGCTGGTCCGAAGATGCCATTCACCAGTATGGAACTGTGGATATTTCGGTGGCGGTCGCCACCCCCAACGGTTTGATCACGCCGATCGTTCGTGATGCCGGCATCGGCATCCATTCAGACACCAGGATCGAGTTTGTAGGTTCCAGCAACTTGCCCGATAACATCGTCAACATCGACTTCAAGCGCCACTTCCACATCCAGCCCGGAGACTGGGTGCTGGATCTCGGCTGCGGCAATGGGCGCCACACGATGGAGGCTGCGCGTTACCCCGGCCGAATCATCGGCCTCGACTTCTCGCGCGACGACCTGGTTGCGGCGAAGTTCATGTACGACGACCTCGTGCGTCAAGGCAAGCTGGCGGGTCGCGCCGACTTCATCGTCGGCGACGCGCAGAAC
>JANYAD010000202.1 GCA_025355165.1 Gammaproteobacteria bacterium | reverse complement strand
CTGGTTCTTCCATTGAACAATCTGATTCGGATGAACATCGAATCGCATGGCCAGCTGAGCCATGGTCTCTTCGCCCTTGATGGCAGCCACTGCCACTTTGGCCTTGAATGACGCCGAATGATTGCGGCGGAATCGCTTCGTCATAAATCTCCTTCCTTTCAAGCGAGATCTTCGCTTGGATTGGACGGAGTTGCCACTTATCCCGGTGTCTCAAAAGGCGGAGCCACCTCCGACCATCATCGCTAACGCGTTGCGTGTTGCCGATGGGATCACAGCGCGGTTAACTTGAGCGCAAGGGCGGCTTGGTGCGTAATACTTGGTATTTGGCGACACAGTTCGCGAATGATAAATCGCCCATCATGGTCGGTGCTGAAGTGTTGCCGTGTATAGTCCGACATGCATCTTTTTCCGGCCGCGAGCGTGCCGCCGAGCAGCGTGAACAGCGCCCCGCTTGATCGCGCGCAGGGAGCGCTAGATCGCAGACGGCACAGGAGATGGCCGGCTCAGCCGCGCTGAGCGGTATCCGCTCATCCTCGAGGTCGCGGCCACACCGAGCGACGATCGAGCGTTGCTCGACAGAGCATGGCAGACACGGGCAGAGATCTTCATCAGCGGTTTAAGATTGGCGGGAAACAGCAGGATAAACGTGGCCAGAGCAAGGTGAAGGCCGCTACCTGACTGCGTCCGCTGGTTCGTTCGAGCCGATGACCACACATAGGACAGAGCGCTGTCGTATCTCGTCGCAGCGCCGGCACCGTTTGCAGCGTCCCACAGCAGGGCAGGCGATCGTCATAGGAATCACGTCCGCTCGGGCATTGTTTTGATCGGCTGCACTACTATTCGGCGTTCATCGGTTTTAGCGCCGTCGGACAGCGCCGCTCTGACCCATGCGGCGCTGTCCGATAGACAAATGAACTCCTCGAGCCAAGAGTGAGCGTTGTGGACACGAAACCTGCGCCTAGGCGCAACCCCAATCGGATCGAGGACTATGCCCTCATTGGCAACTGCGAAAGCATCGCGTTGGTCGGGCGCGATGGGTCTATCGATTGGCTGTGTTTGCCTCGATTCGATAGCGGCGCTTGTTTCGCGGCGTTGCTGGGCAATTCTGAGCACGGTCGTTGGCTCATAGCCCCCAAGGGTGACACCCTTCACGTTTCGCGCCGCTACCAGGGCGACACGTTGATCCTTGAGACCCGATTTGAAACCGAGCGAGGCACAGTTTGTGTCACTGACTTCATGTCACGTCGTGAGGGTGTGTCGGACTTGGTGCGTTTGGTTAAAGGAATCCAGGGCACGGTTACCATGGGCACGGAGCTCATTATTCGCTTTGACTATGGCGCGGCCGTCCCGTGGGTCTCCCGGCGGCCAGACAATCGCCTACAATTCACTTCAGGACCCGATCGGGTCGTGTTGGACACGACGGTAAAGCTACGCGGCGAGCACAAGCGTACGGTCGCTGAATTTAACGTCAGCGCCGGCGATGAAGTCGGATTCGCATTAAGCTGGTCACCCTCCTATCGTTCACCACCCGCAGCGCTTGAGGCAGGAGCCGCCGAATCGAAAGTCGCAAAGTTCTGGTCTGCGTGGACCGCAAAGGCTCGATTAGAAGACCCATATCACGATGCCGTTCTGCGATCGCTCTTGACGCTCAAATCGTTTGCACATCGGGAAACCGGTGGCATCGTGGCCGCGGGGACCACCTCCTTGCCGGAGAAACTAGGTGGATCCCGAAACTGGGACTACCGCTATTGCTGGCTGCGTGATGCCACATTCACCTTGTACGCACTCATCGGAGCGGGATTTCTCGATGAGGCCGCCGCCTGGCGTGATTGGCTAATCCGTGCGGTAGGTGGAGCGCCAGACAAGCTTCAGATCATGTACGGCGTCGCGGGGGAGCGGCACTTGGCGGAGTACGAAGTGGCAGGATTGCCGGGCTATGAAGCCTCCTCCCCCGTGCGTATTGGCAATGCGGCGGCGACGCAGCTGCAACTAGATGTGTATGGTGAAGTACTCGACGCCTTATACGTGGCGCGCAAAGCAGGCCTCGGGCCTGAAGCGGCTAGCTGGGCGCTAGAGTGTGAACTTGTTGCCCATCTTGAGCGGATTTGGCACGAGCCGGATGAAGGAATTTGGGAGACCCGAGGCGGACGCAAACACTTCACGTATTCCAAAGTCATGGCGTGGGTCGCTTTTGATCGCGCGATACGCTCAGCGGTGGATTACGGCTTGGATGGGCCAGTGGAACGATGGCGATCGGTTCGCACTGCCATCCACAGCCAAGTGTGTGAGCAAGGGTTTAATCCTACTTGCAACGCATTTGTGCAGTCCTATGGCAGCGATTCGCTCGACGCGAGCTTATTGCTGCTACCAATCGTAGGATTTCTGCCCCCTGCTGATCCACGAGTGCAGAGCACACTTAAGGCTATTGAACACACGCTGATGCAAGACGGATTGGTGCTTCGCTACAAGAGCGAAGGAGGAACAGATGGATTGCCCCCGGGAGAGGGGGCATTTCTAGCCTGTAGTTTTTGGCTCGCCGATAATTATGTGCTGCAAGGGCGCCTTGGCGAGGCGCGGGCGTTATTTGAACGATTATTGTCATTACGCAATGACGTGGGTCTGCTCGCGGAGGAGTACGATGTTGAACAGAAGCGCCAACTGGGTAACTTCCCGCAAGCTTTCTCTCATCTTGCGCTCATCAATACGGCGCGAAATATCGCAGGAGCAGGGCCTGCGCACGATCGCTCGGCACGAACAGGGACGACGACTCAAGCGCCCATGCACCACAGGCCTCTGAGCTCAAATGTAGCGATTCTAGGATCGCACCAGTGACGGCGCTGTCAACTGTGCTTCGAAGGTTTCGAGGAATCGTCGCCTTAGGTTGATGAAGGAGTATGCGTAGCATGGCGAGTATCGTCGTTATAACTGGTGCGGGCGCGGGTGTCGGGCGGGCTACCGCGGTGGAATTTGCGCGTCGCGGCTGCGATGTGGTTCTTCTTTCGCGAAACGCCGCGCGCTTGGAAACAGCAGCCAGCGAATGCCAACGTTTCGGGGTACGGGCGCTCGCCCTGCCCACGGATGTCGCGGATGCCGGCGCCGTCGATCAGGCCGCCTCGCGTACGGAGCAGGAACTCGGACCCATCGGGGTCAACGTCGCGATGGCGACAGTGTTTGCACCCGTTTCGAAACTCACGCCGGAGGAATTCAAGCGGGGCACGGAGGTCACTTATCTTGGTCAAGTTCATGGCACGATGCGGCTTTGACACGGATGCGTACGCGTGATCGCGGCACCATCGTAAATGTAGGATCGGCTCTTGCGTATCGTTCAGTGCCTTTGCAATCGATATACTGCGGTGCCAAGTTCGCGATTCGCGGCTTCACGGATTCGTTGCGGTTCGAGGTCATTCACGACAAGCTTAAAGTACATTTGTGTATGGTGGATTTGCCGGCCATGAACACGCCGCAGTTTGACTGGGCGTTGAACAAGATGGGTAAGAAAGCAAAGCCCGTGGCGCCCATTTTTCAACCCGAAGTGGCGGCCAGGGCAATCTATTTCGCGGCCTTTCACAAGCGGCGCGATATTTGGTTGGGATTACCCCCAGTGAAAGCGATTGTGGCAAAACGCGTGGCGCCGGGATGGCTCGATCGCTATTTTGCAAAGGCCGGCTACAGCGGCCAATTGGCCGATGAGGATTTGCCTGCGAATGCGCCGGCCAACTTATTCGAATCAGTGGACGGACCCTATGGTGCGCATGGCCGCTTCGATCATCAGGCACGAAACACAAGCGTCGAATTCTTCACTGATCGACATCGCACGGCGTTTTGGCTCGGTGCCGGCGTGGCAGCAATCACGGGATTGTACCTGCTCGCGCGAGCTCGTACTGTTGCAGGAGCAGCGGAGCGAATTGGACGAGGATGACGGGACCCGGACATCAGCTAAGTCAGAGAGCTACGCATTTAATTGCTCGGCTCAAGGTGTTTTGCGCAATGCATCCTGAATATGGGCAGCTTTCAAAGCCGTGGCAGAGGTGTTAGTGTCAACCATCATTTCCGCTTTTCGCTGTGCCATTTGATCACCGAGGGCCACACCGTCCAATTTGGCAGCCGAGGCTTTGACAAACATGACCTCTTCTTCTTCCTGTATGTGCTGCGAAACCTCCTTTTGCAGGATAGCCACGATGGCATCGTATAAGTCAGATGTAAAGTCCGTTGCCTCAAGCTGAGTGATCAAGTCATCGACAGCGGCATGTTGCGCTCGTGCTTCATCTATCAGATTCGCATCGTCTATGATTGCTCGAACAGCTGGATAAAAAATAGTTTCTTCGATAACCGCGTGCATCTTAAGCTCACTGCATAGCTCGTTTACGAGTGAGACTCTGCGCTCATCCTTCCGGTGAATCGCTCCTAGTTTGGCAATATCGTAAAAAAGATGTTGCACCCTTCTGTGATCGGCTTCGAGTAGGTCAATAGCATCTTCACCCTTCGGTCCAAAAGGTCCGTTCGGCCTCATCTCGACATTCATGAGTTCTTCCTTGGTGGCAAATGTTTAAAGCATTCTGATATTCGATGCTGACACGTTCTTACTAATGGACACGCCAATATTTTGGCAGGCCAGGAATATCAGGACGTAGGCGAAAGATGCCGCCAGCATACGGCTCCTGCGTTAATTGTTCAGGCGTAAGCTTTTCCCGGGCACTCGTTACATAGAGCTCATCGAGATTCTTGCCGGCAAACGCGCACATCGTCGGTTGACTTACGGGTAGTTGGATCAGCCGGGTCTCATTGCGCATCACGACTTTGATTTTCTCGCCAATGGTATGGCCTGGAGTGCTGATGAGAGTCACCTTCTACCTAGCACATAGCTATGCGCGGATCATCTACGCGTTTCGATACGACAAAGAGACAGGTGCCCTCGGAAAGCGAACCGACTTTGTCTCACTCATTCATGGGGCTGGCATACCGGACGGGGCCGCCATGGATTCGAAAGGGGGATATTGGTGTGCCGTCCATGCGCTTCGGCGAAAGGTCGCTAGATGCCAACTCATCTTCAAAATCTCCTTCCCATCAAGATAGTGGGCGGATTGTTTCGCGCGGGCAACGTCATGCGACTTCGCTTTCAACTCATTGCAAGGTGTAAAGATAAGCCGCGATATCGCGGGCATCCTGTTGGGTCACTCCGGTATTGGGCATCGCGTTACCGGGAATCACGCTTTGTGGCTCGCGCAGCCATTTCA
>JANYAD010000211.1 GCA_025355165.1 Gammaproteobacteria bacterium | reverse complement strand
TTGAGCATCGTGAATGTCTCAGGCACCGCGTAGTCGCCGTCAACATAGCGTAGCAGCGCGGCTAACTTGGCAAAGCTCGCTTCGTCGAAATCCCCGTTGTGCTGCACACTGTCGCGCGCTCGTTCCTTGAGTTTATCCAGGGTCCAGCCGGCCCGCGCCATACCGATGATCGGTATGTGCAAGTTGCCCTTGCGGGCCATGGCGTAGAGAGCTGGAAAAATTTTCTTGTAGGCCAGATCCCCGGTGGCGCCAAAAAATACAAAAGCATCGGATTCCGTTGTCATTGTTGATGCCCCGCAAGCTCGCGCCGCAGCCGTTGAAGTTCTTCGATCAACTCGATCGCGAGCGCGACGCCCGCGAGGTTCAGTTCCAAATCACGCTCCAGGCGAAGCGCCAAGCGTGCGCGGCGCAGCGCATCCCCGGTGAATTGCCACTCGCTCTTCAGTTCGATTACATTGAGCACGCCTTCCTCCACAAATTCAACGATATGGCGTTCGTCTACCTCGCACATACGGCTGAGGTCGTGGACGCTCAAGATGGCGTTGCTATCGAAAAGGGTGCCAGTCAAGGCCTGATCGTCCGATGGAGACATCTTAGACTCCCAAGTTGGCGCGTGGGTTGAAGGGTAGGGCGGCAGCGAAGGCTGCGTATGCGGCTTTTGCCTCCTCGTTCTTTGCGGGCGGCAAGGCGATTTCCAATACCACGTAAAGCTCGCCCGGCGGCGAGGCTGGGATGCCGCGGCCTTTGAGCCGCAACTTGCTGCCGGCATGCGAATTTGGCGGAACCTTCAAATCGACGACGCCGCTCGGCGTGGGTGCTTTCACGGTGGCGCCGAGCGCCGCCTCCCATGGCGCCACGCGCAATGGCAGCGTTAAATCCCGCCCATCGGCTTGGTACAGCGGGTGGGGCTGGAACTCCACTTCAATGAACAGATCGCCGGGCTTGCCGCTCTCAAGGCTCGGGCCGCCCTGGCCCGCCAAGCGGATTTGCTGGCCGGCAAGAATGCCTTTCGGCACCTGCACGTTCAGCGTGCGCTGCTTGTAAACAACGCCGCCTTCATGATCGGGCTCCGGCACCCTCAATGTGAAGGAACGTGTTCCGCCGTTGAAAGATGCCTCCAGGTCGAGCAACACTTTAGCGTGAATGTCCTCGCCGCGGTCGGTGCGATACGCGCCCTGGTTTGTGCGGCCTGCGCGCGCCGCACCGAAAAGAGAATCGAAAAAATCGCTGTAAGAGGATCCGCTTGAACCGCCGCCGCTGAAATCAGAGCCGGAATTCCAATTCGGCGGCGGCCTGAAGTCTTCTCCTGCCCGATGGTTCTTGCCCAACTGATCATAAGCCGCGCGCTTCTCAGTGCTCCTCAGCACTTCATACGCTTCGCCGACTTCCTTGAAGCGAGCCTCTGCGTTCTTCTCTTTACTGACGTCGGGATGGTACTTGCGCGCAAGTTTGCGATATGCCTGCTTGATCTGCGCATCGGTTGCGTCCCGCTGAACGCCCATCACTTGGTAGTAGTCCTTAAATTCCACCGCTCACCTGCCAATCACGACGTTGAAGGATACTACGCGTCAAAACGCGAGACTCAAAAAGAGTGTGTCGGATCTATCCTACGCTACAATTGATACGCCACTGTTAGCAGCAATCCTTCACCGATGTCCCGCAACAGACCCGGGGGACGCGCGTTGAAGGCAGTCGTTTCGGGAATCAGCGCTTCAATCCAGTGCGCGAGCCAACGTATTTCGGTGCTGCCGTAAAATACAACGGCGCATTCGTAGTTGAGCAATAGGCTGCGCGAGTCGAGATTCACCGAACCCGACAAAGCGAGCGAATCGTCGAACACCATGGCCTTTGCATGGCTCATGAAGGGCAACAAGTGCACGTTGACCCCAGCTTGGCTCAAGGCGCGCAGTGCGCGGTTGCGCGCAAAGTCGGCGAGCGCGTGATTGGAATTGGCGGGGATGCACAAATCGACGCGTACGCCGCGGCGCGCGGCGAGGCGCATAGCGGTTTCCAAGCTGACATCGGGCACGAAGTAGGGCGTGATCGCGAGCATGCGATTGCGGCATTGGAAGCACGCATCGATCAGCAATGCGTGCACTGTATCCTCGCTTTGGTCCGGCCCGCTCGGTACAAATTGCGCCTCGCTTGCGTTGGGACCCACTTTGATGAGGGCGGCGGCGGAGAACACCTCCGCTGAAGCGGGCTTG
>JANYAD010000172.1 GCA_025355165.1 Gammaproteobacteria bacterium | reverse complement strand
CTTGACGACCAATAAGATCGCGGACCCTAAGCGGCTCGGCATCATGGGTGGCTCCTACGGCGGCTACATGACCATGGCGGGCCTGACCGAGTACCCAGACCTGTTCCGCGCCGGCGCGGACCTCTATGGCGTGGTCAACTTCGAGACCTTTTTCGCTCACACCGAGCCCTGGATGGCAGCGATTTCCACCGTCGAATATGGCGACCCCAAAACCCAAGGGGAGATGCTGAAGCAACTATCGCCGATCAATAAAATCGATCGCGTTAAGGCGGCAACCCTGGTCTTGCACGGCGCCAACGACACCAACGTGCCCGTGGTCGAAGCGCAACAAGTGGTCGACAACCTAAAGAAGCGTGGTGTGCCGGTTGAGTTGATAATGTTTCCCGACGAAGGCCATGGGTGGCGCAAGATGGTCAACCGCGTTCGCTCGACGGTTGAAGTGACGCGGTGGTTCGTCAAGTATCTCGGGCCCGACGCCTCGATTGACAAGAAACAGTAATCTACCCATCTCACCGCAGCTGATCGCGCCTCGCAAGGGGGCGGCGTGCGCGTAAAAACGGGCCGTCGTTCGGCAGCCGAGTTGTAGTTGATGGGCGACGATCAGACAGTCCAAGAATCCATCCGGCTATCCTGTCAGTCGAAGAGCGCCGCCTCCACAGCAGCCTCGTCCTCGAACGCCAATTTCCGAACTTGCTCCACGGAGATGCGCTTACGCGTAAGGCGGCTTGTTGGTCATATCTTAGATACGCCGATCGTTGACGCCCGGATGCTGCCATCCAGCACTGTGAGATGCATCCGCTCACCGGTCTTGCGGTTTCTTTGTTACGCGTCTCGACACACGCTCGGGTTTCCGCAAGGTAGGCGCGCATACTGGAACTCCTCTTCCCCGACCCTCCCGAGTCATCGAGAATTTAAGGTTCACGAAAAAATGGAGACCGACAATGAATCAAGATATCTTCAACCTCAGTGTACGTAAGTTCTTAAAAATGGTGGGCGTCAATTCCCAGCGTGAGATTGAACAAGCGGTGGCCAAGGCCCTGGCCCAAGCCGCAATCGCAGGCACTGAATCCTTTCATGCCAAGGTCACCTTGGAAGTAGCGGCGCTCAACCTGAAAGTTGAATTTAAGGATGCGATCAGTCTCGAATAAGAGCGTCGACATAAAGCGGTGGACTACAGCACCGCCTTGCGAGCGAAGGCATAGATAAAAGACGAGGGGACGTCAAGAAAGTTTGAAATCACACCTACGCACTCAAACATGCGCGTCAACGACTCACTTCAAGACGTGGCTTACCGCTCACCATGCACGCGAGCGACGCTCAGTCCCGCCTGCTTGAGTGAGGTCAGGCATACCGGTTCATTGGCAAAGAAACCCAGGAGATCGCGCATCGATAGCAAACCGGCCCAAGTGTGGATCTCACGTCTCGCAAATACATCATCACCGTGCAGCATTCGCATATCCCCGATTTTACTGAGCGAATTGGTATGACCGAATCAGGGTCTTAGACGGCCTGCACTCGATGACAGGGAAGTCGCAAGAATGCGATCGCCCCACAGTTAGGATGACAGGGCCGCGAAGAAGTGCGGCTGCACTCCCTCGAGTGCTCAGTAATCCTTGCCCTTGATCAGGTCCTGATTGGGAACGACTTGGAAGCGTTCAGGATTGCCCCGAACCAGCGAATCCGCATAACTATTGGTGACAGTACCGCGCTCGCCGTTGTCAGTATCGCGAACGATCGAACGATCCAATATATAGTCCTGGGTGGCTTTGCTGGCGCGGTCGATGTTGTCGTTGTGTGCGTCGAAAGCGCTGCTCTGGGCATCGAGTTTGCTCATGTGCTGATTGAAGGCGGCATTGCTGGCTTCGCGGCGAGCGTTAATGGCTTCCGTCTGCGCTTTGCCCCTGGAGATGTCGGCTTGCACCCGGTTCATGGCGCCTTGGCGCAGCTGCGCCATCATCGGCTCGTTCTGCCGAAATGAAGCAATGACGGCGTTCATCGTTGAATTCTCTTCATCGGCAAATCGTTCCGGAATGTTCGAGCCGTTGACTCCCATCGCTCGCGCGCCCCAGGAATCGAGCCGTACGCTGCCGCGGCGCGATCCCTTGCCGTCATTGAAATCCACATGAAACATTACTTGCACCGCCCGAGGCGAAAGACTTGACTTGCTGACTCCGGTATAGGTCCCCGGGGGCAACTGATGCTGGCGGCGAAACTGATTGCTGATATTCACGAAGTTAGTGAACAGGTCGGGTCCCATCGGGAAGCCCTGATACAGCAGCCCAAGGAAAATCATCTCGCCATTGGATCCGGTGGCGGTCAATGTGCCGGACGCAACGGATGTAATCCTCCACCCCTCGGGCAGACTGATCGAGGCGCTTTGGTCACCTCCGGTCACCGGTCGAAGCGGCGCGGCGTCTCTCGGATTGGACGCAGGCCTTGCCCTGTTGGCCGCCGCGGTAGCGTCGCTCGATGAAGCATGGGCGGCGGGTTGCCAGACGGCGGAGAGGGCCTTCATCAGATTCGGTTCGGACGATGCGAAGCGCGACTTATCGTCAAAAAGTACGGCGCCCGATGCCGAGTCATCAGCGCCGTGGACTACGATCAACAGACCGGTCATCGGCTTGTTGTCTGCGTTCTTCGCGCCCACGGTGAAGAAAGTCGCAATCGAGGCACCGTCGCGAGACTGAAAAAATTTGCCCACATCAGGCCGATTGCCGAAATACGCGTGAACCTGCTGCAGCATGTAGACGAGGGCGTCGGGCATAGTTCTTCGGCCCGGTAACGGACCATAGATATATTGACCGCCGGAGGGACTGTTGACTACCGTAAAGTTGCTTTTGGGAGCTAAGTTCTGTTGCCCTTGGGCCGACATCGCGGCGAAGGCGATCAAACTAACTGCAAAGGCGTATCTACTTGGATTCACGATGTGCTCCCTGTGGCAACCGGTCTCCTCTGTATTCTAGTCCGAATCGACCGAGATTGATGGGCGTAAGGTGTTCCGGTAGTCGTCCTTGACTGTGCGCGTGCTTGCGTGCATAAGCCGATTGCGTGAAGTGCAGGATCTGCAATCGCAGCCGGCTGATTTCGGGCGTGGCCCATTCTCGTTCCTGGAACAAATCACATCGTTCGCTTTTCGGTATCAACCTTGAGTCAATGCGTTGACTCGTTCACGATGAGCTCCTCTAACTCGCGTGTACGCGTGCTTGTGTCGCAATTATTTCTTTATAGACAAAGAACACTTTGTCACCGGCCCTGGCGAAAAACGTGGGACATCCCGTGATGGAAGATTACTTCGTCATTCTTGGCCAGTTCAACGCGAAGCGCAGGATGAATTCCACGCATCACATGGAATTCACCCCCGTTTCGCCAATTTGCAGCCGGTTTCTTACGGCAGCCCTAAGCCAGCTGCGCACGCCGGAATGTCCGCAGCAGGTATGTCAGTGCGCTTATTCTGGTCTTTTGCGACAACGTAGGTAATTATAAAGTGGGCATTGATCGTGCTGCTGTTGACCACATCGTGTACCGAAGTGCCTTCAGTCCAGGAGTCTCCAGCGTTATAGACATGCTTGTTGCAATGCGCGTCGTACCAGTCAATGGGCGCAGAATCGGCCGTCAAGCTGAGCAGCAGGATTCCAGGGTGCTTATGCCAGCCGGTGGTACCACCAGGCCCGAAGATCGCGTCCTGGACGATGATGTTTGAGGGCCCCTCCGTCTGTAACTCTGCGCTAAACCCTTCTTCTTCTGTGCCCGGCACCGCAACGTGGGCGTGAGCGTGGATGTCGCCATTCTTGACCCCGGTCGAGAGGATTTTGTTGGAAAGCAAGCCGAGTGTCGGCGTCGCCAAAGCAATTCCCGCGACGGCCCCCGCCATCGCGACGCCCGATAGGATAACCTTTATTCTCTTGTTCATCGACACTCTCCGATAGTTTGTATTGTTGGATTGCTAGCTTCGCCGCTCTAAACTCACACGTCACTACTAGAGATGTAGTAGACGCCCTGGACCGCGGATCTGTCAACTACATCAATAGTAGTTGGTCGAGGCGAGAATCACTGCACGCGTGAGCCTGATGGTGCTTCGCCTCTAGGGCGGTCATGAACCTACAGCTCCCAACAGCTATGCCGCGCACATTGACAACCTTGGGTCGCGCGCTTATTGTTTACTACAACTTTAGTAGCGAGATGCGGTGAAAATACCCCTTACCGACCGGGAAGCGGATGTCATGCAAGTGCTCTGGGAAGACGGGCATTCCTCCGTCAGCGACGTGCAGAAGCGCTTGAGCGACAATCTGGCGTATACCACAGTATTGACTGTGCTGCGCACGCTCGAAGCCAAGGGCTACGCCGAGCATGAGGAAGAAGGACGCCTGCATCGGTATTTCGCCATTGTGCTGCAACATGCCGCTCAGAAGAGTGCACTAAACCATCTACTGGGTAAGCTCTTTAAAGATTCGTCCGAACTCTTGTTTGCCAGGTTAGTGTCTGATCAGAAGTTCAGCCCCGAACAGATTCGGCGGATGCGCAAACTTCTCGCAGGGAAATTGAAATAAAGCGGGGTCTTGATGCTCAGCTGGATGCTGTACGTCATCGTGGTTACGCTGCTGCTCAGCGTGGCGGCCCGCGCGGCTGAATACGCTGCGCGAATGCGTCGGGGGCGAACTCGATGGATCTGGGCGCTGACGATTGTGGCCTCGCTCGCCATTCCTACGATCATCTCCTCAGTCTCCGTGCAAGTTCCGAGTCTCGTGACGCCGACGGTTTCGCGTAAAATTACAGCCCTGCGAGAAATGACCGCAGTTCAGATCGCTCCGTTAGTATGGGTGCGCGAGCGCACCGGCAATCCCGCGACGACGCCGCGCCTCCACCAGATGTTGCAACGCTCTTGGATGGTAGTCTCGGGCGCGCTGCTTGCAGCTCTGGTGCTCAATGGCTCATACGTGTTCTGGCGCAAACGGCGGTGGAGAATAGGCAGTGTTGCCGGCGCCTCCGTGCTCATCGCTCCGGATGTGGGTCCGGCGGTGTTTGGCTTAGTGCGTCCTCGGATCGTCGTACCGTTATGGTTGACCAACTCCTCGCCCTCGCACCAAGCAATGGTCATTGCGCACGAGCAGGCACATTTGGCGGCGGGTGACCCGAAATTGCTGACCGTGGCACTGTTTCTGCTGGTGCTCATGCCCTGGAATTTACCATTGTGGTGGCAATTGCACCGTCTGCGTAACGCGATCGAAGTCGATTGCGATGCGCGAGTCCTTGAAGAGGGTGTTGATACTAGGCAATACGGGGAGATGCTGCTTGAAGTGAGTCAGCGGCCGTCGGCCTACATTGGCACGGTGGCGGCCATGTCCGAATCCAAATCGCTTCTTGAGGAAAGGATCGCCATCATGGTGAGGGATCCTGCCAAATGGGGGTCTGTCGGCACTGTAATATTCGGAACACTGGCGTTAGCCTTAGTCGCCGTTGCCGCGCAGGTGACTCCGCCCAACGCCGGTTTATCAGTCCCGGATCGCCCGATTCTCCTGACGCCCGCCGCCCTTGATGAGTACACCGGTTTTTATGCACGCGGAGCCCATGTCGTTTACTCCATCACCCGCGATGGCGCGCGCTTGCTCTTGCAAACGCCGGACGACGATCCCATTGAAATCATGGCAGACAGCGAGATGAACTTTTTTGCGCCGAAATGGGCAGGCCTGGGGCCCGTGGCCACGTTCGTGCGCGATCGACAGGGTCAAATTACAGCTATGATTCAGCACTACGGCACGGCGTTTTCAGTTCCTCTTCCGCGCATCGATGCCTCAACGGCCCAGCAGATTACGGACAACAACAAGGCCAGATTTCAAAGTCAGTCCCCGGCCCCGGGGAGCGAAGCGGCCCTGCGGCGGTTGTTCGATGGGATACGCACGGGAAGGCCCAATTACGACGAGATGGCGCCGTGGTATGCCGAGCTCGTTAGGGAAACTACGGATTTCAACAAGACCTATGCTCGCTGGGGAGCGGTGAAATCTGTGGAGTTTCGTCACGTAGACTTCTATGGCGGCGATATTTACGAAGTCCGTCAGGAGCGCGGCCTCTCGACGTGGAATATTTTCTTGGATTCAAACGGCCTTATTGAGGACGCGGATAACAGCCACTATTGAACGTCTGACCGAGCGGATATGAGTTCACGGATTGGGCGTCCCCCATGCCTGTTCGGGCTCTTGAACGATAACAGCCTTAGCGGCGTGACTACCTCTGGATAATCAAAGGGGATTGCTGAGAAAACGGCAGCAGGCAAAGCCGCTTTTTCGACTTGGTGAATCTTCAAGAAACCGTGACGTTAATGGCCCGACGTGGGGCCCAGTCAGGACGCGACATCGGGCCACCAATTTCCCGACCGTTGTGCATTCTACGTTTTGCGAATCGCCAATAAATCGCACCCGTAAGTCGAAGCCGTCATTCGACGAGTGGTGGCCTTTTTGCCGTAAGAGCGACTCACTGGCCCCCTCTGCATAATTGAAGATCATAGGCCGGCGTTAGCAAGTAACTCTTCTGTATCGAACTGCTACCGTTCGCGGATATCGATGGCCTGCTTACTGAGAATTGAATTTTCATGTCAATCGCCGCGGCCGCAGCCATCCGATGATCATCTGCGCTGTTTCGTGATTTTGTCGCAAAACATGCTAGATTGAGGCGTAGCAAAAAAACAAATAACTACATTCTTTTGGGTAATAGCCCAGGCAGGGATGCAATGCGATCGATCACGACCGTTCCGCGCAACGTCGCGGCCAGCTTTTTTGTAGCCTTTGTCTGCGTGCTGACTGCCGCCTGTGGCGGAGGAGGCGGAGGAGGCAGTTCTGCCCCGCCGGTCGGTCCGCCCGGGACGATGAGCTATGCGAGCCCCCAGGTATATACGGTCGGCGTCGCGATCACTCCGCTGGCGCCAAGCATCACGGGAACCGTGTCCGGATACTCCGTGTCCCCGGCATTGCCTGCAGGGCTTGCGCTCGATGCCAAGTCCGGACAGATCGCTGGCACGCCTACCTCAACCACCTCAACGGCGAACTACACCATCGCCGCCAACAACTCGGGCGGTTCGAGTTCATTCGCGCTCACGATCTCGGTCAATCTCGCGGCGCCTTCTGGCCTTGCGTATCCGAGTCCTCAGACCTTTTTTAGAGGTGTCGCGATCGCGACCCTGATTCCCGCAGTCCAGGGCAAGGTAGCGGGTTATTCCGTTGTGCCGGCGCTGCCGGCAGGACTGTCGCTGGATCCGAGCTCCGGGCAACTCTCGGGCACGCCCACGGCGCTCACTCCCGCTGCGTTCTACACCATCACGGCGCAAAACCCGGTCGGGCAGGCGAGCTTCTCGATTTCCATCGCGGTCGTCGAGGCGCCGCCGAGCGCGCTGTCCTACCCGAGTCCTCAGAGTTATCAGACCGCCGCGATGATCACCCCCATCATTCCCACTGTCACGGGCATCGTGACAGGCTACAGCGTCTCACCCGCGCTGCCACCGGGACTCACCCTGGATGCCGCGACGGGGCGCATTTCCGGTACACCGACTCAGGCGGTGGCCAGCGCGCAGTACCTCGTCGCCGCAAGCAACTCGGGAGGTTCGGCGACATTCGCCTTAGCGATTGCCGTCACACTTGCGCCGCCGAAGTCGCTGTCCTATCCGACTCCGGTGCTTTTCGTCATCAATGCAACGATGGTGCCGCTGCCGCCGACCGTGCAGGGAATCCAGTTGCACTACGGCGTGTCACCGAACCTGCCGTTCGGCGTACTGCTCGATGCCACAACCGGCATAATCAGCGGTACCCCCACCGTCGCTCAAGCTGCTGCCACCTATGCCATCACGGTGAGCAATAGTGCGGGTTCGACGAGTGCCAGCGTCTCGATCGGCATCGTCAATTTGACCGTCACGCCGTCAGCAATCGCTCGCATGGTCGCGAGCGGTACGCCCGTCACCGTGGCGATCGGCCTCAAGCCCCTGGACTTCTCCTTCACCGGCACGCTTCACGCGACGGTGACGGATGCGACCGGTACCTTCTCCATGCCTGCCACCGTGGGTGCCGCATCGGGCGGTGTATTCCCGGTGTCCGTGGTCACCTCGACCAGCGCGGCCCTGGGACACGTCGTCGACAAGCTGATCGTCGATTTGTACAGCGATGCCGCGGCGACGGTGCCACAAGCGCTGCGCGCCATCTACATTCCATTCGATGTGCATGTGCTCTCGAGCAACAGCGCTTGGTCGGGGGACAACAAGACCACCTTGAGCGCCTGGCCCGGCGTGGCGGACTGGACAACGTTCCAGGGCAACGCTTCGCACACAGGTTACGTGGATGCGGCTGTTGATCCCAACCAGTTCACGACGCGTTTCCAGGGACCCCCCATGGTCGCCGGAGGGCTCGGCGGCAACTACGACACGACCTTGACGGCTTCCAACGGCAAGTTTTTCGCGGCGAACGGCAACATCCTATATGCGCGGAACGAATCGGACCTCTCGGTGGCCTGGCAGTATGATTTCAGCAGCCTGCAACAACCCTCGACCAACCCGCCGGCCGTTGCGAACGGCGTGGTCTATATCGCGGCGGGCCAGCAGAGTTCCACCTACATGTTCGCCTTGCGGGCATCCGATGGCGGCCTGGTATTCAAATCGCAAATGAGTTCGCAGTGGGAGCATTATTTGGCGCCCACCATCGGGGCCTCCGGTGTCTACACCGATGCGGGTACCTATGGTGGTCTTTACGGGTTCGATACGTTAGGCAATCAACTCTTCTTCGCTGGCGCCGCACAGCAGGACGAGTGGACGCCGGCCGTGGACGCAAAGTCCGTATATGCGTATACCGGGGACGCACTGCATATCTTTGATCCGGTTACCGGAGCGGTGCAAATGTCGATTACCGATCCGACCTTCACCAACTATGTGTACGACATCGGCGGATCGGTCGTGCTGGGTGCCGCGGGGCACGCCGTTGCCGCGGCGTACACCAACTCCTTGTTAAATGGTTGCGGCATCGGCAACGCCTTGGTCGGCTACAACACCACGCTCGGGACTATCAACTGGAAGATGCTGGGATGCTTCCCCAGTAATCCCGCCTACCACGCGGGGCTCTTGTACGTCGCGAACGAGAATCCAATGCAGCTCGAGGTACGTTCGGAGACGGACGGCTCAATCCAATGGTCGTGGGTTCCCCCAACGGCCGGTGATGTCAACTTCTTAAGCGAGGCGCTCCTGACGCAGAACATGGTGTTCATCAGCACCAACACGGCAGTCTACGGCATCGACACCACCACCCATCAGACGGTGTGGAGTTATCCGGCAGTGGGCGGCGCGCGGCTTGCGCTGTCGGCGAACGGCATTCTCTATCTGCAATTCGGCGCCAATGGCATCGCTGCCATTAACGTGAAGTAGTGAGGATGCGCAGGTTCCCACCCCACTGCTGACCCGCACCCGCACGGCATTGTGCGGGACGCGGGACCCACCGCAGCCATTTGTAACCGAGTTCCTTCAAGCGAGCGCGGCAGACCCAACGCGTGCTCCACGCGCGAGCAGTCCCGCCACTCGGGTTGTGCCCGCTTAGATTTACTGCAAGATGATGTCGAGCGCCTGATTGTGCACGCCGGTGACGATGTCGTTATCGCCGACGCTGTGCAGCTTTACGAGGAGATGGTTTTGTATATCGTAAAATGCGGTCCCGCCAACGGGTCCGACTCCATTCTGCGTCATTCGTGTCGTCGTGAAGGCGAGCACCGCAACTTCGCGGCCCAGGAACTGTTGCGTTCCCTGACAGACGAAGTTCACTACCTGGTTGTTTTGGTCGGGGATGACGATGCGCCAGGCATCCCCCTCCTTGAACGCCTTCTTCTTTCCGGCGCCGAGCGCGACCTCGTTGAACAATAGTAGTTTGCGACTGGCCAAGAAGGCCAGAACGTTGCTCCACTCCGCTGGGGTCCGAGGCCGGTAGCCAGGAGGAAAAGCGGGCTCGCTCGTGCTTTGGTCGAAGCCCGCAGCTTGGATCATGGCAAAGTCGACCTTCGGTAGGATCTGACCGTCGGGCATGACGTTTACATCGAGTACCAGCGTATCCGGCAAGCCGGTAACGCGCTTGTTGCGCTTGTCGGGCTTGTTGTCACTGAAGACCATGCTGGCATGGGCGCTGCCGTCCACATCGAGCCGGTCGACCTTGACCACGAACGTGCCCGACGTCGATCTCTTGAACATGTCCCCCACCGGCACCTTGGCCCACTCGGCGTCTGACTTTGGCATCATCGGACTAGGGTCGTGCGCGGGCCAGTCGCTCCAAGACGTGGTCATCGTATAAGTAAGCGCGTCGCCTGGCTTGAGAGCATCCGCCACGGCGACGCACGTGGGAACACCCAGAATGCCGAGCAGGATCACAAGAACGAATCTGCCCACGGCTACGGTTCCTCCGAGAAGTTCGGCGGTGGAAGGAACATTGCATTGTCCGCCTCGCCCAGGGCGCGAATGTTGCCGCGCTCGATCGCAGTGCCGAATGCCGCGGGCAAACCCTCATCGACCATGACCGCGCGATACAGCACGAGGTGTCCGGGTTCGCGGTGCGAGACCGGCGAGCCGAATGCGCAGGCGCCGACAAGCGGCTGCGCGTTGGATGCATCTTGGGCCGGGTCGTATCGCGCGTCAGGCTTGTCACTCACATATTCCGTCTCTGTCACGTGATGCTGTCCGGCCGCGCACGTATTCGATGCGCGCGTCACGATGATCGAGCCGCTGGTGCGATACCCGCGGGCTGGGAGCCCCTCGATGCGCTCCGGCGGCAATGTCTCGACCGCGATCGCGCCCTCGAGGGTAGCGGTCCCGGCAGCCGCCCCAGTATTCACGGTAAACGTCTCGATCGGTCCGGCGTGGACGGAGTGGTAGGTTTTCTTCGCGCTGTCCAGTGTGATGGTCAGGCCTTGATCGGGCTTGTCGATCGCAATATAGCCGGGGATAAATTCGATCCGGCTCCAGCCACGATAGTAGGCAAACGTGACCAACAACCCAGTCCGTTCTCTCGCCGCCCGCCCGTTCGCGAAGTCCGTCTTTTTCTTGTTGAAGTCCGCGGCAACCGCTTTGCCCTCTAACCTTCCCGCAGCTACGGCGGCCCACGAGTTGATAAGGGCCGTGTACGGGTCGACCGCCAAACTCGAGACGGTCTGCAGCGCAATCATCGCGGTGTAATTGGGCGTCCGCGCTTTGGGAACCACGAGCGGAGGCAATGCCGCGATCACGGCTGCCTCTTGCGCGAAGCTGCCGAGCGGCGGCGGAGTTGCGCCGGGCGGCACGATGTGCACAATCTCATCGTACGCGATCCCCGGGGGCGGGGGCTCCGCCATCCCAAGCGTCAATAAAGCGATGAGCACAACAGGAGTTCGCAAGCCGAATCGCAATGCGTTCATGGTGTCGGTCAACCTCGCGCCGCGGGCTCGCTCCGGTCTGATCTTACACTCAAGTATTCCAGCATCACCAAGGCGGCACGACTCTCAAGTCACCAAAGGGCGTGCATCCTAAGTCCAAAGTCGTCACGCGACGCGACAGTCGTCCGTGCGAGACTCCGTACGACATACTTGCAAGATAAATGAACAGCGCGCATCACAACGAAGGGCCGGTTGCAGCGTCGTCATGCGCCCGACTTGCCGCACCACATGTCTAAGGCCGTTCCGCGCAACCAAGCCCTGCAAGCGCACTCGCTTGCAGGGCACGGCGTTTATTCCGATTGCACCCGAATGATGGAAGTGCCCCAATTCGCCAAAGCGGTGCGAGGCTTATTGGGAATATATTCGGTCGCCAGCCAGACGCTGCCGCCATCGGAGACCGCAGCCGAGTAATCGCCCCAGCGCGCGACACCGTTTCCGCCGTATGCTTTATAGCCGGTGAATCCATCATCCGGCCCCGCGCCGTCAGCGGCTATGTGCACGGCTGAGCTGCTTTCTTCTCCCATGCGCGTATACGCAGCGCTCGGATAATAGTCGGGTCCGACCAGCGTGAATACCATCGCGCCGCTCTCACCTGTAAAGGCAGACGACGGAAAAATCACGTTGTTGCCGTCTACCGCGACATAGCCTTGACGCGCAACGCTTCCCGACACGCTGCCATGCTCGAAGCGGGGCCGCACGCCGAACCAGGCGATGCCGGTGCGGCTGCCATCACCGATGATGGTATTGACGCCCGAGTAGAGCAGGCCGTTGGCATACACCACTTGATTCATGCGATCGTCATTCGTATTGATCAATTCCTCAGGCTCGCCCAAAGCAGTGGCAAGCGGCGTGGGACCTGGCTTTTGCTGCGCCGGATTGGGCTGCCCGTAAGTCTCAGAGGCGATCACGTCGAAGCTCAACGACAATGCCGGCGAGTTAGTGTTGAGCGAAGCGGTGTTCGCCAGCGCCCAGACCGCGATGCGATTGTCGAGCATTTCGTAGCCGGGATTGCCGAATTGAAGGGAACTTAAGAAAAATTCCACCCCTCGGTTTGACCCATCTTCTTGGTCTTCGCCGCCATTGCTAACTGCCGGCTGCACCGAGTAGCTCAAGCCGCCGAAAGGCGCCAACCCCTGGGATGCATCGATGCTTACCACGTACAAGTGCGAAAAATCGCCGTGCGTCGCCGCAATCAGGCCTTTCTTCGGAATGGCATAAATCTGCGAACCATTGAAGACCTTGGCGCCGAATTCATTCGTGGACTGGTAAACGCCATTCGCGTCGTAGCCGAGCAAGGGCTGATCGCCGAAGCAAGGGCAGCCCGCATGGTTCGGAGTGCCATTGACCCCATCGTCAGTCACGTCATAACTCAAGCGCAAAAACGCGCCGCGCGGGTCGGAAGTCTGGCTCACGGCAAGCAAATTGAAGTTGCGCCCGCTGCCGCCGTTGCCATTGTCCTGCATCAGTTCGCTGACGAACCAGCGCTGCGTCTCAGCGTCGTAGGCACACTTTGGATCGCTGATGAACTGACCGAACACCGGTTTGGTGCCACGAATCACTTCGGGCGCCAATCCCCAGAATTGGCTCAAGGCTTCCGGCCCGCTCAACAGATTTCCTGCCTGATCGTAGATGGCGATGGCATTGTTGACCGCTTCGACGACGAAGCCGTTGCCGGCGCACAAGGCCTGGTCGGGCGGTTCAAGGGAAAACTGCGTGTTGGTATAGATGCCGGTACCGGCGAGCCGTTGATCCGCGTGCGTCAATCCATCGAAATGAAAAACGCGGCTCGAGGAGTCGACGACCGGTCTGCCGCGCGGATTTGGCACTGCAGTGGGCGGCGCCGGCAATGCTGGGGCCGCCGCATTTTGACCGTCGTTTGCAGAATTGCTCTCGCTAGCCAGACCGGCACGATTGCGTCCTTCGACTTTGCTCGGAATGGCCAGACCATGCTTGCCGCTCAAGTTGGAGGTCGGCACTCTCGCTGCAGCCAGCGCCGCGCCGCCGCCGACACTTTCGTTTTTCACGCCGACCGAGGAGTCATCGAGAGGCGAAACTTCTGGCAGCGCGATGCCCGCAGGAGCCACGGGGCCGCCGTGAATGGTGGTCTGCCCCAGCGCAGTGAATTGAATGACGGTTTGTGGAAACACCCGCGCCGTCTGAGCAGCGGCAATCGGACTTTGCGATAGGCAAAGGACACCCAGCGCCGCGCCGAACGAGCCCATGATTGTACCGCCCGCAAATTTAAACGTTCGTCTTTGAAACAACAGCATACATTCCCCTCGTTTTATCTTAATCATTGATGTACGCGGTACGAGAGAGTCGCGCGAAACGATTCGTACCGGAATGCTTCGATTGTCCGGCCGTGATCATCTACAAGTCAACACTCAACACCACATCAATGTCTGAAGTCGCACCACGCTCTTCGGGACTGACTGCGACAGACAACGACACAGGTATTTGACTTAATGCCCTTCGCGATACCTCAGATTGCTGTCCTACAACGAACGGCGTGTCCGCGGTCACTAACGAGGCGCGACGCTCAACTCTGGATTCTAACGGCCTGTCCATCACGCCGCGAATGGCTAGCAGCGACGCCGTAAACGAGTAAGGCCCCACCCATTCAGATGATTGCAAGTAGCTGGTGGAATCGACTGCCAAAAATCGGGGGGTCGGCCGCGAAGTCGTCGGGCGTTGGTTTTGATGTTGCGTGATCGTCACGCTTGCGTTGCAACTCGACCGTTCAGAAGATCGCGTCCTCGTTGGCAGTACGCCTTCCACTTGCTTGGATCTGGCGCCGCCTTTTTCCTGCTTAAAACGGCTTGTTGATCGTAGAGGCGCGATTGCCGTTCCACAGCACGCGCCCACAGCGGTTCACACTCGACCTTCTGCCCCATGTAGGCAGGAATCAAGTGCGCAGGCAACATTCGCCATAGGGTCCCATCGCTCAGCCAGTCTTTACCGGAATCTCGGAGCAACTTTTTGCACTACAATTCGAGAGACCCTGCAAAGGTATGGGTGTTAGATTCCGGGGGAATGGCCTGCTGGCTGGTCATCGGCTCTTGCATTGACAAGAAATGTTCCCGTCAAATTTCCATTTCCATCCAAGTACCGTTTCGCCAGCGCTACCGCAACGTTAGCGCCATAGGTAGCGACAACCGCATACGAGCCTCGAAGGCTGGCAACGGTGAGCACTGCGGATGATCCTCGGCATTTGCCGTAGATACGCCGAAAAAAATAAAGAGCAACGACGCTGCTGGGATAGACCAACCCTTCTTGCCGAACATAATTTTCCCCTCGGATTTTCAGATCTTCGCGGAAGGATGAATGCGACGCCGTGTAGCCACTCGTCTGGAAGTCCCATCGCGCCTATTTTTTATTCGCCACTACACTTAAATAACGTTTTAGCGCTGAAAACAACTACAGCCTTGTTACAAATGACGAGATCGTCGCTAGCGATGACCATGAGAAGCTTACCGAGCGCCAGCCGCTCTACTAATACGAGCGATGAGTTCACCGGCGTGTCGCTGAAAAAGCTGAAAATGGCCGACCACTCCACCATCTTACTGGTGCCATCCTCGATGAACGTCAGCGATGTATGCCCGGTCGCGCAGCTTGGTAAGTTCGGCGGTCGACAGTTGCGAGGTGGTCGTGCCGGGATAGATTTCCTCCGCATTCCAGCCACTCGAGATCCGAGGCTTCAGCTTTCGAGCCGTTTTTCAGATCCACCGGTTGACGTAGTCCTCAACCCTGAGCGAGTTTCTCACCCAGTGTGGCGGCCCAGCCCGAGCGACAACTATCTTGACACTGACCGTCGGTATAAATCGTTACCGATGTGCTCGGAACGGACCACCCAGAAGAATTTGCAGGGAGGGAATTGAACCCCCGACACGCGGATTTTCAGTCCGCTGCTCTACCAACTGAGCTACCTGGCCTTATTCGAAGAGCCGCGTATTAGACAGGCGCGAGCTTTGATCGTCAATGAATAATCGAAGAATCAGCCACTTACCTACGGCATAGGCGCGTTTGGCCTATTTTGGCACAAACTCTTTGGGCTTCTCCGATCCGCTGCCAAACAAGAATTTTTCCATTTCCGCGACCAAAAAGGCCCGAGCCTTCGGTTCAATGGGCGTCAGTCGATTCTCATTGATCAGCATGGTCTGATGCGCGACCCACTGAGCCCACGCTTCCTTGGAAATGTGGTGATAAATGCGTTTGCCCAATTCGCCCGGATAAGGCAGGTAGTCGAGCCCTTCCGCCTCGCGCTTAAGTAATAAACACTGAACCTTGCGTGCCATGCACCGAATCTTACGCTAAGCCATTCCCCCTGTGCGCAAGCGCTCGAGCAGCTGCGCCACGGGTTGAGGTAAGCCGATTCGTGGTGGCGCGTCAAGTTGGTACCAAAGGCGGTCATGACCTTCGTCCACTTTCCCGCTCGGTGTGCAAAATACTTGCAAGGGTATGAGACGCAAATCAAAATGCGTGAATGCGTGATCGATCGGTGCCAGCATCCGCGATTGCGCGATGTCACCGAATTCTTTCAGGCACCACTCAAACGCGTCCTGCGAGCTATTGAATTGCGGTGGTGACCAGAGCCCGCCCCATAAGCCTAAAGCGGGTCGCCGTTCCAAGAAGACAAGACTTCCGCCCTGCCCTGCAGTTTGCGCAATCAGCAACGTCGCCTCGCGCGCGGGCCGCACGCGTTTGCGTTTCTTGCCCGGCAATTCCGCCTGACGCCCCTCGCGCGCTGCCACGCACCTCTCATTCAAGGGACAGACCGTGCAGGCAGGTCGAGACCGGGTGCACACCATGGCGCCCAAATCCATGATGGCTTGGGTGTACTCCGCTACGTGATGCGAAGGGGTGCAGTCATCTGAGTGCGTCCACAACGCGCCAACGACAGCCTTCGAAGCAGGATCCCCAGCAACGCCGAATACCCGCGCCATCACGCGCCTGACGTTGCCATCGAGTATGGGATGCCGCTGACCGCGCGAGATCGCCAGAATAGCGCCTGCGGTGGACCGCCCGATCCCGGGCAGTTCCATCACGGTCTCGAGTTCTTCTGGAAACTCGCCGCCATTGCGCGCGACCAAACCTTGCGAACACGCGTGCAAATTGCGGGCGCGCGCGTAATAACCCAAGCCGGTCCACAGGTGAAGCACCTCATCGAGCGGCGCTGATGCGAGCGAGCGCACATCGGGGAAGCGCGCCATGAATCGTTCGTAGTAGGGGATCACCGTGGCGACTTGCGTCTGCTGCAGCATCACTTCCGAGACCCACACTCGGTATGGCGTGGGATCGGTTTGCCACGGCAGCGTGTGCCGGCCATGCAGGGCGAACCAGTCGAGCAGCCGCTGCGCAAATGGATTTGACTGTCGAGTCACCGCTCGAACATTCCCTGTGGCCAGCTCTCTTTAAGCACGGCTCCAACTCCATCTTCGAGCTGGCATGTTGACCGCGAGCAAAGGTTCATCGCTAGCCGGTGGTTTTTCCCGCCTGGCGTGCCCCCGCTGGAGTGCCACCCAAAGCGATGCCAAGAGTGTGAGATGGCCGCAGTCACAAGACCCAAACACTTCAGTTTTCGCATGCTTTTCGCTTAAGAGTGCACCCTCGATCATAGCTCAAGCGGTGCCGCAGTCCCCCATATCGTCAGCGGTGGCGAGCAGTGCTTGGCGGAGATCATCGGGGTATTGAAGGGTGAGAGACGAGAACACATGCGATAGCGGGCGCGTTTCTTTAAAGACGCGAGGGGCAATATCGATGCCCGGGATTTGAGTCACGAGGTCACAACCCTCGAAAAGCCGTGTGTGAAAATTCCTTTCCTGCCATCGGGAAAGATGGTCGAACTCGGTGTGAAGCGCGCCGTGAACGCGGAATGCCTGCTCGACTAGTGAATTTATTTAGCCGTGAGCCGCGCGGGGTAAGGGGGCGCCCAGTTCCTGGCCGGTGAAGCAATTGCGCCCCGCCATCTTGGCTTTGTACAAACTCTCATCCGCCGCGCGGATCAATGTCTCGACATGAAGCGCCAAATCCGGTCCCTGAAGCCCGGTCGAGGCCACCCCAAAGCTGGCCGTCACCGAGACATCCCCGGCACGGGTGGGGAACGGTGTCGAGGCGATGAGCTGGCGGAGCTTTTCCGCCACGATCAGGCTTTCGTCGTAGCCGGTTTCGGGCAGCACGATGAGAAATTCCTCGCCGCCGTAACGGGCGATCCAATCGCTGTTGCCGCGGATAAATTTCTGGGCGCGGCTCGCAAATTGCTGCAGCACATCGTCTCCCGCGGCGTGACTGCGCTGGTCGTTGACCTGTTTGAAATGATCCAGATCGCACATCAGCACCGATAATGGATATCCGTAGCGGCGGCAGCGTTCGAATTCGCGCGGCAATTGCTCCATCAGATAGCGCCGGTTGTAGGCCCCGGTGAGCGCATCGGTGATCGACAGAATTCGGTTGCGCTGGTTGGCCACGCGCAACGAGTGCTCGAGCGCCAGTATTCGTCGGCCTGCATTCAAGCGCGCGATCAGTTCAGCTTCGTGCACGGGCTTGACCAGGTAGTCATCCGCCCCTGCCTCAAGCCCGGCAATGATGTGCTCTTTGGCATCGCGCGCGGTCAGCAGCAGTGCGTACACGTAGCCATCGAGCTGCATGTTGCGCACCGCCTTGCACAGGGCAATGCCATCCATTTGCGGCATTTCCCAATCGGTCACCAACATCGGGTAGTAGCGCGAGGTCATTTTGTCGAGCGCTTCGGAACCATTCGCCACGGCATCGACTTCGTAGCCGGCGTTCTTGAGAAAGCGGGTCATGAGCATCCGGGTGACAGGATCGTCCTCGGCCAGCAGAATCGTTGGCGTCGCCTGTAATGTGATCGGCGTCACACTTTCCGTGTCAGACACTGTATTCAACCCCGTTGGTCACGTTATCAGCGCCTTTGTCATATCGGCGTAACATTCGATGACTTAATCATGCGCGAGAACCGGGTATGAAAACTCGGCACTGGCACTCACTGGGGATTAAGGGAATGCCTTAACCGAGCATATCGTGACGTCGCTACCCTTCCGCATCGTCCGGGTATATCGCGATGCCCCGGCGCACGCGCCGCACCAACTCTGTTCATCCCCGCCGCCCAAGGGTAGGCCCCAACTCAACGATTAAGGATTAAAACCCTCGCGCGAGGCCGAGGAACCTGTGCTGCTCTCGCGTCCCGTGAACCAATTCACCGCGTATTGCACCAACTGCGTGCCGGTATTCAAATTGAGCTTGCGCTTGATGCGCTGGCGATGGGACTCCACCGTCTTGATGCTCAAGTTCAAAGACTCGGCGGTCTCACGGGTGCTCATGCCCTTGCCGATCATGTGCAGAATCTGCAATTCGCGATTGCTCAGCCGATCGATGGGATTGGCCGAGATATAGGAGCCGCCGGCTGCGAATTTTTGAATCATGTTGTTGCCGACCGACTCGGACACGTAGATCCCGCCGTCCAGAACCCGGCGCAGCGACACCAAGAACTGCTCGCTCGCCGCCTGCTTCATGATGTAGCCATTGGCCCCGGCCGAAAGCATGCGTTCGGCGTAAATGGTCTCATCGTGCATGGACAGCACCAAGATGGGCAATTGCGGATAGTGGGCACGCACGTCGCGCACCAGCTCGATGCCATCGCTTTGCTTCAAGCTGATATCGGCGATCATGACATCGGGATTCAACTCCTTGATCGCGATGCGTGCATCGCGGGCCGTTTCCGCCTCGCCGCAGACAATCAAATCCTCCTCGTTTTCCATGATGCGCCGCAGTCCTTGGCGCACGATGGGATGGTCATCGACAATGAGGACGCGCCGCGCCCGGCGGTTAGCCGCGCTAATGCCCGTTTGGGACATCGAAGCTCGAATCCATGTACTGCTCGCTGCCAAGTTGAATCCTCTTAAGACGGCGTCTCATTGTATCCTAACCTGGCTGCCTAACCCGCCACCGTCACCACGGCGCCGTGCGGCTCATATGCGGCGATGTCGAACTTGGCGCCGATCATATCGGCGCGGTACTTCATGATTTTGAGGCCCATGCCGCTCGCCGAGGGGGCCGACTGCGCCAGGCCCACGCCATTGTCGGTTATCCGCAACATAAATCCTTTGACCTCTCCGGTCAGCGAAATATCCACGAGGCTCGCGCGGCCGTGACGGGAGGCGTTGGTCAACGCCTCCTGCGTGATGCGATACAGGTGACTCGCGTTGGTTTCCGTCAAGACGAACTCGCGCGATAGTTGCGAATGGAAGTGCACTTCCAGGCCGTACAGGTCGCGGCTTCGGGCCGCCAGCGCACGCAGCGCAGCGCTTAATCCCCCGGTTTCGGTGCGCACGGGCAGCAATCCCCACGCCAGGGAGCGCGCCGTTTCGATGGATTGATTCACGTGACCGACAATTTCGTTCACGTTCTGCACCACGTCGGGACAGCGCTCTGTGATTCGCCCCGCCAGGCCACGCAACATGAGCGCCACGCCCGTCAGTTCCTGTCCCAATCCGTCGTGCAGATCGCGGCCGATGCTTTGGCGTTCGCGTCCCGAAACGTCGAGGATTTCCTGCTCCAGACCCTTGCGCTCGGTGATGTCGCGCATGGAAATGGAGATGCCCGTTGCGACGCCTCGGTCACGCACAACCACCGCGCAATTCTCGAAATAATGCGGCTGTCCCTTCTCAATGGATTCAAACTCGAAGGTCGCCGTCTGGCCAGTCTCCAGAATGCGCGCGAGCTTTTGCAAAACTCCCATGCGCGCGGCGGCGGGCAGCAACGCGCCGATGTCGCGGCCGATAATTTCATCAGCGGTCAATTCGTTCACGCCTTTGTTGATGAAGCGCACGCACAGGGTCGTGTCGAGCAACACCAGCGTATCGGCAGTATTGGCAGTCGTGACGCGCAGCAATTCTTCCGAGCGGCGCAAGCGTCGTTCGGAATCACGCCGTGCGGTGACATCTTGGATGACACCCACCAAGCCCCGCGGCATATCTCCTTCGTACAGCGGCCGCGCCGTTGTGGCATAGGAGCGGTAGCGCCCGTCTATCCCCAAGAGCTCGAATTCCTGGCGAACCTCGCCAGGACCTGAAAACGCCAGGTCGACGGCCCGCCTAACCGCGCGCTGGTCTTTGGGATGCACTCGCGCCAGCATCGTCTCCATATCTGGATAGACGCTCGACAAATGCACTTGCGGTTCGTCCAGATTCGCGAATTCGAAGGAATTTTGCGCCTTGTCCCAGCGCCAGGCATGCATGTTCGCCATGTTCATGGACAGTTTCAGCCAGCCCGTGCTGTTTTCCAGCTGGATTTGCACCAATTTCTTCGCTTGGATGTTCTGCACCGAACCGAATGCGCGAAATGGGCGTCCGCCCAGCATTTCCAGATGTCCGATGATCCTCACCCAGATGCGCTGATCTTTGAGCGAATTGATTTCGATTTCAAGATCGACGTGACCCGAGCCTGCCTCCGCCCTGCGGAAGGCCTCGCGCAATTGCGCCGTGGATTCGGGCACACATTGGGCCAGCATCGAGTCCCACGAAACATGGAACTCTTGGGCATTGGTACCGTAGATGCGAAACATCTCATCCGTCCAGGTCAGCTCCCGAGTCGCATAGCTGTACTCCCAGCCGCCGATTTTGGCGATGCGCTGGCTTTCATCCAGAATGTCCGTAAGGCGTTTGATCTCCGAGACATCGACACAGCAGCCGATCACGCGGACCGGATCCCCCGCGTGGTTGCGCTGCACCAGCGCACGATCCAGGATGGATCGGTAACGGCCTTTTGCATCGCGAATGCGGTAGGCCGTCGTCCAACCACGGCCGCTCATGAGCCCCATAGAGAGCGCCCGTTTTGCGGCACTGAAATCGCGCGGGTGAATCCGCGCCAACCACCCATCGACCGACGATTCGAGCTCCTCGGGCGCCAGCCCCAACACTTCTTGGACCGCATGCGAACGATGCACCACATTTCTCGCAACGTCCCACTCGAAAATGACGCCATCGACCGCTTCGGCTGCCAAGCGGAACACTTCTTCGCGTTGCGCCAGCCTGAACTCGGCCTGTTTGCGCTCGGTGATGTCGCGCGAATTAATGACCACACCATTGATCAAAGGATTGGCGAAGGCAGACACGCAGCGCGACTCCAGCCAGCGGAACGAGCCGTCCTTGTGACGCATGCGATATTCCCTGGAGAAGCTCTTGATGTCGCCCTTGACCAACTGGCGAAACTTGCCGAGCAACTCTTCGCGGTCATCCGCATGAGCATGCTCGAACAACAAGTTCGACTGGCGTTCTTCGGAGGTGTACCCCAACGAGTTTTGAACGCCACCGCTGACGTATTGCAACCTGCCGTCGGCATCGGCAATAGTGATGATGTCCAAGGCGTGCTCGGTCAGCGCCAACAAACGGCGCTCGCCTTTGCCGTACGTGCGTTTGCCGGCGTGACCCTCCGTCACCTCTAGGCACAGCACGAGCAGACCCACGATTCCCGCAGCGCCGTTGAGCGGATGCATATCGATCTCAAATCGGCGCGTGATGCGGCCGGTTTCCGCCAAAACCAGCGACTCATCGTGAAACATCCCACCGGCCAGCACGCGCGCAAACACCTCGGGCTGCAGCAACATCGTGGGCGCCAACATTAAAGCGGAGCAGCCCAACACGCCGCCGGGTATCGCGCCTGCCGAGCGGACAGCGCCCGCATTCGCGTAGGTCACCTTGAGGTCAGGGTCCAAAATCAGGATGTCGAAGGGCAGCTGGTCCATGGCCGACACGAGATCCGGATGTGCCGGGGGCGGTGTGAAGCTCAGCATTACCAAGCGTTGCGCGGCGCCCAAGTCCAAAAGCTTGATGTCGGTGAGCACCGACTGCTCGCCCTGTATAAAACGCCAAGTCAGCAGGCGGCTGACCGGCACTTTCGACTCGACCAGGCAGCTGATTAGAGGGTCGACTAACGCTGCAGAGGCGCTGCCAAGGACCCGGGCCAACGGCGACTCGATGAGAGTGGCTTCATCAGCTGCGCTGCATAAACACCGGCGTGCAGCCGCATTGGCTAGCACGAGGGGGACAAGTTTATGGCGAGCATCGATGACCAGCACCGAGTCTCGCAAGCTATCGAGGGCCGTTTCCGCCAACGCCCGCGACGCACTAGCCGCTAAGCGCAGGAAATCCGGAGATGTCGCCATCCAGTGGACTCCGGGAATGGTTACATATATCTGTTTCTGACTCTGATACGCTGAACGTATTACAGGCGTATGCCCGCAGCCCCTTGGATACAGGATTTCCGCAGTCTAGCAGCCCCAGTCTTCACGTTGGTTACAGATGGGCGACGCTTGGCGCCCAACCGTGCGACTAGGTCGACGAAAATGCCGGGGCCGCCCGCCGCATTAAGGAAACCATCGTCATTAGGCAGCAAAAATCTCAGTCTTTTGATGGACCTTGCGAGGTGGGCCCGCAGCAGTGATTTCCAACGCTGATCAGTTTCCATGTCCTCAGCTCAGATACTGGGCCTACGCACGTTTCTGCTGCAGTGCGAGGATTGGGACCCCCGGGCCATACCATCTCTCTTGTAGCTCGCGCGCATTTGGCAAGGGCGTAGACGCAGCGGCGCCGCGAAACCGTAACGATGCCTGCAATCCGACTCAGACAGCGTGTCCATCCGTATCGACGCAGACCATCACCGCCTAAAGAGATCGTCCAGGGCGGACTTCGACTTCGCGATTTCTGCTTCGTTTTTGGCGATATAAGCCCCAGTCTTAGGCTTGAAGTGATCGCAAAAATTGGCTTCGTCCTTTTTTCGAATCTCCTCAGCGGTAGGTTCCTTGCAGTGCTTGGCATAGGACGTAGCGTACTCAACGCACATTTTGCACACGTGCAACTCAGCATTGCAGGCCTTGCAAACATCCAAGCGCCTAAAAGGAAGACTAAGAACAGCAAGAGATGCGCCGCAGCGCCAGCAAATTAGGGAGTGGACCATCTGGATTTCACGAATAAACGTTTCTGCAGAATTTTAGACTTTCTCGAGCCAAGCTTCATCAACAAAAACCCTAGCCCGGTTTATAGTCGGCCGATTCTACCCGTCCGCCAATTTGACGTCGATTCCACACGATTACAACGTGTAAGTGCCATCGTGATGTGCTTTTGTGCATAATGTTTTGCACAGACATACTTAAAGCTATTGGCAGGAATGCAAATCCCTAAAGAATCGCGGTCGCGAGATCCCCTAAGAGCGGCAACCATAACAACGCTGGAGCGCGTGATTGACCCCCTAATGGATCTAACGTTCGATGCAGGAATTACGGTGCACGAGTTCAGTCGATTGGTCCGCGAGCGCGCCGTGCGAATCGCATCTGCGCGCATTACTAGGGAATCAGGACGTAACAGCAATTCACGTGTCGCAATAACGACCGGCTTGGGTAGGGGAGAAGTAGCGCGAATCTTGAAAGCAGAAAAATTCTGCCCAAGCCGTCTGGCTGGACAGCACCCAGCCAGGAAAGTACTTGCGGCGTGGTATGACAACGTGCAATTTCTCGGAGCAAATGGAGATCCCGCTGTCCTTCCCATTTTTGGTAAGCGCAAAAGCTTTGAGCGCCTCGTGGGTATGTATAGCGGTGGAATCCCTGTTCGAGCGATGCTCGACGAACTAGCACAAATCAGTGCTATAGAAGTTTTGCCGAGACAACGTATAAGGGCTAAAGTGCGCGTTCCAACTTTTCGGGGTATGACTGCAAGCGCAATAGCCAATGTCGGGGAACGGGCAGCCGATCTGCTCACAACACTGACAAGAAATCTTCGGACCTCATCGAATGCCTTATTCGAGGCGACGGCAGTTATGAGCAATATCGATGCGAACGCGGTTCCTCTAGTACGGAGAGGCATCGCCGAACAAGGAGCGGCGTTTATCGATGGAACCAGCTCCTTACTAACGCGCTCTCGTTCCAAGCCTGCGCGCGTGCCGTCAAACATTTCGACGCAATGCCGCATCGGTGTAACCGCTTATTATTTTGAGGAAGAATTGCCCAGCGACCCGGACGCTTCAGTCGCCACCGCCGACGGGCATCGCAAAAATCTCAGAAGAAATAGCAAGGGTAGAATGGGAAAATAGCCACAGAGTGTCGATTTTCGACACGGGAGAGTCTGCTATGAGAGGAAGCTCACCGTCTTCGTACACTGATGCAGTCAAAAGGCAAGGAGCCAGTGCGCTCATCGCTGCCACAATTTCATTTCTGCGAACCAATAATATTTCGAAGCAACAAATCTTTGATTGCATCCGTCAAAACTATGATGCCAGAGCACCCCGATACAACATTCAAAAGTATCGAAACCTTGCGCGCACTTACGAAGAAATGGGCATGGTGATGTCTACTTGGTTTTCGTCCCCAAAATTTTTAGACAGGGACTGTCAGCCAATTCCGCTCACTGCTGGGCCTAGCGCTAGATCAGTGCTTAGCCTAGTACGTACGTCTAGAGTTTCAGTTTCCCGGGCGGTCGCGATACAGCTCATGCGTCGCTCTCCGAGCATAGGCATGAATGACCGCGGCGATTTTATACCACTGAGACGTGAATTCGTCTTACCTGATTTCGCGGTGCCGCGCGCTGCGCTTGTAATGGAAAGATACCTGGATACGCTGAGTAGGAATTCGTCTCGACACCACACCGAAGCAGTACTTCTTCTCGAAAGAAACTGTCATGTTCCTGAAGTCAACCTGACAACTATTGCCCCGGTCCTTCGAGACATCAAAAAACGAGGATCCGCATATATCGACGCAGTAAATGGCGATCTAGAGGCGCTTCGCCGAAGACGAACGCGAAATAAGGGATCTGGTGAAATGAGCGTTCACATTTTCGCATGGACCCGGCTGGCGAAGGTCCGCAAAACACAAGATACAAAGAAAAAATGATCGCTAGACGTAGCATTTCGCTGCAAGCTCAGCGCATACATCCTCACTCATCGTAACTACGCGGTCACAATGTTTCGAAGCGGGTCATGCAAAAAGAAAAGGGCCTGCAAATCGCAGGCCTCTTAACGAGAAAACCTGTCCTATTACGGCTTCTTAACACGTTTCTTGTAGGCCGAACATCCCACCATTCTGGTGCATCTCGCATACATCTTTTTGCTTCGTGGATGCAGAAGACCCCGCTACTCCATTGGCTCTGCTTGACCCCTGCTGCAAAGCGGGCGCAGAGAACTTGCTTGATCCTTGTTGCAGAAAAACATGCATCAAGCTGGAGCCTTGCTGCAAGAGTGTCTGCATTAGGCTGCTGCCTTGCTGAAGCGAGGGGGTAACCAAGCCGCTGCTGCCTTGCTGCAACTTGATGCTGCTGCCTTGCTGAAGGTTCGGGGTCACGATTCCACTGCTGCCTTGCTGAAGGAAAGGGGTAATAAAGCGACTGCTACCCTGTTGTAACGCGACGCTCGGCGTAGCAAAAGCCACGCATACCGTGGCGAACGCAAAGACGGCTCCGGTTCGAGCGTGCGATGTTATCGTGTGTTTCATGGTTTTCCCTTCCTTATCCCTGTCCCAATTTAAGTTCTAATTCGTTACATTTTTTTTTGGTAATTGCTTCGCCAATGCAATCTCGTCGTCCACATTTACGACGTAATGATAAAAGCTGACGCCGATTTGCGTACCATCCTCGACACCTTCAACATCGTGCGATGTATACCAATTGTCGATGTCGTCCGAAAACACTTGGCCTTTCTCGCGAATAAATTTATCGAACGCCACTAGTTGTTTCTTAGGAATTCCGTATTGCGTGAAGATGCTTCTTTCGATAAGACCTTTAAGGCCTTGGGTCCTCTGTCGATAATTAAATTCGAGGGTCTCGCAAAGGTTGTGAACAACTCGTGCGAGGTAAAGAATGTCATCCGCGCTCATTGTGTTGGGGACATAGGAGCGCATTTGTGCGCGATAGAAACCGTTGCCAACATCGGCTACGGCTCCTATCCGCAGCAGTTCATCCAGCAGCGCCTGAGGATTGATCCCAGGACAATAGGTCTGGACTAATTCTGTAAATGTTTCTGAGGAAGCATCACGATCGGCCAATAGATTATGTGATTTACGTTCGCGGACTTTTGCGCGCGACAGCTGTAGATCTCGGAGGACTCCATACGGACCGGTATACTTTTGATCGGTATGCCAAGCACCCAAGACAATTGCGATAGGGGAAACTTGCCGAGTCGCGATCTCAAACGCCGCGTCATCGCCCGTTTGCATTAGGACGCCCACCTCTTGCACCGGAATGCCAGAGATTAGCGAAACTCCCTCTTCAGTCACCTTCATCCCAGAAAGCCTCATTTGGCGGGTGGCTACGTCCACATAAGCTTTCTTTAGAGCGCCGCTAAAGTCTTCGTGATTTACGGAGCTTCTGATGGCTAAACGCACCAGCGGCTTCAATAAATACCTAAGCGCTGCTACTAAAGTGTCTTTGACAGATTCCACCATGCAGCTTCACATATTACAAGTAATTTGTTGTCGGGCATCACATTTTTGAGGTTACCGCCTTAGCCAAGGCTTGCCGCCTTAGGGGATTTCCCGTAAGGGACCGATATGAAACCCAGATACTGTAAATTGCGGCTCTGCTCTATCGGCTCGCTACAGAAGTCAGGGCCGAACTGGCTTTTGCAAAAAACCGCGGTTTGGTGATCCAAAGTGCGAGTTAAGTGTCGCCGTCCCAATAACCCCCGGATCCGACGGACCTATGAAATTGCTATCTTTGATGATTCGGGCCTTGAATCTAGGAATGGTGTTTGCAATTTCCGTGGCCGTCTGCGGTTGTGGCCGCCATCAGGCAGCTTCAGAGAGAAGTCCGGTGTTGCATCGTGGCTTGAGCGGCGAACCCTCGACTTTAGATCCGGCTAGTTCTGGCGATAATTTTTCGGCACAGGTCTTGCAAGATGTATACGAAGGCCTGACTGCGGAAACAAGCGAAGGAACGGTCGTGCCGGCCGTGGCCTCATCGTGGACCATTGAACCGGGCGGGCTTCGGTATACGTTTCACTTGCGAACTACCGCTCGATGGTCAAACGGGTACCCCGTTCGAGCTCAAGATTTCGTTGCCGCGTGGCGGCGCGTAGTCGATCCAAAGCAAGGATCGCCCGTTGCGGACGATCTAAGAGCGATTCACGGAGTACCGGAAATACTGGCCGGTCGAGCTTCGCCGCTAACGCTTGGTGTGTCCGCACCCTCGGACGATACGTTAGTCGTCGACCTCGATTTACCAACTCCTTATCTGCCTGAGGTCCTGAGTCACCCCGTTGCATTCCCCATATATTCAGAATCGACAGCGCGAACTCATGATCCAGCCGCATGGGTTTCAAACGGAGCTTACGTATTGACGCGGTGGCAGACCGGGAGCTCGATCGAGCTTACGCAAAACCCCAAATACTGGGACCGACCAAATGTTCATATTCCCAGAGTAGAGTTTCAATTTGCAAGCGATGAAAACACGCAATACGCGCAGTATCGAGCGGGTGAGCTCGATATGACAGATGTAGTTCCGGCCTCCGCGATCCCGTCGCTTGGAGAGGCCAGGGCCAAAGAACTGATGATCGCTCCTTTCCTCGCCACGGCTTACTATGGCCTGAACCTGGCTTCGCAACCACTGGGGAGTCAAGTCAAATTGCGCCAGGCATTGTCGATGGCCATTGACCGCCATCGTTTAGTTGACAGCTTCGGGTTCGGACAACCCCCAGCATACGGTTTCATACCTCCAGGTCTTTGGAACTACCAGCAACAATCCTACGCTTGGAAAAATTTGCCTGATCAAGAACGTCTTCAGCAGGCGCGGCAACTGTACACGGCTGCGGGCTTCTCCAACAAAACCCCACTCCACTTGCGAGTTCTTTTCAATTCGAACGCCGTGATCAAGCGCACGGCTATTATGATTGCAGCAATGTGGAAGGAAGAACTCGGTATCGATTGTGAATTAGTCGAGGAAGAGTATAGATCGTTTCTGATTTCTCGGCATGATAGGGCTCGGTGGGATGTGGCGAGACTTGCATGGGTTGCAGACTTCAACGACGCGAACAATTTTCTAGAAATACTGAGTAGCCGATCAAATAACAATGACGAAAGATACTCGAATTCGGACTTCGACAAGCTGATTGACCAGGCAAGCGTAACGGCTGATGCCTCAATTCGCCGAAGTATTCTGGAATCAGCAGAGCGTTTGATGCTCAATGATTATCCTATCATCCCTTTGTACCATTTCGTGTCTAAACGCCTAGTTAAACCGTATGTTCACGGGGTACGCCCTTCGCCTACCGATCGCGTTCCATCCAAAGCTATCTCGATTTCCGCAATAACCCAAAATGATATTTCCACTTACCGTTCGGGTTCCCGCAGTTAGCAAGTTTCAGTGCAAACGTAATCTATGCAGGACCTGTGTTGGCGCTCTTCAAAATAGATGAAAACGATACCACGCGATCCCTCGGCCACAACTCTACGCATGTCTTTCGCACTTTTCCCTTCGATTTTGAAAGCGGATCTAATGAGGCGCGAAGTCAGGCACTAACCACAACTAAAAAATAAGCGGGAGTTGCCCATCCGGCCACGGGATGAGGAGGTTTTATCGCCAAGGTACTATTCCAATCTGAGGCTAGTATCTTAATGATACTTTGCTGTGCGCACTCATACCACCCATTCAAAATTAATCCACCACCTTGCCCGTCCCGCGCGCGGCGGAGCGGCGGGTGTGGTCATCGTTTTCGCCTTCCTGCTCTTCATCGCATCCAAGGCTGGCCTTCTCGGAATCCCACTGGCGGCGGTCGTGCTCTCCTGGTTCTTTAAATACGCCTACATCCTATTTGACCACACCGTGCGCGGCTTCGATGAGCCTCCTACGCTCGACATCCAGATGGTCAATCCTCTCAGCGAGATGCGTCCCCTGGCGCAAGTGGTAATTCTAGGCCTGATTTTCTTCACAGTGAAACTCACGTGGGCATATCTGGGCTTTCCCGCCGCTTTAGCGCTCGCCCTGACCTGCGTGTTCTTCCTGCCGGCCTCGGTAGCAGTGTTGGGCTTGGACAGCCACATTTTGAAGGCGATGAATCCCATTGCGTGGTTCCATCTGGTGCGGGGACTAGGTCTTTTGTACTTGGCAGTGCTCCTTGTGATCGTTGGCTACGGGGTGGCGCTCGACCTTTTGTCGATTCTCGGCCTGTGGCTGCCCATCGATTTGGCCTTATGGATGTTCGCCGTGCTGTCGGTGTTCAGCTTCTTAGGAGGCGCCATCTATGAGCGGCGCGACGCGCTGGACGTCGTAACCTGGGCCTCCCCAGAACGTACCGCCGACCGAATGTCCAATGAGCAGCGGCGGGAACACGAGGCGATGGTTTTGGAAGCATACGGTTCGATGCGCTCGAACAACCATATCCGTAGCTGGCAGCTCATGTCCGACTGGCTCAAATCCAGGGACGATCAGCCTGAGGACTACGCCTGGCTGTGCGAGCGAACCGCGAACTGGGACGACCCGCGTTATATCACCCGCCTCACCGAAGAGCGCGTGGCACGGCTTTTGGGCCTCAAGCGCACCGGCGAAGCGCTCGACGTGGTGAGCCGGCGCTTAAGTGCGGACCCGGCTTTTCGCCCCAAATCGGCCGCCGATACCTTGACCATAGCGCAGTTGGCCGCGCGCGGCGGCGGTATGCCACGGGTGGCACGGACCTTGTTATCCGACTTCGCGGTGCGGTTCGATGGCGACCCTCGCGTGGCCGTGGCTGTCGCACTGGCCCAGCACTTGGGGTCGCACGCGACCTCGAAACTTTAAGCCTTGAGCCGCCGCGGCATTGCGGCGTGAGGCGGCTTATTACATGATCGAGGCGTTGCAACCTGCGGGATAAAGCTGAGGACTTCTTGCTCAAAACGCCTTACGACGAGATGTATTTGAAGGGCAATGCCGGCCGGGCGCACTACCTCGGCTATTCGCGCTGGCTGGAAGGTCAGGTCGGCGATCGCCTGGCGCAAAAGCGCGCCGAAGCCGATGCCCTGTTCCACCGCGTCGGCATCACCTTCGCGGTTTACGGCCAGGACGAAGGCGCGGAACGCCTGATTCCATTCGACATCGTGCCGCGGGTGTTGCCGCACGAGGAGTGGATCCGGCTCGAAGCGGGCCTCAAGCAGCGGGTCCGGGCGCTAAACGCCTTCATTAGCGATATTTACCATGACCAGCAGATTTTGAAGGCCGGCGTCATCCCAGCGGAGCAAGTGCTGTGTAACTCGCAATACCGTCCGGAGATGCAGGGGGTGGATGTCCCCGGAGGCATCTATGCGCATATCGCCGGTATCGACATCGTGCGCGATGACACGGGCGAGTTCAAAGTGCTGGAAGACAATCTGCGTGTGCCCTCCGGCGTGTCCTACATGCTGGAGAACCGCAAGATGATGATGCGGCTGTTTCCGGAGCTCTTTTCCGCGAACCGCGTGGCGCCAGTCGATCATTATCCGGACGTGCTGCTCGATAACCTGCGCAGCGTCGCGCCCATCGGCGTCGCCGACCCCACCGTGGTGCTGCTGACCGCGGGCGCTCACAACAGCGCCTATTTCGAGCATGCCTTTCTGGCGCAGCAAATGGGCATCGAACTGGTGGAGGGCCAGGATCTGTTCGTGCGCGACGAGGCGGTGTTCATGCGCACCACCCAGGGCCCACAGCGGGTGGACGTCATGTATCGGCGCATCGATGATGATTTCATGGATCCGTTGGTATTCAGGCCCGATTCCATGCTCGGGGTCCCGGGGCTGATGACGGCGTATCGCGCCGGGCACATCACCATTGCCAACGCCATCGGCACCGGGGTGGCCGACGACAAGTCGATTTATCCCTACGTCCCCGAGATGATCCGGTTCTATTTGGGCCAGGCACCCATCATCGGCAATGTACATACCTGGGTGCTGCGCAATCCCGTGGATCGGGAGTACGTGCTCGCGCATTTACCTGAATTGGTGGTCAAGGAAGTGCACGGCGCCGGCGGCTACGGCATGCTCATCGGACCTGCCTCCACCCTGGATGAAATCGAGAATTTCCGCCGGCAGATCATCGCCACGCCCGAGCGCTACATCGCGCAGCCCACCCTCGCCCTGTCCACCTGCCCCACCTTCGTCGAAGCGGGCTTGGCGCCGCGGCACATCGACCTGCGTCCCTTCGTCCTGTCGGGCCGCGAAGTCACCATCGTCCCCGGCGGACTCACCCGCGTGGCGTTGCGCGAGGGGTCCCTGGTGGTCAATTCTTCACAAGGCGGCGGCACCAAGGACACCTGGGTCCTGGAAAGTTAAAATGTTGAGCCGCACCGCCGATCATATGTATTGGATGTCGCGCTACATCGAGCGGGCCGAAAGCGTCGCACGGCTGGTCGATGCGCACTATCGGATGTCCTTGCTGCCGCACACCCCCCAAACGCTCGCCGACTCGCTCGGTGAGACCATGAAAGCCCTGCACATGGATGAGGCATACAAGCAGAAGCATTCGAGCATCGAACCGCGCGCCGTATTCGAATTCATCACCTTGGATCGAGACTTCACCGGCAGCATCTACAGCTGCCTGCGCTGCGCGCGCGAGAACGCCCGCGCCGTGCGCGGCTCCTTGACCTCGGAACTGTGGGAGACCTTGAACTCCACCTGGCTGGATGCGCGCTCGCAAATCGTGCGCCGCTCCGCCGCGCAAATCGACATTGGTCAGTTCGTCGAGTGGGTCAAGGAGCGCTCGCACCTGACGCGCGGCGTGACCATCGGCACCATGATGCGCGATGAAGCGTTTCACTTCACGCGCATCGGCACATTTCTCGAGCGTGCCGACAGCACCGCCCGCATTCTGACCGCCCACCAGGGCGACTTGGTGCCCGGCGCCGATGCCGGGGTGGTGCCGGATCCTTTCCAATGGAGCGTGCTGCTGCGCGCCCTGTCGGCTTTCGAGGTGTATAGACGCGTGTATCGGGATGTCATCACCCCGTCCCGCGTGGCACAGCTGTTGATCTTGCGCGACGACATGCCCCGCTCCCTGCTGCGCTGCTGCAAAGAGGTGTATATCAACCTAAAAGCGGTGGCCAATGAGCAATCGGCGGAAACCGAGCGGCGCGCCGGTGAAATGCATGCCATGCTGCATTTCGCGCGCATGGAGGAACTCAACGCAGGCGGGTTGCCGCAGTTCTTGGAGCAATTCTTGGCGAAACTCGATGACCTGGGACATCGCATCGCATCGGATTTCTTGGTTCCCCCGGCGGAGGCGTAAATATGCAGATGCACATCAGGCACGAGACCCGCTATCGCTACGAGCGCACCGTCAAATACAGCGTGCAAAGCCTGCACCTGACGCCGCGCCGCGACCAGAGCCAGCGCTCGCTCTCGTGGAACATCGCCTCGCCCGGGCGGCGCCTCGAACAAATCGATGCCTATGGCAATATTTCGCATCTGCTCACCATCGAGGAGCCGCACCGGGAAATCCGCATCCTGGTGCACGGCGTGGTTGAAACCTCCGACCAGGAATCGCGCCATGACGACGGGCCTTTGTCGCCCTTGGCGTATCTCGCTCCGACGCAGCTGACGACGCCCAACGATGCCATTCGCACCTTCGCTCAATCGGTGCTCTGCAACGTCATCGATCCGCGCGCCCGCGCCCAAGCTCTAGCCGAGGCGGTCTGCGATGCGGTGCGCTACAAATCGGGCACCAGCGATGTGCAGGATACCGCCGCGAACGCCTTCAAGAGCGGCGAAGGGGTCTGCCAGGATCATGCCCACGTGTTCATCGCCGCCGCACGCGCCTCCGGCATGCCCGCCCGCTATGTCAGCGGCTACATTTATACCGGGGATGCCAGCGATGCGGCGAGCCACGCCTGGGCGGATGTGTGGCTGGGCGCGGAAATCGGCTGGCAGAGCATGGATGTGACGCACAAGCGCCCCGCGGTCAGAACGTATTGCCGGCTTGCCGTGGGCCGCGATTATCTGGATGCGGCGCCGGTGCGCGGCATGCGCAACGGTGGCGGCGGCGAGAAGATGGAAGCCAACGTGCTGGTGGCCGAATCGGCCCAGCAGCAGTGATGTAGAATTCCCATATGACTTACTGCGTCGGCCTACTGGTCGACACCGGTCTCGTGATGTTGTCCGACTCGCGAACCAATGCCGGCGTCGATCAGATCAATACATTTCGCAAGATGAAGACCTTTCATAACCCGGGCGAGCGCGCGCTGGTGCTCATGTCGGCCGGTAACTTAGGCATTACCCAAGCGGTGGTGAATTTGCTGGAAACGCCCGAGGAGCCGGGCGAGCCGACCCCCCTCATGTCCGCGAGCAACCTGTTCAATGCCGCGCGCGTGGTGGGCGATGGGCTGCGCTCGATTTATCAGCGCGATGCGCTGGACTTGAAGGAGCACGGCTACGATTTCAACGGCACCTTCATACTAGCCGGCCAGATCAAGGGCGAAGAGCCGCGACTGTTTCACATCTATTCGGCCGGAAACTTCATCGAAGCCTCGATCGAAACGCCGTATTTTCAGATCGGCGAATCCAAATACGGCAAGCCCATTATTGATAGGGTCATCACCCGCAGCTCAAGTCTCGCCCAGGCCGCAAAGTGCGCGCTGGTGTCGATGGATTCCACCATGCGCTCCAACCTTTCCGTGGGGCCGCCCTTGGACCTCGCCATCATCAAACGCGACGAGCTCAAGGTGACCGCCCACCTCAGCATTGACAACGACAACAAATATTTCCAGATGATCCACGAGATGTGGGGCTTCGCGCTTCAAGAAGTTTTCAGTGAACTCCCCAACCCTGAGTGGACGGTGCTATGAATCGATTTGCGTTGAGCGGCCTTGCGTTGCTGGCCGGGGTGGCCGCTGCCCAATGGGCCGGACCCGATCTTGCCGGCATGGACCACTCCACCTCGCCGGGCGATGATTTTTTTCAATTTGCCAACGGCGGGTGGCTTAAAGCCACCGACATCCCCGAGGATCGCAGCTCGTATGGAACCAGCGCCATGTTGGCCGAGCTGACCACGCGCCGCGTCAATGAATTGCTGGTGCAAACCACCACGCAAAGCTCGGTCCCCGGATCCGAGACGCAGCAGATCGGCGATTACTACTTAAGCTTCATGGACGAGGCGACGATTGAAAAGAAGGGACTGACGCCCCTGCGGCCGGCGCTTGCGCGGATTGAGGCCATCGCCAACCGCCACCAGCTGGCCGCGGCGCTGGGCGCGGGTCTGCGTACCGATGTGGACGTGCTCAATTCCACCAATTTGCATACGCCGAATCTTTTTGGCTTGTGGGTGGCGCAGGATCTCGATGATCCTAACCGCTACTCGCCCTTTCTACTGCAAGGCGGATTGGAAATGCCGGACCGCGAGTATTACGTGAACCCCTCGCCGGCCATGACGGCCATCCGTCAACAATACCAAGCCCATATCGCCGCCATGCTCGAGCTCGCGGGCTTCACCGAGGCAAGAGCGCGCTCCGCCAAGGTACTGGAACTCGAGCGGCGCATGGCAGAGGTGCACTGGACGCGCGCCGCCTCCGAGCAGGTGAGCGCCGGCAACAATCACTGGACCCGAGCGCAATTCGACGCGCAGGCTCCGGGCCTTGACTGGCAGCGTTTTTTCACCGCAGCCGGCTTAGATCGCCAGAAGGATTTCGTGGTATGGCAGCCTAGCGCGCTGGTCGGCCTGTCGCAGCTCACCCGCAGCGAATCGCTCGACGCTTGGAAGGATTATCTGCGCTTCCATGCCGTGCAAGACGCTTCGCCCTACCTGGCGAAGCGATTCGACGATGAGAGCTTTGCCTTCAACGGGCGCGTCCTCTATGACACGCCCGAACAACGACCTCGCTGGAAGCGCGCCGTGGATTCATCCGACAACGCCTTGGGCGATGCGGTCGGCAAGCTCTATGTGCAGCGCTATTTTTCCCCGGCTGAAAAGGTACGCGCCGAAGCCATGGTGCGCAATTTGCTCAGCGCGTACGCCGCACGCATAGACCGTCTGGAGTGGATGGCGCCGGCAACCAAGGCCATCGCCAAAGAAAAGCTGGCGGCGCTCAAGGTGGGGGTGGGTTACCCCGATCATTGGCGCTCCTATGCGGGACTTAAGATCGTGCGTGGCGATGCGCTCGGGAACCATGAGCGCGCGGAAGCTTTCGACTACCGCAAGAATCTCGGCAAGCTCTCGCAACCGGTGGACCGCTCGGAATGGGTGATGAACGCGCAATTGGTGAATGCGGTGAACTTGCCGGCACTGAACGCACTGAATTTTCCGGCGGCCATCTTGCAGCCGCCCTACTTCGATCCGAATCAGCCGTTGGTGATGGACTATGGCGCCACCGGCGCCACCATCGGCCATGAAATCAGCCACAGCTTCGATGATCAGGGCGCGCTTTTCGATGCCCACGGCCGCTTGCACAACTGGTGGCAGCCGGACGATTTCGCGCATTTCCGCGCATCGGGAGCGCTTCTGGCGGCGCAATACAGCGCTTACAAGCCCTTCCCCGACTTAGCCGTGAACGGCGAGCAGACGTTAAGCGAAAACATCGCCGATGTCGCGGGTTTGAACGCCGCCTATGATGCGTACCGGCTGGCGATTCAAGGCGCAGAACCCGTGACGGCGGCCGGTTTCAGCAGCGATGAATTATTTTTCCTGAGCTTCGGGCAAAGCTGGCGCGAGAAGACGCGCCCGGCCGCACTGCGCAATCAGATCATCACCGATGGGCACGCGCCCGCTCAATATCGGGCGCAAACGGTGCGCAACCTGGACGCTTGGTACGCGGCGTTTACCGTGAACCCGGGCCAGGCGCTGTATCTCTCGCCGGTACAACGGGTGCGGGTATGGTGAGTCGAAAGCGCCTCAATTGAGGTGACTTAGGCTCGGGCGGAAGTCGAATCCGGTGAGTGATTGAGGCCGGCCCAACAGATAGCCCTGCGCGAAGTCCACCCCGAGGGAGCGCACCGCTTGCAGTTGTACATCCGATTCCACCGACTCGGCCTCCGTCTGCACGCCTAAGTCGCTCGCCATGCGCACGATGGCGGAGATCATGGCCCGCGCCACCCGATCGTTCGGCGCCGCGCCCACTAATGAGCTGTCGATTTTGAAATAATGCGCCGGTATGGAGCGCAGGTACCCATACGTGGGCGAATTGGCGCCAAAATCATCGAGCGCGACCTCGCAGCCCAACACCTCGAGACGGCGCATGGACTCCGTCACGCTGATGTTGCCCGACGCGGCATGGCGCTCGGTGATGTCGAAACACAGCGCATTGGGCGCAATGCCGCTCTTGATGACGCAGGCTTCCACGAAACCGATGAACCGCTCATCGGTGATGGACTGTGCGGATAGGTTGATGGAGAACACCGAGGGCACCCTCGACCAGAGCTTGCGATTTTTGGCGAGCCAGACCAGCAAGGTGCGCACCACCCATCGATCTATGCTCGGCATCAAACGCTGCTGCGCGGCGCGCTCGAAGAATGCCTTGGGAGCGATCAGGCTGCCGTCCACCGTGCGCAGGCGCAGCAGCACTTCGTAGTGAGCCAGTCTGGCATTGTCGTGCAGCGAGCAGATCGGCTGCAGAAATAGCTCGTAGCGCTCGGCATGCAGCGCGTTTTGGATCATCGTGCCCTCGTGGTTGTCCTCGCTGATGAGCAGCGGAAACCCTTGGCGCCGTTCGAATTCGGCCGACAGGCAGGTGAAGACGGGCGCGAGCTTTTGTTGCAAGGTTTCATCCGTGCGCGTGTCCTTGATCCCGGCATCGATGCTCAACCGCACCGCGCCGTTGATGGCGCCATTGCCATCGCGCACCGGAATGGCGAGCGAGTAGTTGCCATCCTCGCGCGGCGCGTAGGTGAATTCCATGTTGGTGCCCGAATCGCCGATCGAATCTTCAACCAGCTTATGATCCTCGGGCAGCAGGAAGTCATCGCTGAGCCACAACGTGTCCGCGGCGAAATCATGGAACGACACGCTGGACACTTCCGGCGCCAGGGCCTGGATGACCTGAGCCAACGCTTCCAGCGTTTTGCTCGAGGCCGCCTCGGCCGCATAAGTCAGATTGGTCGACACGTTTTAACTCCTGTTTTAACGAGTCCATGGTACGTAAGCCAAGGCCGCGAAGGCATGTCGCCGGAAACCGACGTGAGCTTGCGGCGACATGGGGATTTGGCTTAAAAACAAGGCAAATAGAGCGTTTCGCGCGCCACTTTGGCCCTTGGCTACTTTAAGTCAAAGCACCATAAGTCAAGCACGGAGCGGAACTGGCCCACCCGCCGTGGGATAATGTCGACTCCCTGAAAATGAAAGGCATTCGTGAATTTCTTGCGCAAACTTTTAAGCTTGAGCACCTGCGCCGCGCGCTATTGGAGCTCCGACAATGCCTCGACCACGGGGGCGGCGCTGGCGTTCTATTGCGCCTTTTCCTTGGCGCCGCTGTTGATCATTTTGCTGACCGTGGCCGCGGCGATCGTGGGAAAGAATGCCGCGTATGGCCAGATCGGCGCGCAGCTGCAAGGCCTCTTCGGCACTGCGACCGCCAAGGTGCTGTTGAACGCCATGCAAAGTTCGCAACAGGCGCAAGGCCTGGTAGCGACTCTCACCAGCATCGTTACTTTGATGATCGGCGCGACCACGGTGCTCGCCGCCCTCGAAGAAGTGCTCGAAAAAATCTGGGGAGGCGCCGTCGCCGCATCCGTGGGTATCCGCGGCTGGGTGCGCACGCGCTTCCTGTCGTTCGGCTTTATTCTGACCTTGGGGTTTTTGTTGCTGGTGTCCCTCACCGTCACCACCGTGCTTGCAGGTGTTCGCACGCACTTCTCGCCGCAGGCCGCCGTGGTCGGCTTGATCGGGCTGGTGGATTTCCTCATCTCCTTGCTGCTGGTGTCATCGTTGTTCGCCCTGATCTACCGCTATATGCCGACGCGCAGATTACCGTGGAAAGTCGTGTTGATCGGCGGCGTGCTCACCGCGGTGTTGTTCGATGCGGGACGCTGGATCATCGGTCTGTATCTGGCCCATTCCACTCAGGCCTCCGCCTTTGGCGCGGCCTCCTCGTTCGTGGCGCTGCTCTTGTGGCTGTACTACACGGCGCAGATATTTCTCTTCGGCGCCGAATTCACCGCCTGCCTCGGCGGCATCCGCGACCAGCCAAAGGATGCCGAGCCGAACCCGACGGGTGAGCAGGGGTGATCAGCCTAGTGTCTGACGCTCCCCATTTCAGCGCGGCACAAACATCATGTTTTCGAGTTTTTAATGCCCGCTTGGACATCCTAAGCCGGGATTTTTGCACGAATTCCGGCGGCTCTTGCGGGGCTCACTCTCGACATAAACCGCGAGCCCAACCCTCCCATTGCTAATTCGCGACTCCGGCGCCATCCTAGGACTACATATACAGGGGATGGACCGTGAAAAACACCACGATTTCCGATGCGTTCGGGAAGCGTCGCGCCGATATTCAGGCGATCTGGACAAAGCAATTGACGAGCGCGGCGGGGTCGGCCAAGGGCAGGCTCTCCTCGACGGAGTTGGAACAACAAGCCAGGCAGTTTTTAGAACTATTTCATCCGGCCGTCCAAAGCAACCAGCTGGACGACATCAACGGCAGCGAATGGCTCGAGGTTCGAGCTTTTTTGGAAGACTTGTCCAGGCGCCGGGTGCTCGCCGGCTTCTCCTCCGATGAGACGGCGCTGTTCATCTTTTCCCTCAAGCGGGTTTTATTCGACATATTGAAGGATGAGTCTGCCGGCGATGCGATGCAAATGGCCGATCATTTTTGGCAAATGAACGTGTTGCTCGACAAACTAGGCCTGCACACCGTTAAGAGCTATCAAAGAACCCGCGAAGAAGTCATCAATCGCCAGCAGCACGAGTTACTCGAGTTGTCCACCCCGGTGGTCAAATTATGGGACGGCATTTTGGCCTTGCCGATGATCGGCACCCTCGATTCCGCGCGTACCCAGGTGGTGATGGAGTCATTGCTGCAGAAGATCGTCGAAACCGAATCACAAATCGCCATCATCGACATCACGGGAGTTCCGACCGTGGACACCTTGGTGGCTCAACATTTGATCAAGACCGTGACCGCGCTTCGACTCATGGGTGCCGACTGCATCATCAGCGGCGTTCGTCCGCAGATCGCTCAAACGATCGTGCACTTGGGAGTCGATCTTCACGGAGTGACCACGAAAGCGAATCTGGCCGATGCCTTGGCACTGGCGCTCAAGCGAAGCGGCATCGCTTTTACCAAGAAGTAACCCATGGATCGCATCCCGATTTTGCGCATGGGCGAGTTCCTGCTGGTGACCATCCAGGTGGATATGCACGATGAACTGGCCATGCGGCTGCAAGATGATTTGACCAATGCCATCCAAACCAAGGGCGCAAAGGGCGTGCTCATCGACATTTCTGCCATGGAAATGGTCGACTCTTTTATCGGACGAATGATTGCAGACATTTCGGGAATGGCGCAAATTTTAGACGCCAAGACGGTGTTGGTCGGAATGCAGCCGGCGGTGGCGATTACGCTGGTGGAACTGGGACTTACATTGCCCGGCGTTGCAACGGCGCTCAACGTGGATCGTGGAATGCAACTGCTCAGGCGTTCGATGGATGACGGCGATGACGACGCTTCATTCCAGCGGTGAGCTGCCACTCAAGACGGAGCGCGATATCGTGCTCGGGCGGCAGACGGTTAGGCGACTGTCGCAGGAACAAGGGTTCTCCCTGGTCGATCAAACCAAGATCGTGACCGCAGCGAGTGAGCTGGCGCGCAATGCCCTCATTTATGGAGGCGGTGGTGTGCTCATCTGGGAAGTGCTCTTGGATGGGATCAAACGCGGGCTGCGGCTCACTTTCAAGGACGAGGGCCCCGGTATCCCGAATCTAGAACTCGCATTGACGGATGGGTGGACCTCCGGCCACGGACTGGGCTTGGGACTTTCAGGTGCGCGCCGCCTGGTCAATGAATTCGAACTCGACTCGGCGGTGGGCCAAGGTACACGGGTCACGGTTACCCGCTGGAAATGATGGGGCGAATCATTCAATCCTTACAGTCAAGCCTGGCGATTGCCGATCAAAGCGACGTGGGAGAATGCCGCCGCAGGGCGATGGGCATGGCCGAGCAATATGGCTTTGATGAGACCCAAGTCGGCCGAGTGGGTATCGTCGCCACTGAGATCGCCAACAACATCTTCCGCCATGCCGGTCGAGGAACGGTGCTCACTCAGGTGCTCGATGATTCGATTCAACCGGAATTTGAAATCCTCGGCATCGATCAGGGTTCTGGGATGAGCGATGTGCAGGCCTGCCTGCGCGACGGTCATTCAACGAGAGGGACCGCCGGCACCGGCCTTGGCGCCATTTTCCGCCTCTCCACGGTATTCGATATTTTCTCCATTCCGGGGCAGGGAACGGCCTTGCTGTCTCGCATCCGCGGTCGCGCGACGGCCCGTCAAACGGCCCTACCCAGCGCACCCAAGCTCGAGCTGGGTGTGATTAGCCTTGCCATGGCAGGCGAAATTGAATGCGGCGACAGCTGGGGGATTGCCGATAACGAGCAGTTCATCAGCATTCTGGTGGCTGACGGCTTGGGTCATGGTCCCCTTGCGGCGAGCGCATCCAAGGCTGCGGTGGCCGCCTTTGTCAACAATCCCTTTGATCGCCCCGAAGAGGCCATGCGCGCGATGCATCGGGCCGCGTCCGGCACCCGCGGCACGGCTGCCGCTTGCGCAAGATTGAATACCACGCAGCTGACGATCGAGTATGCGGGAGTCGGCAACATCAGCGGGGCGGTGGTCACCGAAGCCAGGCCTCGCGGAATGGTTTCACACAACGGCACCTTGGGCCTGCAAATGGTGCGCACCCAGCAATTTCAATACCCGATGCCCGCCGGCAGCTACGTCGTGATGCATTCCGATGGCCTTTCATCGCGCTGGAGCCTGGCGGATTATCCGGGCCTGGCCCAGCGTCACCCCGCGATCATTGCCGCGGTGCTCTATCGAGACTATTCGCGGGGGCGAGACGATGTCACGGTCATCGTGGCGCGGCACGGCCAATGAGCGAAGAGCTGGCCCAATTGCGCAGGCAAGTTGCGCAGCAGCAGGCCGACTTTGCCAATATCGAGGCTGAGCTTGCCGAAACCAACAAGGGTGTGGTCGCGCTGTATGCCGAGCTCGATGAGAATGCGATTCATCTCAAAGAAGCGGCCGACCTTAAGAGTCGCTTTCTCTCCTATATGAGTCATGAGTTCCGCACGCCGTTGGCCTCCATCACGAGCGTCACCGACATTCTCACCAGCGGCCTCGATGGTCCGCTGACGCAAGAACAAACGCGGCAGCTGCAATTCGTACAAGGAAGCGTTCGAGAACTGACCGAAATGGTCGACGACCTGCTCGACCTGGCCAAGGTGGAGGCCGGCCGAATCTCCATATCGCCCGAATGGTTCGAGATGGTCGATCTGTTTTCGGCACTGCGTGGCATGTTCCGACCGATCATCGCAAGCTCAAACGTCACTCTGGTATTCGAGGAACCCCAGTCTGTGCCGCGCTTGTATACCGACGACAAAAAATTGTCGCAAATATTGCGCAATTTCATCTCTAATGCATTGAAATTTACCTCTCAGGGAGAAGTTCGGGTTTCCGTCCGATCGCTCGAGGGCGATAAAGTGGAGTTCGCGGTCAGCGATACGGGGATCGGGATTGCTGAAGACCACTTGCCGTCCCTCTTTGCGGATTTTGTGCAGCTGGATACGCGAATTCATAAACGCCTGCGTGGCACCGGCCTGGGTCTGTCGCTGTCCAAGAAATTCGCAGAACTTTTGGGCGGTACCGTGGCGGTGCAAAGCGAGCTGGGAAAGGGTTCTCGATTTTCCGTGCTCATTCCCGTGCAGTATCGCGATGGAGCAGCGCAGCCATGAACCAGCGCATCGAGAAAGGCACAGAGCGGCCCGTCCGCATTCTCGCGGTCGATGATAATCCGGCCGCCCTTTACGCGACCAGCCGGGTGCTGAAGTCGGTCGGCTATGAGGTTATCCAAGCCGTTACGGGCGCGGAAGCATTGGCCAAAGCAAGCTCTGCGGACCTGATTGTGCTGGATGTGAACTTGCCCGACCTCGATGGCTTCGAGGTATGCCGGCGCCTGCGCGCCAATCCGGCTACGGCGCAGCTGCCGGTCTTGCACTTAACGGCGACCTTCATCCAGTCGGCTGACTTTGCGATGGGAATTGAAGCCGGCGCCGACAGCTACTTGACGCGCCCCGTCGAGGCTCCGGTGCTGATTGCCACCGTACGGACGCTGCTTTTTGCCAGGAGAGCCGACAACCTGCGGCGCGGCGCGGACGCAAAATTGCGCGCCATGTTTGATCTGGCACCCGTAGGAATCGCCTTTCTGGATGATCTTTTTAACTACACCAGCGTGAACCCGGCGTTCTGCGCGCTGACGGGTTATTCAATCGCGCAGCTCGCGGGACGCTCGCTGAACTACTCACTCGCGGGGGCATCGCTTGATTTACCAGCTCTGTCGGAGGCGCTAAAAGGCAGCCGCCGTCCGTGGAAACAGGACGTGAAGTTCAAAAAGGGCGACGGCAGCCACATCGAAATGGACTGGCAAATCATCCAGGAGAATATCGCGGGGACGAGTGTGCTGATTGCCATCGACATCACGCAAAGATTGCGCGCCGAGCAGGCGCGCGCGAGCTTGCTCGCGAGCGAACGCGCCGCTCGCGCGGAAGCCGAGCGCAGCAATCGGGCCAAGGAAGAGTTTTTGGCAACCCTATCGCACGAACTGCGAAATCCGCTGCACGCCATCGTCGGTTGGGCAACCATTCTCAACCGCAATCCGGAGCTGACCGAGCCGATGCGGCGCGGCCTGCAGTCGATCGAACGCAATTCGAAACTGCAGGCGAGAATGATATCGGATCTGTTGGACTACGCCGGAATTACCTTCGGCCGCATACGCTGTGCGCCGGAACATATTGATCCGTACCCGATCATTCGCGCGGCTCTGGATACGATTTCGGCAACTGCCTTGGCCGCGGACATCGAGATACAGACATCGTTCGAAGATGATTCACTGCGGGTGGATGCCGATCCTGCGCGTCTTCAACAAATTGTTTTGAACTTGCTCACCAACGCCGTCAAATTCTCCTCGAAGGGGGGGCTGGTGCAGTTGAGCGCAGGGCGCGCGGGCAACCAGTTCCAATTAATGGTCCGCGATCAAGGCAGGGGAATCGAGCCGCAGTTCTTGCCGCGCATTTTCGAGCGATTCAGCCAGCAGGATGCGACTACCAGCAAGTCGCACGGGGGCCTGGGGTTGGGCCTGGCGATCGTCAAGCAGCTGGTGGACCTGCACGGGGGCACGATCCAAGTCTCAAGCGCGGGACGAGGGTGTGGCGCGAAATTTGAGGTGTTACTGCCGTTAAGCCAACGCAGCGAGGAGGCCCAGGAGAGCGACAGCCAACTGATCCGCAGTTTCGACTTCTCACGTATCGTCGTGTTGATTGTTGACGACGATGCCGACTCCCGAGCCTTGACTGCCCGGGTCTTGTCCGACGCCGGGGCCGCCGTGATTGAGGCCGACGATGCCGCGGCTGGAATGGCCAGCGTTCAATCCCGTACGCCGAACCTGTTGATCAGCGATATCGGCATGGCGAATCTGGATGGTTACGAGCTGCTGGCGGCGTTGCGCGAAGCAGGCCATGATGCTTCAAAGTTGCCTGCGATCGCTCTGACCGCATTCTCACGGATGGAGGACCGCGTGCAGGCGCTGGCGGCAGGCTTTCAGGAACATCTGGTCAAACCGCTGGACCCGCAGTTGCTGGTATCGACCGTGGCATCCTTGTGCCGCCCCGCCCGGCCTTGAGGCGCTCCGTTCCCCTCTAGGGCTCGCGCCGTTCGGCTGAATTCAACTCATGCCGCACTTGGCTGATACGCTCGTAAATTATCTTGCGCAAGCGGTTGGTGACCCCAAGCGGCCGGTGTTCGGGGAGCGCATGCCATGGGGTGAAAGAAAGGTTCTCACAGAATCGATTCTGCTCGTCCGTGTCGAATTCTTGCCGAGGGATGAGGATGCTCGCCAACTTGTAAAACGGCGCTTGCGCCTCCTTCCATTCTATCTGCGGATTTTCAACGCTCATGCTTTCAGAGGTCCTGGGCTGCACGAGAAGCTCCATGCAGGCATCCCGGCTTTGCAGCGTGGAACGCAGAGCGTCGCGAAGATAATCGTGCGCCGGGTTCTTCGGGATCGTTTCGGTTTCGATCGAGCACGGCCTGGCGGAAAATTTTACGGCTTTCCGCCGAGGTCCCACTCCCAGCTGATAAGGAACCATGGACCAGTAGCGCGCACTCAACGGATTCGAAATCTTGCTTCGCGTGGTCTCGAACGCGATCAAGGTGCCCCGCAGGCCCAGTGAGAAAGGGATGGTCGCTTTGCCGAAAAAACCACCGTCCGTGCTCTTCTCGATGAAGGCGAGATAGCGCTTTGGATCATTGGCAAAAAACACCGGGTGATTGATCAGGATAAAATCCTGAGTGGTGGCGCGGGAGTCGCTTTCCAAGAGTTTCGCACCCTCGACCCCCATCACTTTGATGGCCATGCCGCGCGCATCGCCCTTGCCATCCGCGCGAGTCGGATCTTGCGAGCCGTTGGAGAAGCGGAGCCACGATTGATAGCTCTTGCCGGGAATGAAAATCCCTTGCGCTAAATTGTCGGGAATTTGCTCATCGACATGCAGAGTCGCCTTCACGCAGCCATGCGCCTTGGGGTGCGCGTCGCGCCGAGCATCGCCGCTGCGGTACTTTTCACGGATCGACTTGTCAATGACGGTTGCTATACGTTCCGCGAGCAGTTCCTCGCCCGGGTATAGAGCTTCTCCCAATTCCGTATCCGCAGCCGGATGAGACTGCGTAGGTTCGCCCTCGGCGGCTATCGCGTTAGGCGAGTGCATCAAGCTGCCGCCGGTGATGATCGCCGCAGCCGCACCGGCCAGGCTGGCTCTGTGCTTCAACACCGTGCGCGTCGAGCGCAGACTACGAATCATGGCAAGACGTGTCGGCCTGGACGCACTCACCCGCGATGATGTCGCGCATGATCTCTGAGAGCCGGAATAGGTCGCGCGCTTTGTCCAAAAAGTGCTCAGCGCCCAGATTCAGTGAGGCCTCCATGTATTCGGGTAAGTCGTAGTTGGTCAATACAATCACGCGCGTCTTGACTTGCATACCTGCCAGCGCTCTTAAGACTCCAAAACCGGTCCCCTGCTTCAAGTGCAGGTCCAGAAGAACAATGTCCGCAGGCTTAAGGCGAAGGTAATCGACCGCGGCTTTTTCGGTGTCGACGGTGCCCACCAGATCCACTTGTGGTATCGCGCGCAGCACTTCAATAAGTCGCTCCGCGACCACGACTGAGTCCTCGACCAGTAGAACCTTTTTGACGCTACATGTCATCGTAGAAGCCGCCGTACACGGGTGCAATACTTTCTATTAAACAAAAGCTCGCATCGCCCGGGGGCCGTTTGAAAGTTATACGGAAGCTTACCGGCACGCGACCCGGGCTCTAAGCGGCCGACAGCCTCGATCACGGTAGGATTTCGAGAAGCTATTTTAACCCCGGCGGCGGCAAGCAGCGCTTGCCGCCGTTGAGTTGGCGAGATAATCGAGAAGGACAAAGTCAGCTATTTCGGAGGCGCAACTTTGAGCAGGTTGGTGACCTTGCCCTTGCCCGCGACTTCTTCTGCTTTGGCGGCAACGAGATCTTTTTCGCGACTATCGCGCACCACGCCATTGAGCGTCACGGCTCCGTTCACCGCTACGATCTTGACATTATGGGCATAGGTCGAGAGAGATTTGTCGTCCATCACCCGCCGGCGGATTTGCTTGGTCAAGTTCACGTCGGACGCATCATTGGCCTGACCATCTGCAGTACTCGACTTGGCGGTCGAATTCGTTGCGTTGGCATTGGTCTTGGTATTATCCGGGGCCGGACTTTGCGCTTGTGCGGCAGCGGCGAGCCCCAGCGATAGCGTCAATGCCAGCATGGTTTTTGTTCGGCTTTTCATAAAGAACCTCTTAAAAGAATCGATGGCAACCTTAAGGGGCCAGCAAGACCCCTTAAGGTGCGGTTGTTTAACGAATCGAATCCGTGCCCGTCTTCGGCGAACTGGCCTCGCTTGACGAGGAGACGTCTTCAGCGCCGGTTTGCTTCAGCACATCTTTGGCTCGGGTAATCTGATCGGAGGTGTCGGCATGCACGGACAGCAGCGTTCCGCCATCCTTGACTCGACCCTCATAGCGCTTCGCTTCATATTCAGGAATCCCCATTCCTACGAGCGCGCCTACCAATCCGCCCACGGCGCCGCCCACACCCAAGCCCGCGAGGCCCGCCATGATGGGGCCGGCAGCGATAAAGGGTCCGATGCCGGGGATGGCAAGAGCGCCTACGCCCGCCAACACTCCTAAGGTCCCGCCGATCACGCCGCCGGTGGTCGCACCGACCGTGGTGCCCTCAGGCGCCTTGGTATCCTTGTGATGTGCGAATTCCTTGGTGCTGCGCGTATCGGGGAGCAACACTGAGATCGCGGAACTTGAGAAGCCCGCGGCGATGAGCGTATCAACCGCACGCTCAGCTTCGGTCGATGAGGGGTAAATGCCAAAAACTGCTGTGTTCTTTCCAGCCATAAAATGCTCCCTGATATGGGTTAAGGTCGGCAACACGACGCTGCCGAATCCGTGGGGGCATTAGGCTTGGAACGGCAAAAGGTATCTGTCAGCCTGGGTGCTGACCCTCAGTCAGACAACGGGACATCAAGCGCACCGCCGCATGGTGAGCCTCGCTCTCCCCGGCCATCCTCTTTTGCAGCGACCGTGAGCGGCAGCACCGTGGGCGGCAAGAGGGGATCGGAGACCTTGAGAAGATCCAACGTCGCCGCATCCAGTTCGGATCGGAAATACTGCATCAAGGCTCTATCGAACACCGCGGTTTCTTCGCCGGCGATCGCAAAGAGGGTCAGCGAAGAATGAAACTTGCGATCGTCCGGATAGGGGAAAATGTCCTCTACTGCGCTTTTATTAAGACTCGTCGTCACTTCGGTGATCTCGCGCAGTCTCGCTCCCAATATGGGATGGCGAAGATAGCTCTCCGCTTCTCTCAAACAGGATATGCCGAAATATTTTGCGGAGTCGCTGCGCCCGAGGCCGGCTAGTTGAGGAAATATGAACCACATCCAGTGGCTTTCTTTACGACCCGCTCGCAACTCGCGCAGAGCCTTACCGTAAAATCGCGCCTGCGCGTCCAGAAAACGCTCGACGTTGAATGGATCTAAGTTGCTTACCATCAGCTGTGCGACATGGCATTCCTTGCCGGCGCTGCCGCGTTTGCCAGTTCGATCGCTTCGTTAATATCGATCAATTGCGAGTGCAGCATGTGACTGAATTTCCGGTTCGCTGCGCAGGGATCCAAGCCTAGTTCGGAAACGGTCAGGCCCCCACTCTCGTGCTGACGGATTTGACGCTCGACTCTATCTTTTAGGTCCAGCAATATTTCGATGACATCGTCCATGGATCCCCCTACAACTCAAGGCCAGTGTCATATAACCGCGCCCACGTGAAAACCCAAAAACACCCCGCTTTATGTCGTCTTTTTTTACCCCTTTGTAAGAAGGCAGGTGCCGAGCGCTTTTGTCTTAATCTAAGTTAATACCTAACCCGCGCGCTCCTGCGCCACGCGCGCGAGCACCGACCAATCCTTCGAACCCAATCCCGCCTCGATTCCCTTTTGCATGGTCTCGCGCACGACCTCCGCCGCCGGCAGCACAGCGTGCTTGATGCTCGCCGCCTCGAGCGCAAGGTTGACATCCTTGAGGCCCAAGGGAAGTTTGAATCCCGGCTCGTAGTTCTTACTCGCAATATTGCCTCCATAGCGCTGGTACGCTGGGCTCGCGAACAACGTGCTGGTGACGATGTCGAGAAAGTCGCGCGCCGGCAAACCGTAGCTCTCGGTCAAGGCGGTGGCTTCGCCCATTGCCTCGATGGCCAGCGCGAGCATCAGGTTGCCGGCAATCTTCGCGACGTTGGCGCGAATGGGATCGGCCCCTAAGTTCCAGGTTTTTTGACCCAGCGCATCGAGCACGGGCTGAATCGCGGCAAGCGCCTCGGGATCGCCCGCCGCGACAATATTCAACTCGCGCCTGGCTGCCGCGGCCGGCACGCCGAATACCGGCGCGGACACGTAACCTACCCTTGAGATGCGGTGCAGTTTTTGCAGCTCATCGACGAGACCCAGCGAAATAGTCGCCATCATGACGTGGATGCAGCCGGCGCGGGCCGAATCGAGCGCACCTGATTCGATGATCACACTGCGCACCGCCTGATCATCCGCGAGCATGGTGAGTACCGCATCGTTGTCGAACGCCTGGCGTGGCGATGCCAGCACTCGAACCCCGGCGAGCGCCTCGGCCGCGCCAGGGTTGCGGTTCCACACGCTCACTCGATGACCTGCCTTGAGCAAGTTCGGTACCATCGCGGCGCCCATGCTGCCTATTCCGATAAAGCCGATATTCATGGCCATTCTCCTGCGCCGATAAGCCGTGCGATCACGAGGTTTTTTGAGCGGGGGCGCCGGCCCCCTGCAGAACAGTCAGCACCGCTTGCGATACGTGTTCGTCCATATCCGCGGCGTCTTTCGAGTGCACGGGATAGCCGATTTGCGCCTGCATGTGTCCCTCGACGATATGCATTTGAATGCGCGCGGCCGACTCGACTGCGCCTTGTGAAATGCTCAGGCCACGCACCTTCAAGGTCTGGCGCTCGATTTCTCCGCGGTATGCATGCAAGGCGTGTTCCACCGCCTGGGCGAGCTTCGCCTTCAGAGCGACATAATCGTCGACCGGGGGTAGCGTCACCGTTATTTCGTGCCACGACAGTTCCACTCCCGGAAGCTGCTTGAACAATCCTCCTGAGGACTGGAACACGATGAGATTGGCGAACGCCACCACCCTGCCCGTGGGCCCCAGCGGGCCGTTCTGGCTGAGTTCCATCAGATGCATGCGGACCAGACCCAAATCGATGACCTCGCCGACCACCGTGCCGATCTGCACCCTGTCCCCGATCCGAATGCCATATTTTCCGATCAGAAAGAAATAGCCGACGATGGAGACCAACACGCTTTGCATGGCAACCGCCACGCCGGCACTGAGCAAACCGGCGAAGGTGGCGAAGGTGCTCATCTCGGTGATGAAACTCAAGGCGATGATGATCAGCGCCGTGCTCCACACAATGATGGTCCGCACCAACAGCAGCTGGTAGCGGTGGCGCGGTTCGCGCGCATAGTGAATCACGGCCCGGCGCCAAATTTCTCCCAGGATGAAAACGACGCCGAGCATTGCGCCCAAAATGCTCAGGCGGACACCCAGAGCTCGCAGCGCGTCCTTGTATTCCTGGCGCGTGGATTGGCGCCAATTGTCCAAATTATGCCGGTACTGCTTAAGCAGCACGGACTCCTTGCTCAAGGGAAGCACTATGGCGGATGTTTGCTTGAAGACCCACGCCAACTTGTCGAATTGGGCGCGTAGGCTGATCAGTGTCGCCTCGCTGGCGTTGTCCGCTTGCGCCGCAAGCGCCGCGCTTTGCGCCGAATAAGCCTTCAATTGCTCCTCCGGCGCCCGGCTGATCGTCAGATAAGTTGCTGCCAGTGCAGCCGTGTGCGCATCGACGACATTGATAGCTTTGAGCTTCGCGCGGACTCGAAACACCTCCGACAGAAGATCCCAGATCCCCGTGCGCACCCCTTCCTTCGAGGCAGCGCTCTGCGCCGCGCTGCCTGCCGGGGATGAGGCGGAGGTAGGGGCCTGCGCGGGCGTGGCCGCGTTTACGGTCATGGTCGGCACGCTGGCGGCAATGGCATCGATGTGGGCTTTGAGCGCGCTGGCACTCGCAGCCTTCGGATTGGTCTCATGCACGGACTCAGCCATCATGTTGAGCAAATTGATTTGGGCGTCCAGCATGGCCAGTTCGCCCTCAAGCTCCGGGAGCGTCGCTTCGAGTTCTTTTCTCGCCTTACCGGCGGCGGCGCCGTGCTTTTTGCGATCGGCATCCAGTTCCGTTTGCGTGGATACGCGTTGCTGCGCCATTCGGTTTCGCTGCTGCTCGAAAGACTGCGATAAGTTGGAGTCCGCGCTTTGGTCCGCGTTGGCTTCACTGCTAATGAGCTCGGCATTCGCCCGCGCAATCTCAATGGCCAGATTCACCACCTGATCGGCCGCTTGCTTATTGGCGTACACGATCATGAGATCGCTGGCGCGGGTCGCACTTTGCTGCTGAGTACCAAGCGTTCTGTACCAGTCGACGGTCTTGTCCAAGACTTCGATGACCTGTTCGGGCGTCAACACCGAGATATGACTGGGATCAGCTGCGGGGCTATCGGCGGCGCGGGCTGCCGGCTTAACGTTTGAGTCAACGGGGTTAGCGCCGGCTGTGGCATACAAACCGGCGAACAGCATCAATACAACTTCGAGGCGCATGCCGAATTTTACCGTAAAATCTTGGTCGCGACCGGCGAATGCCTGTCATCAGATTTCGGCACTCGCGCGTAATTTTTTCAATTGCGCGAAACGCTTATGCTAGATCTTGCGCGCCATAGCCGAATGTAACGCGGCATCTAAGTCTGACAGTTCATACGGTTTCGATAAGACCTCAACGTGCTCACCTTGGGTCTTCTTTATATCCGCACCGGCATATCCTGTGGTCATCAACACAGGCAGTCCCGGACGCCGGCGTCTGATCTCATGCGCGAGTTCAAGGCCGTTCATGGGTCCCGGCATCATCACATCCGAGAATACGATATCGATTTCCCGATCATCCGCCAAAGCCCCGAGCGCCGCCTGAGCACTGGCGACGCGCGTGGTTCGATAGCCTAATTCGATCAGCATCTCGGTGACCAGCGCCGCGACCTCATCGTCGTCCTCAACCAGAAGGATCGAACCCTTGAGTGCCCTGCGCCGACTGGTGCTGTCAAGATCGGTGTCCTCCTCGACAGGCCTTGGCGCGACCTCAGAGCGCGGCAGCCACATCGAAACCGTGGTGCCACCGCCCACCTCGCTGTGCACCTTGACCATGCCACCGGATTGCTGGGCAAACCCGTACACTTGCGGCAGGCCCAGCCCCGAGCCCTTGCCGATTTCCTTGGTGGTGAAGAACGGCTCGAAAATCCGCGACAGCACTTGCGCGGACATTCCGGTTCCCGTATCGGCGACGGTGAGCAGCACGAAATCGCCCTGCAACCCCGCTTCGGTGATCGCCGGCGCGTTCTTGCCGCCAATGGTGATCACCCCTCCATTGGGCATCGCATCGCGCGAGTTCACGCACAAATTCAATATGACCAGCTCCAGCTCCGCCGGGTCAACCCTGATGGGCCATAAATCCGGCGCGAGTTCTGTCCTTACTTGCACATCGCCTCGCAGCGTTCGATCGAGCAGCTCGCGCATGGCATCGACCTGCTGGCGCACATTCACCGGCTCGGGATTCAACGGCTGGCGCCTGGCGAAAGCCAGCAACTGTCGGCTTAAAGATGCACCGCGGGTCGCAGCCTGGCCCATCTGCGCCATGATTCTTTCTTTACGCGCAGGCTCGCCAGGGCGCCTCAATATGCTCAAGCCCCCGGAGATCACCATCAGCAGGTTGTTGAAGTCATGCGCAACGCCCCCGGTCAATTGTCCGATGGCATCGATTTTTTGCGACTGCCGCACATGCTTCTCTGCCTCTGCGAGCCGCGCCTGATCTCTAAGCCGCTCGGTGACGTCATAGACGAACTGAAATGCCCCGATCAGCCTGCCGCTGCGATCGCGAAGCGAATTGAATTTCATTTCGTAGTGGCGCCGATCCAAATTTGCATCGCCCAACTCTTCCACTGCGGTGAACTGTTCGCCGGCCAGAGCACGGCTCCACAGCGCTTTCACTGCGACCTGCTGTCCGGGGCGATCCTGCAACAGCTCGAGGATGCTGTCACCCAGATTGGGACGCACGCCGTAAACTCGCGCGAACTCATCCGCACACGCTCGGTTGACCGCAAGAAAGCGATAATCCAAATCGAGGACTTGAACGAGCGTATCGGTGGCCTCGACGATATCGACGAGAATTTTTCTCTCGGCCAGCGCCTGCGCCACGCGGTTTTCCAAGCGCTCATTGAGCTCTCGCAGCTCCGCTTCGGCCGCTTTGCGAGCCGTGATATCGATGGCGGTTCCGATAACCCGCACGCAGCGCTCGCCTTCAAAGACGCCACGTCCCTTGGCCGCAACCCAGCGAACAACCCGGTCTTCTTTACCAACCGTGCGGTATTCCACATCGTAAAGCGCTCGCTCCTGCGCATCGATCGAGGCACGAAAGGCGGCGGTCGTGGCTTCCCAATCCTCCGGATGCACCCCTTCGTAATAGTCGGCCATGGAAACCGGGAGATTCGGAGAGATCCCAAACATGGCCTTGACTCGGGGCGGCCAGTAAAGCGTATCAGTGAGCAAATCGAGGTCCCACAGACCAATCTCTGCGGCATCCGTTGCGAGGCGCAGCTGCTCCTCGCTGGTGCGCAGCGCCGCATCCGCATCGTATCGGTCCGTGGCATCGACACCCACGACGAAGATCCCTGTGACAGCGCCGCCCGTGTCTCTAATGGGTTGATAAACAAAATCCACGTACCGCTCCACCAGCGGGCCCTCGAGGCTGATGGCAAGGGCAAGTTTCTTACCCGTCGCGGTGAAAGGTTCGCCGCTTCGGTACACCTGATCCAACAACTTAACATACCCCTGAGAGACGGATTCAGGCACTGCTTCAGCCACCGTGAAACCCAGATGCTCGCGATGGCCAACCAGCTGAGCGTAACTCGGGTTACTGAGTTCGAACCGATGTTCCGGGCCCTTGAGTACGGCCATGAAGATCGGGGCTTGTTGAAAAAGTGCTGCAAGCTCCTGCAGCTGCGCCGCTGCGAGCTGGCTTGAAAGGACTTGCTCCGTAGTTTCTTGGCAGATGACCAGTACTCCGCCGACGCCCGATTTCGAGTGGAGATCGAAAATCGGGTTGTAGGTGTAAGTCCAGAACACCTGTTCGAGTCGGCCATGGCGAGTGATGGGCACCAACGCATTTTTATGCGAGGTGGCGCCTCTGCCGGACATCACCTGATCAATTTGCGGGCCGATGATGGGCCAAATCTCCGCCCACACCTCTCGCCCGGGTTGGCCAAGCGAGCCGGGGTGGCGCTCAGGTCCGATTGATTGTCGATAGGCGTCATTGTAGAAGCACAAAAGCTGCGGCCCCCACCAGATGTACATAGGTTGGGCCGAATTCAAGAGAAGGCCCGCCACGGTACGCAGCGGTTCCGGCCAGCGCTCCGGCGGCCCGATCGAGGTGGCTTGCCAATCATGGGCACGAATCAATGCACCCATTTCCCCGCCACCCTCTAGGAAAGCGTGGGAAGCGCGGGGCAGCGGCGATTCCGCCAGGTCGGGGTGTTTTGCAGACATCGAGTAATTCCTATCGGCAGGTCGCCATCATTCAGATTGGACAAAATCTTGAGCCACAATTTTACCGGATCTGAAGGCGCGTACTCCCTGCAAAATTTTCAAACCCGCCGCCCCTGCCTTAGATTCGCAGCATGATGGGTAGGCCGCAGAATTGTGGCTGCCGCGCGAAAGATAATCTGTCGTCAGCTAGCGCAGTTGCTTTGCCCCACTTGCCCTAATCTGTGCGTAGCAGCATGCGCCTTACTGCACTTTTCGCCCAACGGACGCTTTCAACGGTTCGATCAACTTAGGATAACCGCCCAGGAGCAACACACCGGCACCGTTGGCGGCCGCTTCGCGCCTATGCGGGGCTCTTATCCGTTGCGCAATCGGTTCTGAGAATCGCCTACGCGAGAGCGCTGCCGCCGCGGCTCAAGAAAGACGCCGTCAATCAATTTCGTTTCCACGCCCCCCGGGCCGTGGCGGCAATACGCTCCGCGCGGGCGGCTATGCTGTCTCGCGATTCACTTGGCACTGCTCATGGCCTTGATAAGCCGATACGTGAATTCAACGCTCTCGTCGAAAGCTTGCACCCCAATCCGTTCATCGCGTCCATGCGCGCGATTTTCATCGACGTCCATCCATACACCGTTGATGTCGTAGCTCGGCATGCCCGCATTGCGGGTCTGCCGGTCGTCGCTGAACCCTGACGCCATGGTGGGAATGATCGGGACATCGGGCCACATCGAATGCACAAGCCGTGCCGTTTTGTTCATGATTTGGGGCGTTGGAGAGGATTCCGGACTCACAATCGGCGCAGCGTCCAGGCTCACCTGGATGGCGGGATCGGCGAGCGCAGCGATGAGCAGGGCCTGCACATGCTCGGCCGTGTCTGCGGGCAACATTCGGCACTGAATGGTGGCTCTGGCGCGTTGCGGTAGCGCGTTCTGCGCATGTCCGCCGGAAATCAGGGTGGCGACGCAGGTGGTGCGCAGCTGCGCGTTGAAACGGACGTTTTCACTGAGACGCTCCGCCGCAGCGAGGTCGGGCGGCGTTTGTGCGACGCCGTGCATATCGGCCGCAACCGCTCCGCTCTCCAGCGCACCGAACATTTCAAAACTCGCCCGAGTGGTCACCGTCAGCGCCACGGGGAACTTGAAGGCAGCCACCTTGCCGAGTCCGGCCGCCAATCGATAAATGGCGTTGTCGGGGCCGGGCAGCGAACCATGTCCGCCGGGGCTGGTGGTCTCAAGCGTAAAGGTCACGTAGCTTTTCTCGCTGGTGCCGAGTTCGAAAAATTGCCGCGCCCCGTTCTTGGTGCCGCCGCCGCCGCCATCCAGATTGACGACCCAAGCGGCATCGATCAAGTTGCGATGTTCCTTGAGCAGAAACGCCGGACCGTTGGCCTCGCCGCCGGCTTCTTCGTCCGCGGTGAAGGCGACGATGACATCTCGATCCGGGACGAACTTCTCGCGCTTCAAACGGATCAGCGACTCGGAAAGCGCCGCATCGCCGTCCTTCATGTCGATCGTGCCACGGCCGTAGAACCAGCCGTCTCGTTGAGTGAGCTTGAAGGGGTCCATCGACCAATCCTCGGGATTGGCCTCCACCACATCCAAATGACCCAGAAACAAGACCGGCGCGCTCGCGTGTTTGCCGCGGTAGCGAACCACGACGTTGCCGCTGGCGGGATGATCGTCGGGCGTGACGAACACCACATCGCCGGCCGAGAATCCGGCGCTCAGCAGCCAGCCTTGGATGGCTTTCGCGGCCTCCGTGCTGCCGTGCACGTGCGTGGTGTTGATTTCCACCAGGCTCTTCAGCATGTCGCGGGCGAGCTGCAGATCAGCCGGGGGCGGCAGCGGCGGAGCCGAGGCGGCCCATATCGGCGTCGCGGCGATCAAGGCCGCAAAGAATACCCATCCTGGCATGAAAAATTCTCCCGATGTTTGCAGTTCAGAAAGCATAACCGAATCGTAAGCACCTACGCGGACCGCCCGGCCGCATCGCCGCGCGTAGGCTCGCATACTCGGGTTTGTGCTTCGCGCTCGAGAAGCGCATGCTCGGCGGGGAAAAAAGAACTCGACCCGACTTCAGAGGGCGCAAAAAAAATTAACTTCAGAGGGGACATATGCAAACCATTTTAAAGACTCTTATTGTTGGAGCCATTCTCGCCATCGGAACCAGCGCGGCGTTCGCCACAGACTCTGTGGTCGGGATGTGGAAGTTGAACTCGTCGAAATCGACGTTCTCTCCCGGCCCCGCACCTAAAAGCCAAACTCGCACGTATGCTGAAACACCGCAGGGCATGACGGTAACTGTGAAGACGACGGCGGCGGACGGTAAGGAGTCCACCACCACGCTGAGCTTCAAGGAAGATGGAAAAACTTACCCCGTCAGCGGCAATCCGGCCTTCGACTCCGTTTCCGTTAAGAGAGTCGATGCTTCGACGCTCAACAGCACCATGATGAAAGCGGGCGCGAATGTCGGTACGGGAGTGCGCACCGTGTCCAAAGACGGCAAGACGCTGACCTTCACGCAGAAGGGAACGAATGAGGCAGGCGCAAAGTTTAACGATGTTATGGTTTACGATCGGCAGTAGCCGCTGACGGGCAGCTAGTCGATCGAATCTATTAGTCGGTCTGCGTCCGGCGGCGAGGTTGCCGCCGGGCGCGCGATAATAGGAGCCTGATATGGCGTTCCCCAACTACGTTGGTATGAATTGTGCGATCAGCTCCGTGACCTTGTTAGGCTGTTCTTGCTGAACCCAATGGCCGGCTCCGTCTACCATATGAATGCCCAGCATCCGCGTGCACGCATTATTCCTCATTGCATCGATGGCGCCGGGGGTTTGGTAAGGACCCCAGTCGTTTTTGCCTGCAATGAAGCACGCCGGCACATCAATGGTGCGATTCGAGAACAACTGCAGCTCGGCCGTCAACTTTGAATCAAAATTGCAACGATAGGCCTGAAGAGCACCCTGAAAACCAGTCCGGCCGTACTCCGCGCTATATACGCGCAGTTCCTCTTCAGTCAGCCATTTGCACGCGGCTATCTGTTTGGCTGACGGCATTTCCGGCGCCACTGTTTCCGCCATTCCTTCGCCGAGGTTCATGACGTAGTAGGTGGGCAGCTTTGACAGCTCCTCTGCAGTGCGCGCCTTGAGCGCAAATGGCTGGTTCTGTTTCCAGTCGGCACTCTTGTAGTGAAAATACGCCCTTAAAAAGGCGTGCAGACCCTGCGCCGCACTTTGCATGTTGGCGTTGGCGCCGGGCGTGGTGAAATAACGCATGTAATATTTTCTCGGAGGATCGAGCGCAGCCAGCTGATCATCGATATTGACTGCGGGTTGCCGCTCGGATCCGTGCGTTGGTTGCGCTTGATCGGCGGTATTGAATGGCAGTGTTGGAGGCCCTGGAAACGGAGCGCTCATCATGACGACTGAGCGGAATACATCCGGGCGAATCAGCGAACACCAGGCCGCAACCGGTGCGCCGAAATCATGTCCCACCACGGTCGACACGCGGCGGTAGCCGAGTGCCGTGACCAGGGCCAGGGCGTCGGTGACCATGTTCAGAACACCGAAGAGGCCGAGGTCGACATCATAGGCGTCATCCCATCCCGTGGTGCGTCCGTAGCCGCGGCGATCAGGAGCGATGACGTGATAGCCCGCCGCCGCCAACGGCAGCATGACCTTGCGCCAACTGTAGGCCGGTTCTGGAAACCCGTGCAGCAATAGAATGGCCGGACGACCTGCGACTTCGAATCCTGCTTCCAGCACATGCACGTCGAGGCCGTTGACGTTGCTGATCATCCGCGAACGAATTGTGCTCGGCAATATTCCTTTGCCGTACGGCGAGAGCTTGTCGTTATCGGTGCGCACGATGGCGGCATGTGCGAGACGCTGTGGAATTATCGCACTGGATAGGCCGGCCGCAGCGGCGCTCAGAACGAATTCGCGACGCGACAACATCAGGAGATCCTCCCATTTCACGGCATTGTCCGGCGAAGGATGGCGCGCACGTCCCTGTGCGCGCCTCGAGGCTACTGCTTATCGAACACCATGGTATCGTCGGCTGCCGCGACCTCTCCTTGTCTGCCGGTGTTGTGCACCGTCAGCATCTTGCCGTCGGCCGATACCACACGATGCACATGGCCGATCGCCTTGCCGTCCATGTTGATATCAAAGTCCCATGTATTGGCATCGACTTTCTTCGCCACCGTGGAGTCTGCGGCCCTGGATTGCTTGACCTCTTGCCCGTCCCGGTATGTCAACTTCGTCACGCTCTGCTTTCCATCGACGCCCATGATCTTTTGGTCGAGCGTGTACATCCCTGCGGACTCGCTGTACACGCGGGTGCCGGCTTGCGGCGGCGGTCCCGGGCTGAACTTCGAGTTTGCGACATTGAGCTTCCAGGTGCCGACGATAGGGTCTGCGGCGTATGCAGACCCGGCGAATATCGTCCCCAAAACAATGAGCGCGAGTGCGTGTTTCATGTTGGATCCCCTTGATTGGTTTTGGTTTGGATTCCTGCGCCTCCCGCTTTGGCCACGCGCCGCAACGAGCGGGATTAGAATGCGCGCGAAGGTGGCCAAGCGCAACGCACAGGCCAATCATCCGTATTACATTGCTGCTTTTTGCATTGCAAAACACGCCGGACCTCAGTACGCCCTGTTTGCTGAACCTTTGCCGGTGACAGCCGAATGCGCCGCTCCTCGATCTTTCGCACGCATTCACGCACATCGCCGTTGATCATGCTTGCTGCAAAAACGACCTCGCATTTCGGTGCTTGCGGCGCTGCGTGGCTCGAATTCCACCTGACTTTAGGTAACCGAAACAGTTGGTCCTGAGCGATCTGGAATCCGAGCGCGTTCTCCCGCCCGCCGGCAGCATTCTTGATCATCGTTTGCGTCAAGAGCACAGCGCGCAGGCGGGACCACGGAATAAAGAAAAGTCCCGAGCGATGCATCGGAGCGCCGATTCTTAAACGCACTCCACGGCAGGTAACGTCGACCAACGGTATTGGCCACAAGAGCTGACGAAGCGTCGCAATAAAAACAACGGCGGAAACGCCTAGCAGCACCCAACCGATTGCAGGGTTCGCAGCGTGACTGTTGCGGATGAGCCCCGTTATAAGAAGTCCGACAAATCCGAACACGATACCGGCCAGACACCCGAGAATGAGCGTGGCGATTTGCGCCGACACGGTCGAGGATCAAATCCCGCTGATCATCGACATCCATGACTGAGTTGGTGGCACCACCCGTGATCATGAATCGGAGCATACAGCCGATCGGCGCAGGAGAGCGACCAGTGGAATTGGGATAAGCTCTGGTTCGACACGAGGTCTGGTGCACTCTGCACCCGTCGCGACTGCCGGGAGTCAATTCGTCTATGAGCGTGCCGTCACGGGCCATTTTTTTGAGTTATGCCTCGCAAGATGCCGCGGCGGCGCGGCGCATCTGCGAGGTGCTCAGGGCTGCCGGGCTTGAAGTTTGGTTCGACCAGAGCGAGTTGCGCAGCGGCGATGCCTGGGATGCCTCGATCCGGCGGCAGATTAAGAGCTGCAAACTGTTTGTGCCGGTGATCTCGGCCAACACCCAGGCCCGCGAAGAGGGCTATTTTCGGCGCGAATGGAATCTTGCGGTGGGACGCACACTGGACATGGCGGATGACAGGGCGTTCTTGCTGCCGGTCGTCATCGACGCGACGCCGGATGCGATCGCTCGCGTGCCTGAGAAGTTCCGGGAGGTGCAATGGACGCGCCTGTCGGACGGCAACGCATCGCCTGAGTTCGTGGAGCGCGTGCGCGGGCTCGCCTCGGACGCGCCTGCAGCTTCCCCCTCTCCTCCGAGCGCCTTGCCCCGTCCCGAGGTGATCGCGAAAGCCAAACCACGCGGGCAACCTCCGGCTCGCGCCGCCCCGACTGCGGTCGGAAAGGCCTGGACCAGGTTCCATAAACTGGCGATTCCCGCTCTGCTGCTGAGCATCGCCGGGGCGCTACTGCTATCGACCTGGCAGAAAAAGGATAACGCGCGAAACCATTTGCTGCCCGAGATTCAAGCCACCACGGCGACTATGTTTCGCAGCGACAGACAGGTCTTTGATAAGGCCGTGGAGGCGGAAAAATACCTTCCCAACGATCCGACGTTGGCGAAGTTATGGCCGTTGATCGCGACCACCATCTCGATGGAGACTGACCCTGCCGGCGCGGAAGTGTTCTGGAAGGACTACGACACGCCTCTCGCTGAGTGGCGGTCGGCAGGCCTAACGCCGCTCAACGGCGTGCGGGTGCCCCGCGATTACCTGCGCTTGGAAGTCAGAAAGGCGGGCTATCAAACGATTGAATTTGCCGGGCCCAAGTTGTCAGTGGGGATCCGGCCCATCCAAGAACACCTGACGATGGACCGGCTCGGCAGTCTGCCCGAGAACATGGTTCGTATCCCGAAGTCGCAGACCGACATGTACATTATCGGCATTGAGAAATATGGCCCCAAAGAGGTGCCCGAGTTCTTGATCGACAAGTTTGAAGTAACGAACAAGCAGTTCATGGCATTCGTCGACGCCGGCGGCTACACAAACGCGGCGTACTGGACCGTTCCGATCGTGGAAGCCGGCAATTCGATTGCGCTGAACGCCGCGTGGGCGAAATTTACGGACCGGACAGGGCGTCAAGGACCGGCAACGTGGGAAGCGGGAACCTACCCGGACGGTAAACAAGACCATCCGGTCACCGGTGTGTCGTGGTACGAAGCGGCGGCCTACGCGGTCTTCGCACACAAACAACTGCCGACCGTCTTTCACTTCGCCGCTGCAGCCGATACCACCCGGTCGGAGTTTCTTCTTCCGCTCAGCAACTTCAGCGGCAAATCGACCACTCCAGTCGGCAGTCTCGCCGGCTTCAGCACCTTCGGTGTCTACGATCTTGCCGGCAATGCCCGCGAGTGGGCAGTGAATCGACGAGGCGACTCAGACCAATATTTCATCATGGGGGGCGGCTGGACCGATCCATCGTACGCCTTCAACGACAGCTTCACGCAACCGGCGCTCGAGCGCAGCGAGTCCAATGGCTTCAGGTGCATCAAGGAACTTAAGGCTGATGCGGTCTCTGCCGCGCTCCGGCAATCGATTTCCATGAGCTTTCGCGACTACGCCAAGGAAAAACCGGTTGATGACGCAACATTTGCCAATTTCGCCCGGCAGTTCATCTATGACAAAACACCGCTTGCTGCAACCATCGAGAATACGGCGGAAAGCGACGCCTGGAAGGCCGAAACCGTTTCGATCGATGCCGGTTACAACAAAGAGCGACTCGTGCTCCACATCTTCCTGCCCCAGCACTACACGGGCCGCCTTCAGCCGGTCGTCTTCTTCTCCGGCTCCAACGGTCTTCATGAAAGCAAATTTGAGCCGACGCTGATCAATAGCCGCCTGCTGTTCATCATGAAGAGTGGACGCGCGCTGATCTTTCCGATCTACAAGGGTACGTTCGAGCGGCAGGACGACTTGAAGTCAGATATCCAGGCTACGACCGTGCTTTACAAGGACCACGTCATCATGTGGGGCAAGGAATACTCGCGGGCAATCGATTATCTTGAGACCCGCAAAGACATGCAGGCGGACAAAGTCGCCTACCTCGGTATCAGCTGGGGAGGCTTCATCGGCGGAATCATCCCCGCCATTGAGCCACGCATTAAAGCCGTGGTGCTGAACGTAGGCGGGATGGATATGGGCAAGGCTTTGCCAGAGGTAGATCAGATTAACTATCTGCCGAGAATCAAACAACCGGTTCTGATGCTGAACGGAACGTACGACATGTTCTTCCCGGTCGAGTCTTCGCAAAAGCCGATGTTCCGCTTGTTAGGGTCTGCTCCCAGTCAGAAGAAAATGATGGTCTATGCCTCTGGACACTTGGTTCCGCCAACCGAGTTCATCAAGGAAACCCTCGCCTGGTTCGACACTTACTTGGGGCCTGCAACTTAAGACTCCGTGTACGCTACAGTTAAAGATGATGAGACTCGATTTTTTGCGAGCTACGGTCTGACCGTCGGTAGGGCAGTGCTGACACGCGCAAGAGATGTTTCGGTATGGATCGGAGCGAGGCAGTCAATAAAAATCTACCCACTGCAGCGAGAGCCGCATACGCGAAATTCCGGCGCCTCAGACATCATATTATGAAATGACGCTTACTGAATTGTCGCGCGAGCTTTCGCTGCAGCCCACCCTTCGGCAGAGAGGGATTAAACTAGTAGACCCAATGGAGATTGGCGACCGCATCAAGGTTCTCGACGAGGGCGACACGTTCATCGCGGTTGCGCCACCGCTAACCCACCCCGTATGCGCATCCTTAAAGTGGCTTCTTCTGACCCCGCGTATCCGGCGCTTGGGTCGCCCCCTGATTGGAGTCGGCGAGTGCGCTCGCACACGCCGACTCCGGCTCCGAGGCGAATAGAACTTTCTCCAAAAGCATCACCATGCGCGACGCCGCCGGCGGATCGTTGTTGGACAATGCGATCAACTGCCAGCCGGAGTCCGGATACAGCGCCACTTCGGCATTCGCACCCGGAGCGCCGCCGCCATGCCCGACCCGGCGCGGCGCCTGCTCTCGCACGTTGAAGCCGTAGCCGTAAACGCCGCTTCCGCCGGCGGGATCGGCGCGCCCCCTGAGCAGGGTGCTGATCGTATCGCGTTTTAGAAGAGGCCCGTCCATCAGCGCCGTCAGGAACAAGCTTAAGTCCGCGGGCGTGCTGAACATTCCACCGGCCGGCGATGCATGCGCCTGCACCGGAGCAGGTCGCGATTCTTCCAACGGTCCTTGGGGTGACATTCGGGTCATCGCTTGCGCGCCCTGCTGCGCATCGAATCGGGTGTTGAACATGCCGAGAGGCGTGAGTATCTCTTTCTGGATGAATTGATGGTAAGTGAGCCCGGACACCTTCTCGATAATCGCGCCCAACACCACAAAGCCTGAGTTCGAATAAGCCCGCTTCGAGCCCGGCGTGAATTGGCGAGATGCGGCCAGCGCGAGGGGCAACAGATCCGCGGCCGTGACGGCGGCATCGATGGCGCTCCGGTTCGCCGGATTGAAATAGTCGCCCAGACCCGAGGTATGATTCAACAATTGGGCGACGGTAATCGCGCCGGCATCGGCGTTGAGGGACGGCAGATAGCGGCTGATGGGAGCATCGAATTTCACCGCTCCGCGATCCACCAGCAGTCCGATTCCCACTGCGGTGAACATCTTTCCCGCCGAGGCGATATTGAACCGTGTCCTGTCAACGATCGGGATGCGCCCCGCCGCATCGGAAGCCCCATAGGACTTCTCCACGGTCACCTTGCCGATGCGCGCATACATCGATCCATTGAAGCCAAGATTTGTTGCGGCGCGCGCCATGCAGGATGCCACCACGTCGGCCGGCGGCGGCGATGCGTATGCCGCGCCCCCGCAGAAGTTCAAGACTGCTGCCAATGCCGTTCCCAGCACACAGTTTCGATTGATCGAGATTTGCATGACGCCACCGTATGCTGGAAGCTAGTCCGAATGACAGCGACTATCCTGAGTAGGGCCTTGCAGGTCACGGACGTGCGCGCCGCGGCGGCCTTATCCCATCCCATGCGCCGTCGTTTGCTGCTGCTGCTCGTCGGCCACGAACGCTCGGTAGCCGAGCTCGCCGTCATCATGCAACTCGAATTGAAATATCTGCACTATCACGCCGGCGCGCTATTGAAGCTTGGGCTGATTGTCATTGCGCACGAACGGGCGCGCCCCGGCCGGCGCGTGAAGGTTTACCGCGCGGCGGCTGAGAGCTTTTTCGTTCCGGGCCGCGTCATGGCCGCGGGACCCTTCACGGCCCTGCATGCGGAATTGCGCGACTCACTTGCTAAGGTGCGCGGGCCCTCGCGCGGCGGGATCCTCTATGATGTGGATGAGCATGATGAACCGCGCATGCGATACAAAGGTAACTCGGCGCCCAAGCTGCTAGCCGCTGCCGAAGTGTGGCAGGTGCTGCGTCTCTCCCGCGCACAAGCCCTGCGCCTAACCCAAGAAATCAGCGGGCGCCTCAAGGCCCAGAGGCATGCCGAACGCGGCACGGAGCAGGACTATCTGCTTCACTTTGCGCTCGCGCCGCGGCTCAGGTCTACTTGAATCGGGGCGCGCGTTTGGAGACGTTCGACGACGGTTTCGTTTTTCGCTTCAATTTGAGGCTCACCTCGGGGCTACCCATCGAAGCCCGTACTGCCTGTAATGCGCGCTCGGCGCGCGACAGGAGCTTCGGATCACCGCTTCGCGCGGCGATGCTGGCAAATCTTTCGGTGATCCCAGGCCACTTCAGCTCGGCGGTATCGGCGAAGAGCGGTGCATCCTCGCGCAAAGTGGCCAATCCTTTGAACAACAGCGCCAACTTCTTCTGGCTTCCGAGCGCCTGGGGCGGAAAATCCTCGATGCTGCCATAGCGCTCAATGAGGCTCGCCGCACCCTTTGGCCCGATGCCGGAGATCCCCGGGTAGCCGTCCGCGGCATCGCCCACCAGCGCAAGATAGTCCGGCATTCGTTGCGGACTGACGCCGAATTTGGCTCGCACGCCCGCGGCATCTCGGATGGTATTGCTCTTGCGATCGACCTGCACCACGCGATCATCCCGCACGCACTGCGCAAGGTCCTTGTCCGGCGTCCAAATGCAAACCTTTTCCACTCGCGGATCTTTGGAGGCGATGAATGCCGCAGAGGCCAGCGCATCATCGGCTTCCAATTCAACCATCGGCCACAGCGCGACTCCCATGGCTGCAACCGCCTCTTCCAGCGGATGGAACTGCGCCAGCAACGCAGGCTCAATGCCCTCCCCGGTCTTGTAGCCGTCCCATAGCTCATTGCGGAACGATTCGATGACGTGGTCGGTCGCCACGCCGATGTACGCCGCACCGCCCTCGATCATCTCGAGCAGCCCGTTCAGTACACCGGCCACAGCCCCCATCGGCCGATCGTTGCCCTTGGTGAATCGGCGCAAGCCGTAGAAATGGCGAAAAAGCTCGTAGGTTCCATCGACCAGATGAACGATCACCGCCTACCTCGCCCAGGTCTTGTACATCGGCACGCAATCCAGTTCGAAGCCCAGCGGATGTTTCCACTTGGTGCATTCTCGAGGCAGGAAGCCCGCCGCGGCATAAAAAGGCTCCGCGTTGAGCGTCGCGACCAGGGAGAGCGATGACAAGCCCGGCTTCACGGCGATCTCTTCCAGTGTGGATAAGATTCTTCTGCCCAATCCCGAGCCCTGAAAATCCGGGTGCACGAACATGGCACCGATTTCTGACTTCGAGAGATCCAAATTGCCGAACGCGGCGATTCTTTCCGCATCCGCGATGACGTAAAACTCGGTCAGTTCGACCATCGCCGGAAACTCCGCATACAATGGCGCCGATGCCCACCTCCGGATGTCTTCCTGCGAATAATATTCACGGCAGCCCACTTGGATGGCCTGGCGGCGCACCTCCCAGATACGCGAGCTGTCATCCGCCACGGCCCGTCGCAACCCAAACACTCATATGCTCCGCTTGTTATTGTGTGCTCGCTCGGCAGGCACAGCCGATGGGTCAATCGCGGCCCCCAGCAACGCCATGGCTTCCCGCTCGCAAAGCTGCCGCGCCTGCGCAGAAATGTCGAGCGGTACCCACTCTGGAAACGCCACTGTGTGCGTCACATGCGCGCCGCTCGCCGTATGCTCCTCCCGTATTTGTGCCAGCTGCTCTGCATCAAAGTGATCCGCCATCCTCACCAGGGCCGGCCACAGGCGCCGGTGAACCCACGTTATGTGCCCGGCAACAACGCGGCACACGAGAATGTCCGGCGAATCCCCTGCCTGCTGCAACACACGAAAAATCTCGTGGCTCTTCGCGTGCGACCACCAGCTTCCGGAAAACGGCGCACCGGCGATAAACTCAGTTAGCCGGGGAACGGGTCCCCGTGCCGATACCAGCACCACGCCGTGTTCCTTGACGAATGAGAGGGTGTCTTCCGCGTTCATACTGCACCGCCAAAGGCTTCGTCCTGCGCCGCTGCAAGCTTGTTAAGATACTTCGCTCAGCCGCGATCGTCCAAGGAAAGAACCCTATGCAGTGCCCCATCCGCATCACCTGCTTGGTTTGCTTGGGTCTGGCTGTCTGGCAGGCTCAGGCGGCGGACGTTCGTGCCCAAGTCCAGGAATACCGGCTGGCGCATGAGTCCGCCATCGTGGCTCAGCTCGATTCACTGACGCGCTTGAAGAGCATTGCGGCCGATTCCGCCGGCATCCTCGCCACCGCTCACGCGCTAGAGGACGCCTTGAAACAGCGCGGCTTCGAGGTGTCGGAGCTCTCCACGGGAACCGGTTCGCCTCCGGCCGTGTTCGGCTCCCTCAAAGCGCCGAGCGCAACTCGTACGGTGCTGTTCTACGCCCACTACGACGGTCAGCCGGTGACGCCATCGCAATGGAGCTCCGATCCGTTCGAGCCTGTCATGCGCGAGCACGCGCTGACCGACCACTCGCGGGATGTGGATTGGAAAAAAGCGTCGCCGCCGTTTGACCCCGAGTGGCGGCTGTTCGGCCGAGCTGTCAGCGATGACAAGGCCTCGATCGCCGCTTTTCTTTCAGCCTTCGATGCTTTGAGCGCCACGCACACCCACCCTTCGGTCAACATTAAAGTGCTTTGGGAAGGCGAGGAAGAAGCCGGCTCGACGCATTTGAGCAAAGCCCTGCATGACAATGAACAGCGGCTCGCGGCAGATTTGTTTCTTATTGGCGATGGGCCCGTGCATCAGACCCGCCGCCCCATGGTTTATTTCGGCGCGCGCGGCGCGATGGGTCTGGAGGCTACGATATATGGCCCCGTCCGGGCGCTGCATGACGGGCACTATGGCAACTGGGTGCCGAATCCGGCCGCGATGGCGGCGACGCTGATTGCGCAAATGCGCGATGAGAACGGCCGGATCACCATCCCTGGGTTTCACGACAGCGTGCGCGCCATCACGCCTACTGAACAGGTCGCGTTGAAGAACCTGCCGTCCGTGGAGGATGCCTTGAAGCGCGAGTACGGCATTGCCCGCTCCGAGGGGGGCGAGGATTTGCCCGCCAGCCTGATGCGTCCGGCGCTCAATATTCGCGGCATTCGTGCGGGCCAGGTGGGCGAGGCGGCGGCCAACGCCATTCCGACCAACGCCGCGATCTCATTCGATTTTCGCTTAGTGCCTGACCAGACTCCCGCAGGTGTGCGCAAGACCGTCGAGCACTTCCTCACCGCGCACGGCTGGACTATCGTCAGTGAGGAGCCGGATCTTGCCACCCGCCTCAAAGCGCCTCGCCTCATCCGGCTGGTGTGGGAGGGGGGATATCCGGCGTTGCGCTCAGCATTGTCCACGCCCGCCGCGAAGGCGGTGATCGCCACGGCCTCCAAGGCCGCCGGCGCGCCCGTGGTCGTGATGCCCATGTCCGGCGGCAGCGTGCCGCTGTACATGTTCGCCGACGTGTTCTCCGCGCCCATCATTTGCCTTCCCATCGTCAACCACGACAACAACCAACATGCCGCCAACGAGAACTTGCGGCTGCAAAACTTATGGGACGGCATCGACACTTACGCGGCGCTGATGACCGACCTCAACTGGTAAATTAATGAAAATATTCCGAACATCGATGGGCGCGCTGCTCTTGCTGGTGGCGGCACTGGCCTTGGTACTGTGGCTCAAGCCCCCGGCGCTGCTGCGCGTGGGCGCGAACTATTCCGCGAAAATTGTCTGCTCCAACGTGTTCCTAGCTGGACGCGATCCGGGGGCGGTGTTGCATGAAGATGTGCAGGCCCCCGGAATTGCCCTCTTGCGTCTCATGCACGTGTCCGTGGATCGCGAGCACGGGCTGGTCCGAACCGGACTGCTTGGGTTTATTGGCGATGGCTTGGCGCAGTATCGGTCCGGCAAAGGCTGTACGGTGCTGCCCGACGGCAGAATTGATCCGACTCCGCTGACCTCGACTCCTGTCACGGGACCATCGCCGCCGATCGCGAGCCCTGCGCCTAACGCCGCCTGGCCGGACGGCGCCGCGGTGCAAACCCAAGCGGCCTTTGATCGTGTACTGGCCGATGACGCGCTTGCCGGTCCCGGCATGCGTGCCATCGTCGTGGTGGATCACGGCCGCATCGTGGCCGAACGTTATGCGCAGGGATTCAATGCCAGCACCCCGCTGCTCGGCTGGTCCATGACCAAGACCGTGATGGCGGGCGTCCTCGGCTTGCTGGTCAAGGACGGCGCGCTGTCGCTTGATCAAGCGGGACTCTGGCCGGGGGCCAGCGAGGGCCGCGAACGGATACGCCTCGCCGATTTGCTCGCCATGTCGAGCGGACTTCGATGGAACGAGGGCTACGGCGCGGTCTCCGATGTGACCAGCATGCTGTACTTGCGACCCGACATGGCCGCATTTGCGCGCTCGCAACCTCTCGCGCACCCCCCCGGCGAGTTCTGGCTGTATTCCAGCGGCACCGCCGTGATCTTGTCGCGTATCGCGCAAGAACACACCAGCGAAGACATCGCCGACTTCGTCCGCAAGCGCCTCTTCGTTCCTTTGGGAATGACGAGTGCGATCGTCGAGCAGGACGAACAGGGCACGCCGGTCGGCTCCTCTTATATGTACGCCACGGCGCGCGACTGGGCACGCTATGCACAGTTCCTTCTGCAAGACGGCACCTGGCGCGGGGCGGACCTGCTTCCGGCAGGCTATGTATCCATGATGGCCACCCCGGTGGCGGCCTCCCGCGGCCAATATGGCAAGGGACAAACCTGGCTGTGGGGTTCGGAACCGGTGACCCCCGGAGTGAACCCCGATACGGCATTCGGCATTCCCACGGACACTTTTTGGATGTCCGGGCATGACGGCCAAAGCGCTGCCATCATCAAGTCGCGGCAACTGGTAATCGTGCGTTTGGGCCTCACCCCGTACGTCACCGGCTACACGCCGCAACGCTTGGTGCAGGCCGTCATCCAAGCGCAAGCGCTTAATCCTTAGGAGCGGCTGTGGATCTGTCCTTCTCGACATTCCTGCTGGCTTTCACGGCGCTGTTCTCCATCGTTAACCCGCTATCGGGCGCGTTCATATTCTTCGGTGCAACCCGAGATTTCGATTTTGAATTCCGCGGCCTCATCGCACGCTGGGTCGCCATCTATTCCTTCATTATCATCGCCGCCTCGCTCTACATCGGCGCCTACGTGTTGGGTTTCTTCGGCGTCTCCTTGCCGGTGCTGCGTGTGGCCGGCGGCCTCATTGTCGCCGCGGCGGGCTGGCGTATGCTCAACGCTCCTGACGTCATCCAGCAACGTCGCAGCGAAACGCCCGAGCCTAAGTCTCTGGACGTCTCGGCCAGCCGGCTCGCCTTCTATCCGCTCACCATGCCCTTGACCACGGGACCCGGCACTATCTCGGTCGCGATCTCTTTGGGTGCGGGGCGCCCGAGCGGATTTCATACCTCCTCTCTCGCCTTCTTCATCTCGACACTCGCCGCAACGGCACTGATTTCCTTGCTGATCTACGGCTTCTATCGAAACTCCGCGCGCCTCGCCAAATGGATTGGCGTGACCGGCACCACCATCGTAGTGCGCCTGTCTGCGTTTTTGTTGTTCTGCATCGGCATCCAAGTCATGTGGAACGGCGTTGCCGAACTGCTGGCGAGCTTATCGTTCAACGCGGTAAGTTAAGCTAAGTTTCCCTCTGCCAGTGCCAAGCACGACGCGAAAAAAATCGAGCGTGGGACTGATCGTGCACGTGAATAAACACCGCAAGGCGCTCCTCATAGCAAATCACTCCGTCCGCGGGCCGCTCGGCACTCGCGTAGCCAGGCGGGCTTCATTCCAAATCGATCATGAATGATCGTCCGATGCGCCCCTCCCTGACGAGGACTTTTTCGGCGCGCAGGCGTCTGATCTGCTCGCGGCGCCCCGGCTCTGCAGGCGGCAAGACGATGCGCCCGCCCGCCCCGACTACCCGATGCCACGGCAACATCATCTCTTTAGGCGACTCTCGCAGCGCACGTCCCACCAGCCGCGCGCGGCCGGGCAATCCGGCCGCACGTGCGACCGACCCGTACGTCGATACCTGCCCCCGCGGAATCGCGGCCACCACATTCCAGATCTCCTGAAACAGGGGATTATCTCGCGGGTCACGTAGGGCTTTGAATCGCACCATATCCCCCCTCACTCGTTCCGCTGCCTTGACGAGGTAATGGACGCTGACCTTAGTTGTCCCGTTCGTGGCGCGCAACCATCAGATGCAATTCCAAAAAGCAAGGTCACTTTGATCTTAATGGTACGCGCGGCGCTCCAGTCCGGGGCGTACGGGGGACGTCAGGGGTGAACATTTGCGCGGGCAACCGACGGCTAAAGCCTGCGCAGGTTGAGCTATGATCGACTCTTAGATCCTAAGCAAAGAAGCTCATGAAATCAGTCAAAATATTAGGTCTTATCGTCGGCGGCTTAGTAGTGCTCGTCCTCATCGGCGCCCTCCTGGTTTCGCTTCTGGTCAATCCCAACGACTTCAAACCAAAGATCGCCGCGGCCGTGAAGAACTCGACCGGTCGGGAATTAAACCTTCAGGGCGACATAAAACTCTCCGTCTTCCCCTGGGTTGCGCTGTCACTCGGGCCTGCAAGCTTAAGCAACCCACCGGGGTTCGGCGAGGCGCCCTTTTTATCTTTTCATCGCGCCGAGGTGCGGGTGAAATTGCTGCCGCTGCTCTCAAAACGCCTCGAGGTGGCGCGGGTGGTGCTCGATGGCATGGATCTGCGATTGGTCAAGAAACCGGATGGTCAGGCCAATTGGCAAATGAACGAAAAAGGAGAGGTGCCCAAAAAGCCGCCCCCGGGGTCGGGTGGCGGGCTCGCGATCGATTCCATTGCCGGCATTGCCGTCACCCATGGCCGCGTGAGCTATAACGAGTATGTGATCGAGAACTTGGACTTCGAGACCGGTGCGATTTCGGGCACGCGAGAGGTCCCAGTGAGCATGACACTCGATGCCAACCGCGGCATGGCCGGCGAATCCGTCGCCCTCAGCGCCAAGCTTCATGTGCAAGAAAATCCCGACACCCAGGATCTTCGCGTCGCGGCGCTCAATGTGAACGGCATTCTCACCCGCCCCACGAGCACGCGATTGAACTACGTGATCTCCGCGCCGCAGCTCGAGGCCAATCTCGACAAACAAACCTTGAGCCTCCCGGAATTCTCAATGGTTCTGGGCGCGGCCAAGGTCACGGGAAAGCTCTCCGGCACGAAGATCGTCGATGACCCGCATCTCACCGGATCCATTGCCTTAGCGCCGTTGATGTTGAAGGATTTCGTGACGAATTTTGGAATCGCGTTGCCGAAAACCGAGGACCCCAACGTCTTGTCCTCGCTTTCAGCGGGCACCGACTTCAGCTATGACGCAGAAGGATCGATGCTCAATAACATGCAGATCAAGCTGGATGACACCACGCTCAAAGGCGATATCAAACTGACTGCGGCGAAGAGCGAGTCAATGAAGTTTACGCTTGCAGCCGATCGCGTTAACCTCGATCGCTATCGACCGCCACGCAGCGGTATGGTGGATACGAAGAGCGCAGCGGCTAATCAGCCCACGCCGAAAGCGCCAACGGATAAATCCGAGCCGCTGATGGCGCAGGGCACTTTCACGCTCGCCGCTGCGCATGCCGCCGGGCTCGATTTCACAAACTTGAGCGTGACCGTGGTCATGAAGGATAACGTCACGCATCTGCACCCGCTGGAAGCGCAGCTTTACGGCGGCAAGTACTCGGGCGATCTGACCTATGACGCCCGCACCGCAGCCCCCGGCATTAGCATGGATGAGCACCTCTCGAACGTCGATCTCGCGCAACTGCTCGCGAACACCAAAGCAAAGGGGCGGGTATCGGGAAAAGCCAGTGTCAACATCAAGGGTGTCGCGCGCGGCGCCGGCGCCGAGGACATCATGAAGACCTTGAATGGGCATTTCGATGCGAATCTTGCGAACGGGGCGCTGCAAGGAATAGACGTAGGTTACGAACTCGCGCTCGCGCAAGCGCTCATCAACAAGCAAGGCGGTACCTCCGTGCCAGACACGCATAAAACGGGTTTCGATATCTTCAAGACCTCTGCGCAGATCACGAACGGCATCGCGGTGACGAAGGATCTCGCGATCTCCTCCGTGGTGCTCAAAGTCCTCGGGCAGGGCACCATCGATCTTCCCACGACCGGCATCGACATGACGCTCCTGGCGAGCGTGATGGAATCGGCCACCAGCACGGCAGTGGACATACCGCTCAAAGTGACCGGCACCTATACCGATCCGTCCGTGAAACCGGATCTGACGGCACTCGCCAAGGGCGAGTTGAAGCAGAAGGCACAAGATCTTCTCAAGAAGAACGGCATTGACTTGAATAGCCTGTTCAAAAGGAAATGACGGGGCTCAAGCGAAAGCTCGCTCACACCTTGCAGTGCGGATAAAAGATTCGTAACGATTCAGAGGATATTTTCTGAAATACTCAGGGCGCTGACCTATCCAAACAGTTGCTAAGGCAGGCGTAGGGAGCCTGCCGTGGCGTCCATAACTATGATGACAAGATGAGGAGAATTTTATGTTGCACAACACTAGAATAATTTCGCTTCTGGCCGGCGTATTGGTGGCGGTCACCGCTTTCGCACAAGCGCCTGCAGGCGCGCCCGCAGGCTCCACCGGCCTATGCCGGGATGGCAGCTACTGGTCCGGTGCCACGAAAAGAGGCGCCTGTCATGGCCACAAGGGCGTGCAAGATTGGTACGCGGGCGCTGAAGTACCCGGCAGCACGACTGCAGCCACGAAGGGCACTGCACCCGCGCCGGCGGCGACTACGCCAGCCTCGAACATGCCTGCGCCAGCGTCTCCCGCAGCGCCGGTCCCGAAGGCCTCCGCCCCTGCAGCGGTTCCCGCCGCTGGCGGTGGGGCCGGCCAGGTCTGGGTGAATATCGCCAGCAAGGTTTATCATTGTTCGTCAGACCGGTGGTATGGCAAGACCAAGCACGGCGCCTACATGTCGGAGTCCGAGGCGGTCGCCAAAGGCAACCGTCCCGATCATGGGAAAGCTTGTAAGTAAGCCTTTAGGTGCGCGGGCGAAGGGTTGAGTCACTTCGCCCGTTCACGAGATGACGGCCGCCAGCAAGGCGACATGCCGCTTAGAAGGTTCGATTACTTTACATCGAAGGGATGCACCATGAACTTACGCGTAGTTGTATTGGCCATTAGCGCCTTGTCGCCCGTGGTCGCGATGAGCGAGGATGCGCCCCCGCCGCCGCAAGGGGTGTGGACGGGTAAGGGCCAAGCAGGCTATGTGTCCTCAAAAGGCAATTCGGACGCTAACTCCGCCAATGCAGCGCTCGACGTCGCGTTGTTTGAAAATCCTTGGAAGCACGCTTTTCACCTCGGCGGTTTGTATGGTCAGAGTGCCGGCATCGTCTCGGCCGAGCGTTGGGACACGGCATGGCAATCAAACTACGATCTGACGAAATCTCTGTACAGCTTCGGAGGACTGCGCTACCAACACGACCTCTATAGCGGATTTCAGTATCAAGCGAGTGCCACGACCGGCCTGGGCTATAAACTGATCTACACCGAGGCGACCAAGCTCGACGTGCAGGCGGGCGTGGGCTACAAGAAACTGCGCCCCGAGGAACTCACCAAGAATGCCGCGGGAGCCGTGATCGCCCGTACCCTGGAGCCCGCACAGAGCGGCGCAATCGGTACGGTCGGGGTCAATTACTCGCAGGCCCTCTCAAGCACCGCGACATTGTCGGACAAGCTTCTTATCGAATCGGGTTCCAGCGATACGCTGATCACGAATGCGTTGGCACTGTCGGTCAAGATCGCCGCTAAACTCGCCCTCTCCGTGGGCTACAGCATCCAAGACAACACCAAGCCGCCGCCAGGGCTTAAAAAGCTCGATACGCTGGAGACGGTCAATTTGGTGTTCGCGTTCTAGAGCGGCACAAATCAGAAAACAGGGGGATCACTGATCCGACGCCGTGCCGGTGGCCTGGTGCAAAAATGATCACCGTGGTGAGTCGGCGCAAGAAGCAAAACGGGCGGTCTAACCGCCCGTTTTTTAATGCGGGGCGTCCTTTACACACTTCTTGATGAAGCTGTTCTTGGCCGCACCGGCCAGCTTTTTGTCAGCAGCCTTTGCCGCGCACTGATCCGCAGCCGTGCCAACCGCTGAGTCCTTCTCGCATTTCTTTGTAAAGCTAGCCTTCGCGGCTCCGTTGAGCTTTTTTTCCGCGGCCTGACTTTCGCAGCTCGTATCGGCAGCATGCGCCGCCAGTGACATGCCCGCGGTCATGATTACGATTGCCATAAAAATTGACTTCATAAAATCATCCCTCCTCAAAATGATCACGAATGTGCCCTGCCCTCGCATGGATTCAACCAGCTAAATCCCTTCCGTGCAACCGCCTTGTCAGCGCCGAGCGCTTCGACAATTCATTGACCATTCGATTTTCGCAACACCCGTTCCGATCCTGCGCGGCGGCGCTCACCACCGCACAGGATATGCACAGACATTCTAGCGGGCGACCAGCATGATGGGCTTGGAGATCTTCGTCTTCGCATTGTAGATGGAGAACAACGCCGGTTGATCGACCTTGATCACTGCATCCGCAATCGCATCATGGATGCAGGCCGCCTTGACGCTTTTGAACGGATAGTCGCGGGTGTCGAAAGGTCGGCACACCTGCTCCGCCGCGGCGTGTATGCGGGCGTAAAGCGCGGTGGCACCGGCCGTACTCGAGACGTTGAGATCTGCATATTTCACCACGACCTGAAGCGCGGTGGTGTCGGCCGCCGCGCAGATTCCTGCGAAGCTGGATGCGGCCGCGATTGCCAGTAGTGCGGCGGCGAAGCGTCGGGTAGCGGTCTTGATAGGTATTTTCACGTGTATTCTCCTGGATGGTCGGTAAGGGGTGGAAAGGGGGCAGATTTTCTCTACCGTACCCATACAGACACCATGCCTGCCCCAAAGCCGACATTTAATGCCCATGATTTGGCCGTAGCACAGCTGCGATGGACGCGCTATCGTGGCGCTCATCGATCCGTTCGGGAGAAACATGACTCAGCTCACCGAGCTGCTAGGACGGATGCAGGCCGGCGATAGCGGAGCACGCGACGCCCTATTTGCCGCGGCCTACCCCGACCTGCAGCGGCTGGCACGTGCACGATTGCGCGATGGAGGCCGCAACACGGTGATGGACACCAGTAGCCTGGTGCACGAGTCCTACCTGCGCTTCGTGACTGCGGGGGAATTGCGCGCCGAGGACAGGCGCGCATTTTTCGCGTATGCCTCCCAGGTGATGCGCTCGGTCATCGTCAATAGCGTGCGGGAAAGGATTGCGCAAAAGCGCGGCGGCGACTGGCGGCCGTTGACCCTCTCCACCAACCTGGCGGCGAATCTTGCGGATGCGGAAGACACGGTCTTAAGGGTGCACGAGGCGCTCGAGGACTTGGAGCAAGCCGACCCTCGTTTGGCGCAGGTCGCGCAAATGCGTTACTTCGGCGGTTACAGCGAGCGGGAAATCGCCGAGACGTTGGGGGTTACCGAGCGGACCGTGCAGCGCGATTGGGAAAAGGCGCGGCTGATACTGGCGGCCTCGCTGCGATGAGCGCCGACCTTAGGGTCTACGTGCAAGCGCCTTCACCACCGCCAGAGCGATGAAACTCTCGATTGCGCAGATGAAAGCGATGAGCCGGCTCCTCGACGAGGCACTGCCGCTCGATGCGACAGGCCGACGCGCATGGCTTGACGCGCTGTCGCCCGAACATGCCGATATCGCGCCGCGGCTGCGCGAAGCGCTGCTACCGGATCCCCATGACGCCGGCCCGAAAACGCTCATGATCATGCCGCAGCCTCTCCCCGCCCTTGGTACCGGCCCGGGGTCCGGCCTGCAGCCGGGCGCACGGGTAGGCCCCTATGAATTGATCCGCCTGCTCGGCGCCGGCGGCATGGCCGAAGTGTGGCTGGCCAGACGCGCAGACGGCGTCTTCAAGCGAGAGGTCGCCCTCAAATTGCCGACGCTGACGCGGGTGCGCCGGGATCTGGAACAGCGATTTGCTCGCGAGCGCGACATTCTCGCCGGCTTGGAACATCCCCACATCGCGCGCCTCTACGATGCGGGTATCGATCCGGGCGGCTTGCCCTACTTGTCGATGGAGTTTGTGCAAGGCGAACAGCTTACCGACTGGTGTGACGCACAGCGCCTCGACCTTCGCCGGCGCTTGCAGCTATTTCTGCAGGTGCTCGAAGCGGTCCAGTACGCTCACGACCGCCACGTCATTCATCGCGATCTGAAGCCCTCCAACATTCTGGTCACGCATGAGGGGCAGGCGCGACTGCTCGACTTTGGCGTCGCGACCTTGTTGGATAGCGGGTCAGGTGAGAGCCAACTACCGCTTACCACACTTTACGGACACGCCCTCACTCCCATGTACTCGAGCCCCGAGTTGGTCAGCGGCGATCCCGTGGATGCCAAGAGCGATATTTACTCGTTGGGTGTGGTGCTGTTCGAACTGTTGACCGGCGGTAGGCCGTATAAGCTCAACACCGGCGCATCGCGCGCTATGCTGGAGCAAGCCATCGCGACCGCCGAGGTCCGCAAGCCGAGTACCCAGGTGGTGCAGGATGCTTGCACGGCCCGGGCCACCACACACGAGCAGCTGGTTCGCAAGCTGCGCGGTGACTTGGATCTGATCGTGCTCAAAGCCTTGGCTAAAGATCCCGAGGCGCGCTACGCGAGCGCCGCTGTATTGGCCGATGATGTGCGACGCCACCTCGACGGCAAACCCGTGATGGCGCAGCCGCCGCGGCCTGTGTATCGACTCATGAAGTTCGTGCGGCGCAATCGAACGCAGGTGTGGTTCAGCGCAGCCGCCACGGTTCTCGTCCTGACCGTGGCGGGCTATGAAATACAACGTCAATCCGCCGATCGGACGCGCCCCGGCATGTCGAATTCGATTTCTCTCAGAGGACCGATCAGCGATAAATCCATCGCCGTGTTGCCGTTCCTGGACATGAGCGAGAACAAAGATCAGCGATACTTTTCCGACGGACTGTCGGAGGAATTGATCACCCTGCTCGCCCAGATTAAAGACTTGGAGGTCATTGCCCGCACTTCTTCGTTCCACTACCGCGGTGCGCAAGTCCCGATAGGGCAGATCGGCTCGGCCTTAGGGGTCGCCAATGTGCTCGATGGCAGCGTGCGGCGCGAGGGCAATACGGTGCGCGTCGCCGCCCAGTTGATTCGCACCGATGACGGCGTGCATCTGTGGTCGCAGACCTACGACCGGGACGTCAAAGACATCTTCCAAGTGCAGGATGAGATCGCCGCTGCGGTGGTTGCGGCGCTAAAGCTCAAACTCCTCCCCGCGCTAGGGCTCGACCCGAACCGCAGCGACAGTCCCGAAGCCTATAATCAATTTTTGTTGGCGCGGCAATTCGGACGCCGGGGCAATCCGGAAGACTTGCAACGCGCGGTCAGCGCCTACCGCAAAGCCATTGCGCTCGATCCGAACTTTGCTGCCGCTTACGCGGGACTCTCCTTCAGCGAGACTGCGCTCGCGGTCGCCACTTCAGACACTAGGATGTTTGCGCAATCGCATGAGGATGCGGAAAAGGCGCTCATGCTCGCGCCCCAGCTGGTCGATGGCTACCGGGCGCGCGCCTCGCTGCGCCTCGAGACTCTGGACTTTGCCGGAGCCCGCGCGGACAGCGAGCACGCTTTGAGCCTTGCACCGGGCGAAAGCGCGGTTCAAAGCCTATACGGCGCGCAGATTGCTTCCGCCGGAAAAATTCCGCAGGCCATCACAGCCATGAACAAGGCCATCGAGCTCGATCCGCTCAGCGGATATGCCTGGGCCAACGTCGGACTGTTCCAAACCATGACGGGCGATTACCCTGCGGCGCGCCATGCTCTGGAGCGGGCGCTCGCGATAAGCCCCGCCAATGATTCTTTCCACTTCGCACTCGGGCAGGTGCACCTGCTCGATGGCAGGCTGGCCGAGGCGCAGGCAGAGTTTAAAAAGCAAACCAATGAGGGCATCCGGCAAATGACCAGCGCCATGATGGAGCACGCGGGTGGTCATGAGAAGGCCGCGCAGCAAGCGCTTAAGGACTTGATCGCCAAGCACGCCGCCGACATGGCGTACCAAGTGGGCGATGTGTATGCCTGGAGCGGCGACAAAGACAAAGCCTTCGAGTGGCTGCAGCGAGCCTACGACCAGCGCGACAGCGGACTGAACGGCATCGCCTACGATCCCTTGCTCGCCGGTCTGCAGAATGATCCCCGCTATGGCGCACTGCTCAAAAAGCTTGGCTTAACTGAATAAATCAGCCCTAACGGCTCCTTCCGGAGGGGGGAGCGGCCATTCAATTCTGGGTAAGCTGACAAGCTTATCGCCCAAGCCTACGCATTTCGTCGCCAAAAAGATCAAGCATTCAAGTGGCTCGAAAAGGCTTACGCACAAAAGGACGGCGCCATCACTCGAGCCTAAGGCCACACCCTCAAGTGTTGTGTGACCGAATAGCCTTATCAGCAGTGCGATGATACGGCCTGTGCGGAAGATTTCGTTGGAGATAGAGAGGGAATAATGCATATGGAAATAGTAAGGCGATTGTCCCCCGTCGCGTGCAAATCAAACATGCGCCGCCCATCCCGACCTCATTTGTGCACGCTGCTTTTCATTTCAGGCCTCGCCCTCTGCGCGCCGTTCTTCTCCGAGGCGCAATCCGCAGATTCCACGAGCGCAAAATCGACGGATTCGGAACTCGAAAAGCGCGTCAATGAACTGACGCAAAAAGTCGAGGAGCTGACTCGGCTCGTTGAACAGTTGCAAGACCAGATCGCACCGGCACAGCCGTCCTCATCGGCCAGACCGTCTGCCTCTCCCGCCGTTTCGGCTGCCACGCCCAATAGCGTTCCGGCACCCGACGCGCCGACAAGTTCGACTGCAAACATCCTGACCGGCATGACTTTCAATGCACTGCTCGACGGCTATTACGAATACAACTTCAATTCTCCGGTGGGACGCGTGAACACGCTACGCGCTTATGATGTGAGCAGTCATAGCTTCAGTCTCAATCAAGCGGCGATCGTTATCGAGAAACTGCCGGACATGGCCGCCGGTCAGCACTTGGGTCTGCGGCTTGATCTGCAGTTTGGCCAAGCCACCTCAACCCTTCAAGGCAATGCGGCGAATGAGCTGCGACCGGAAGTGTATCGAAATATTTTTCAGGCCTACGGCACGTATGTCATACCGGTTGCGCACGGCTTGACAATCGATTTTGGCAAGTGGGCGAGTTCCTTAGGCTTGGAGGGCAACTACACCAAGGATCAATTGAACTACTCGCGCTCCCTTTGGTTCGACTACCTGCCGTTTTATCATATGGGTATTCGTTCCAAGCTCGCGATCAATGATCAGCTGGCGCTCAACCTCTGGATCACCAACGGCACGCAGCAAACCGAAGCATTCAACAACTATAAAGACCAAATGCTCGGCTTCGTTCTGACGCCCATTCCTGCGATTGCATGGACATTCAATTATTACCGCGGCCAAGAGCACCCCGATGTCGCCTATTTGCAAACTCCGCCCTCACCGCAGCCCGGCTTGCCGAGTCAACAGGGCACCTATTTTCTCCCCATTTCAAATGCACCCAGCGGCAAACTTGAGATCGTCGATTCTTACGTGACCTGGCAAGCGCTTAAGGAATTGACACTGGGCGCGGAGGCGGACTACGTTCAGCAGCGACTGTATACCTACTCGAGTCCTCAACGCGTGCAAGGCGGGGCTTTGTATGCGGGCTACTCGCTGTCCTCCAAGCTGTCGATAGCCGCGCGTGCAGAATACCTGGCCGACATGGGCGGACTGTTCTCCGGCGACACGCAGTATTTAAAAGAAGGCACGCTGACTGTCGACTATCGGCCGGAGGACGGGTTTCTGCTGCGCGGCGAATATCGGCGCGACCAATCGAATCAGCATTACTTTTACGGGCATCAACTGGGATCTTTCGAACTCGCACAGCCGACCATCGGTCTGGGTGTCGTCTGGTGGTTCGGCCAAAAGCAGGGCATGTGGTAATCGGCGGTGGCGGCTACACGTCGGCGCGCCGCCGCCGCTTGACATAACGCCGCTTTTTATTTTGTTAACCCAATTTCTACACCAGGAGTAATCTTGCGCGGCACGCCGAGAAACGGCCCAGCGGGTTCGGAATTTCAGCGTCTGAACAAAACGATACAAAGATTGAAGGGGTTTTTCATGTCAAAGCCAAGAATAGCTCTGCTGGCGCTCGCGCTGGCGGCTCTCTCTACGCCTGCGCTCGCCGCCGGCGCGCGCACTTCGGTTGCAAATATTGAATCCACGGGAGTGACGTCGGTTGCCGCGGCGGCGATCGCGGCTCCTTCCAATCCTTCACTGCCCGACGACGGTGCGGTGCGCGACAGCGGCCGCGAGAAAGCCCATGAGGACATGGTGAATCAGCTGATAAGCGATCGCGTCGGGAAGCTCGGGGCCGCTGCACGTGCCGCAGCGCTGGCGCCGCCGACCTTGCCGCATGTTCCGGGCTCGCCGCTCGGCGAGAACGAGAACTCGTTCGGGTTCAGGGGCCTCAGCAACGTGGATCAGTCCAACGTCAACTTGGGCTTCTCGGTCGAACCTCCTGACCAGGCCCTGTGCGTAGGCAACGGCTTTGTCTTCGAGGGCGTGAACGATGCGTTTGCCGTCTATGACCAGCATGGTGTTCTGCTGGCAGGACCGGCGCAGGCCAACGCTTTTTTTAATGTCGACTTCTCGCTCAATGTGAGCGACCCGAAGTGCCTGTACGACCCGGCGACGGATCGCTGGTTCGTCACCATGACCGAGTACGACAACTTCCTCAGCGACAATCACATCAAAATCGCCGTCAGCCAGACCGGCGATCCGAGGGGCGCTTTCAATGTCTATGACATCAACGTGACCGGCGACGGCTCGGACTTTATTCCCGGAGGCCAGGACTGTCCCTGCCTCGGCGATCAGCCGCTGATCGGCGCGGATGCCAATGCCTTTTATGTCAGCACCAACGCTTTCGGAGGATTATCGTTCGAGGGTGCGCAAATCTATGCGATCTCCAAATCCGCGCTTGCGGCGGGGACGGCAAGCCCACCGGCGGTCCACTTTGACCAGCTCAGCTTTTTGCTGCCGGACATCGAGTTTTCCTACAGCATCCAGCCGGCGATGAGCCCCCCAGGGGCCGCATTTGCTGCCAATACCGAGTACCTGGCGCAGTCGATGCGCGCGCTCAAGCTGGAACAAAGGCTGGCGGTGTTTACGGTCAACAACACCTACGCCATCAACGGCGATCGGTCCCAGATGTCTGTGTCTGCAACTGTGACCCCCAGTCAGGTGTACGTACAGCCGGTGCCGGCGCGTCAGAAGGCAGGGCCGACGCCGCGGGCTGAGATCGCCGCCATCACTGACTCGAATGTGGGCGGCGATGAGCAGTCCCTCGATGGCAACGACCAGCGCATGTCGCAGCTGACCTACTTGAATGGGCAACTGTGGACGACCGTGGGCACGGCGTCGACGACAAAGGGCGCGCCCGTACGCGATGCAGTGGCCTGGTTTGTCATCAACGTGACGAATCCCGCATCCGGACCGACCGCGAGCATTGCATCGCAGGGTTATGTCGCCGGACCTGACAGCTCGCATTTGATCTATCCCGCTTTGGCGGTCAATGCACGCGGTGACGCCGCGGTGGTCTTTACGCTCACCGGCCCGCAGTTCTTCCCCAGCGCCGCGTTCTGGAAATTTGGTGCGCATTCACTGCACATGCTGGCAGAAGGCGCGGCGCCGCAAGACGGCTTTTCGGCGTACGACGTTGGCCGGCCGCGATGGGGCGACTACTCGGCGGCGGCCGTGGGCCCTAATGGCGACATTTGGATGGCAACCGAGATGATTCCGAACGGTGCGCGCAAGAGCCCAGCGAACTGGGGTACGTTTATCGGGCGAACCCATCAGGGCGAACAAGACGACTGAATCGTCCGTAGAGGCAGTTACGAAAACGCCCGCAACGATGCGGGCGTTTTCATTTCCGGGGGTACGGCGGCGCGATTTGCCGATCCATTTCCGAAAGACAAAAGCGAAAAGGAACGGTATGGAAGCTAACGCCTATGGCGTTGTTACTTTGCCGCCAAAACGATGGCCACGGTCAAAACGCCCATGGTAATCAGCAATACGTTGTGGCCCCAACGGGCAACGAGTCCAAGCATGTCAATCTCCGTAAATCCAATGATGCAATCAAGCGCACGAAAAATTTCGCGTGCTGCAGTTTGGACTCATGCTGCCCAGTTGGGAATTCGGCCGGGATTTCCGTGTTTGCCGACATACGTTTATTTATCAATAGGTTAGATCGTCACATGAGCAATTTTCACTGCCCGGTGAAAACATATCGCAGGGGTCGCCCACCTCGCACCAACCGGGTGCACTGCGGGCCGCGAGGTAAGCTCACCCCGTTTGGGCCTTAGAATATTGTGGGTATCTTGGGGGAGCCTGCATTGACCGAGCAGTCGTTGACGACGATCGCTGAGCGATCGAATTTTGACGAGACGGGGAACCTTGAAGAGGTGGAACGTCTGTGTGAGGCGTTTGAGCGCAGGTGGCCTGACGCGGTGCGCTCGTTTCAGTACGGCCGCTCGGCGGAGGGGCGCATCATGCGCGCCCTGCTGGTGTCCCGGTCGGGGGCGCTGACGCCGGCGACTCTCAGAGCCAATGCGGTGCCGCTGCTGATGATTCAAGCCGGCATACATCCGGGCGAAAGTGACGGCAAGGACGCCGGCTTCGTTGCACTGCGCGAGCTGCTCGAGGTTTCGGGCGCGGCGAGCGTGCTCGAGAATATCGCAGTGCTGTTCGTTCCCGCCTTCAACACGGATGGGCACGAGCGTCGCGGACGCTGGAATCGACCGAATCAGAACGGTCCGCAGGAAACAGGATGGCGGACCACCGCACAGAACCTCAACCTCAATCGAGACTATGCGAAGGCGGATACACCTGAGATGCGTGCCATGTTGCGCCTCATCGATGAGTGGGATCCAATGGTATGCGCCGATTTGCACGTCACCGACGGCGCGGATTTCGAGCCCGACGTTTCTATCCAAGTCGAACCGCTCAATCAAGGCGATCCTGAGCTGCGGGGCAGCGGGCGGCAGTTGCGCGATGCGCTCATCGAGCGATTGACCGGCATGGGCTCATTGGCACTCGATTTTTATCCGGACCTTGCGATCACGGACGAGCCTGCGTCCGGATTTGCCTTGACCGTGTATTCGCCGCGCTTCTCGACCGGATATTTTCCCCAGCGCAATCGCTTCACCGTGTTGGTCGAAACGCATTCCTGGAAGCAATACGCTCTGCGAGTCCGGGTAATGCGTAACACCATCGTGAGTTTGGCCGAGTTGCTCGATGCTTGGGGACCGAAGTGGCTCGAACTGGTCACTCGTTCTGACCAGGCAGCGATGAATTTGGGCGGGCGGCAACTAAGCCTGGACTACAAGTCGAGCTGGCGCGAGCCCGCGCAGGCCGGTGGCGCCACGAGTGAACGGGAGACCGACTCGGAAGCCCGCGTGATCGAGTTTCGGGGCTATGCGTATACCCGCGTGCGTTCCCCTGTCTCGGGGGGTCTGGTCACACGATACGATCAGAAGACGCCGCAAATCTGGCGCGTTCCCTTGCGAGATCAAGTCCGCGCTTCACTCATCGTGACGGCGCCGCGCACGGGGTATGCCGTGCCGGCGGCCTTCGCCGCGGACATATCGGGCAGGCTCGAAGCTCACGGCATCTCGTTCGAGCGGCTGAATTATTCCCGCACGGGCACGAAAGCAAAGCTGTTTCGTGCAGAGCAGGTGACCTTCTCGGCCGCGCCAGTCGAAGGGCGGATGCGTGCCGAGGTGAAGGGGGCCTGGAGCGATGAGACGGCGGATATCCTGCCCGGCGCACTGTTCATTCCGATCACCCAGTCCTTGGCCCGTCTGGTGGTTGCTCTATTCGAACCTGAAGCGCCAGACTCCTTTGCCGCGTGGGGCTTCTTTAACGCATGTTTCGAGCAAAAGGAGCACATGGAACCCTATGTGGCGGAGCAAATTGCCCACGATATGCTCGCTCAGGATCCTGAGCTTTCTAAGGATTTTGAAAACAAGTGCAAACACGATGTCGATTTTGCCGCCAGCCCCGCCGCTCGATTGGAATTCTTTTTGCGCCGGCACGCCTCCTGGGATGCCAGATACAACTTGTATCCCGTTCTGCGCCTGGATATTCCGCTGGCGTAAGCCAACGATTTCGGATCGCAAACTGCCACTGCAAAAGCCGCCCACGGCACATGAGTCTCAACTGAGATGAACTCGCGGCATCGTCCACTAGAGACAAATGCATAGCTGCCGAGGCCGTCATCGTTTCTTCCCTGGCCAGCCTCTTTTGGCTTTCGATTTCGCTAAGCCGTAAACTACTGCAGTCCAGCGCGAATCTCGCTATTTGAAGGAGCGGGCGATGACCAACGGTCGGGATTTTTTGATAAGCGCGGCTAGCGCATCGATAACGGCGGGCGTGGCTCGAGCCGATACCGGCGCAGACAATGCGCATTCACATGATCACGAGCATCAAGATGTGCCGCCGGATGTGGCTCTGCGCGTTATGGCACTGGAATCTTTACTGGTGGAGAAAGGCCTGGTCGACAAACCAGCGCTCGATGCGCTGGTCGATACCTATGAGCACAAAATCGGTCCGCGCAATGGCGCCCAGGTAATCGCGCGTGCGTGGAGCGACTCATCGTATAAGCAGAGGCTCCTTAGCAACGCAGATCACGCCATTGCTGAGCTTGGCTACTCAGGCATGCAGGGGGAGCATATGGTCGTGGTCGAAAACACGCCCGATGTGCATAACGTTGTGGTTTGCACGCTGTGCTCTTGTTACCCGTGGCCGGTTCTTGGGTTGCCTCCAGTATGGTACAAGTCCCCTCCCTATCGCTCGCGGGTGGTGATGGACCCGCGCGGTGTATTAAAAGAGTTCGGAGTGGCGCTGCCGGAAAACGTCGAAGTGCGTGTCTGGGATAGCACGGCCGAAATACGCTACCTGGTTCTCCCTGAGCGACCGCACGGCACGGCTCATTGGACAGAGCAGGAACTCGCCCCGCTGGTAACCAGAGACGCGATGGTAGGCGTTGCGAGAGATCTGCCTGCACAACATGAAAAGCGACTATGAACGGCATCCACGACATGGGCGGGATGCACGGCATGGGACCCATCGTCGCAGAAAAAAACGAACCTGTTTTTCATGCGGCCTGGGAAGGGCGGCTTTTTGCCTTGCGCCGCTGCACCGGTGCGTGGCGTAAATGGAATCTGGACGCCTCTCGTCAGTCCGTTGAGCGGGTGCCGCCGATCGAGCATCTACAGGCGAGCTATTACGCGCGGCAATACCTTGCCTTTGCCAAACTGCTGGCGGAGCGAGGACTCGTGACCTCGGATGAGCTTAGCGCCGGCCGACCCGCCGCGGGACAACCCAAGCTCACGCCTCCACTCACGGCGGATAAAGTCGCGGACTTGGTTTCCAAAGGCGCTCCCGCAAATCGCGACATCGATATTGCGCCGCGCTTTCGGGAAGGCGGGAAAGTGCGAACGCGCGAAATCCATCCCGCCACGCACACCCGGCTTCCTCGGTATGCGCGCGGCAGGAGTGGCACCGTCATGCGCGACTACGGCGTTTTTGTGTTTCCCGACACCAACTCGCAGTTTCTGGGAGAAAAGCCGCAACACCTGTACTCGGTTCGATTTGCGGCGCGCGAGTTGTGGGGCGAGCAGGCAGCACCGAAAGACTCGGTGCATCTCGACCTGTGGGATGACTACCTTGACCCCGTCTAGTCCTAATCCTCACGCCGAACGCTTGGCTGCGCTGCCGACTCTTCCCCGCGATGGAGATGAACCGGTTTTTGCCGAGCCCTGGCAGGCACAGGCCTTTGCCCTCGCGGTCAAATTATCCGAGCAGGGTCATTTCACCTGGAAAGAGTGGGCCTCAACCCTTGCGGAGGAGATCAAGCACTACGCGAGGAGCGGCGGACCCGACGACGGGTCGATGTATTATCATCATTGGCTTGCGGCTCTTGAGCATTTAGTCGCTGCGAAGGGACTCAGTAATCCGCGCTCGTTGATGATTCGCAAACAAGCGTGGGCGGATGCTTACCGCCATACGCCTCACGGCAAGCCAGTAACGCTAAAGAGCGCCTGCGATCCGAATGCGCGCGAGAGTTCATAGGAGTTCCTAGAGGAGTCGCCCTCGATTGCACCGGTGTTCTGACCCTTACGGAGGGCTGCCTCCCAGCGCACGGGGCCGGCATCGCCGACCCATTTCCTAGGGGTCAGCTCGGATTCTCATCATCTCTCGCCAATAGTTAATTCGAAATTCCTTGCCCCGCTACCCGACGACTACGGTAAGAATCCGCCACCACCCAGGCGGCGGCCGTCAGCGCCCAAGAAAGGACGGTCTCGCTCCACTGGAAGGCGTCTTTGCTGCCTGCCGCGACGATGGGGACCCACACCAGGACTGTGAACATACCCATCTGCAACGCCGATAGCGAGGCCGCCAGCCGTGCACAAACACCTGTGAGCACTGCCGCACCCGCCGCGATGTAGGCCCAGCCGGTGAAATACGCCCAGGCCATGTGTGCCGGCAGCCAGTGCGGCACGAGCGCGGCGGTCTCTTTCACATAGGCGAAATGCGCCACGCCGAAGGGAATCAAGGCCAGGCCGTAAATCATCCGAGCGATGCGCAGACCCATCGGGCCGGTGGCCACCCTTAGGCGGCGCCTGTCCCAGTCGGGGGCGAACCCGGCATACAGTACCCAGGCACCCGCTAATATCACGGCGGTCTCACCGCAGGCTGACCAGGAATTTTGCGCTGCGGGCGCGTGCAAGATTCCTGGCACTCTGAAGGCCAACAGCCAGAGCAGTAGATAGGCCAGCAGCACGCGAGCCGCGAAACCGGCTGCTCGCTGCCAAAGCAGACCCATGCCGGATGCCAGCGAGATGAGCGCGCAGAGATACACCAGTGGCTCGCGTGCGGGTACACCCTGTGGGACCGGCTGCCAAATGGCCGCGAAGTCGCCTTTGATAAGGCCCATGATTCCGAGGGCGATCAAGGTCGTGGCAAACACCGCATGCCCGACGCTTGCGATTCGCATCTTTCTATCCTCCGGCTGCTGCATCCTCGCCGCGTCCATCATGCGGATCACCGTCGCTTGAGCGCCTCCAGCTCATCGAGCGTGCGCGGCCAATCCGTTCCGAGCAGCCGGGACAGCCCTCTATCAGCGAGCACCCGACCTCCTGTCTGGCACCGAGCGCAGTAATTGGTTTCACTGTCCGCATACCGAATCCTCTGCACCGCCTCGCCGCAGCGTGGGCACGGCTTGCCGAAGCGGCCGTGGACCGCCATGTCTTGGCGAAACGCCGTGACTTTTTCGGGAAAGCTTTTCGCAGCTTCCGTGCGCAGCCGCTGCATCCATACTCCTAGAGTTTCGCGGCTGGCCGTGAACAAGCGCTGCCACTCTTCCGGAGTCAGCTTGTGCGTAAGGGTGATGGGCGATAAACGAGCCGCGTGCAGGATCTCGTCCGAATAGGCATTGCCGATGCCGCTTAAGATTCTAGGATCGGTCAATGCGCGCTTGAGCGTACGATTTTCCGCCGCCATGGCCTGACGAAATTCCTCGAGACCGCTCGCCAGCACATCGATGCCGCCCGGATCCGCCGCCCGCAGCGCCTGCTCGCCTTTGAGCACATGCAAGGATGCGCGCCGCTTCGTGCCCGCTTCCGTCAGCACTAAAGAGCCTGTCGGAAAATCGAATGCTGCCAAATTGTTGCGCCCGGCCAATTTCGCCCCGCGCGCCTTCCAGTGCAGCCTGCCGGCAATCATCAAGTGCAGCACCAGCCATAAGTCGTTGTCGAGTCCAATGGCGATGCGCTTGCCGACTCGGCGCAGTTCCCGCACACGATGACCTTCTGCTTCCGCATAGGGCGGCGTGGCGGTGCGCAGCACGAATGCACTCGCGATGCGCACGCGCTCCAGCGGCTGCCCTACTATGCGTTCTTGCAGCGCATCCAAATAGGCCGAGATGTCGGGCAGCTCGGGCATGCCCGCACCCCTACCAGATATGAACCCGCTGGTCGGGAGCCAGGTACAGCTTGTCGCCGGGCTGGACATGGAACGCCGCATACCAGGAATCGACGTTGCGCACCACGCCGTTCACGCGATACTCCCCGGGACTGTGCTCATTCGTCATCACTTGATTGCGCAATGCTTCATCCCGGTCGAGCGTGCGCCACACCTGCGCCCACGCCATGAAAAATTGCTGGTCCGGCGTGTAGCCGTCCACGTTTGGGGCGGTGACGCCATGCTGCGAAATCAAATAGGCATCGTGAGCGATGGTGACGCCGCCCAAGTCGCCGATGTTCTCGCCCAAGGTCAGGCGGCCGTTCACATGCAGGCCTTTAAGCGGCTCGAAGGCCGAATACTGATCGGCCAGGGAGTCGGTGCGCTTCTTGAATGCATCGACATCCTGCGGCTTCCACCACGTTCGCAGCACTCCCTTGGCGTCGGACTTGGCGCCTTGGTCGTCGAAACCATGGCCCATTTCGTGTCCGATCACCGCGCCGATCGCGCCGTAATTGACGGCAGCGGAAGCGTTGGGATCGAAGAACGGCGGTTGCAAAATAGCGGCCGGGAAAACCACTTCATTGAACACCGGGTTGTAATACGCGTTGATAGTCTGCGGCGTCATGCCCCATTCATCGCGGTCCGTGGGTTGGTTCAAACGGCTGAGCTGACGGTTCCATTCGAATACCAGCGCTCGCTCGTGATTACCAAAGGCATCGCCAGGCTTGACCTCAAGCTTGGAGTAGTCGCGCCATTTGTTCGGATAGCCGATTTTCGGGCGAAAGGCCGCGAGTTTTTCCAGCGCCACCTTCTTGGTTTCCGGCGTCATCCACGGCACGTTGGCGATGTGCTGCGCATAGCCCTTGCGCAGATTTTCCACCAGCGTTTCCATGGCCTGCTTCGAGGCAGGCGGAAATTTCTTGTCCACGTACAATTTGCCGATGGCTTCGCCTAGCGCGCCGTTGGTCGCCTGCACCGCGCGCTTCCAGCGCTCGCGCTGCTGCGGCTGGCCCTCGAGTATCCGGCCGTAAAAGTCGAAATTCTCCTCGTCGAACGCATTCGGCAGCACGGAAGCTTCGTTCGTCAAGAATTGATAGGTAAGGTAAGACTTCCAGGTCGACACCGGCGTTTCGGCGAACAGTTTGCTCAACGCAGGAACCGCACTCCATTCGGCCACGACCACTTCTTTGAGTTCTGGAAATCCAGAGGATGTGAAAGCCGCGGCCCAGGGATAGGCCGCAGCATCCTTTTGCAGTGCGGCGAGGCTCATCAGGTTATAAGTTAAATCGCGATCGCGGCGCTTCGCCACGTCCCAGTGCAGCTTCGCGATCTTGGTCTCAAGCTCAAGAATCTGCGCCGCTTCGGTCTTCGCCTCCTTGTGGCCCGCGAGCGTCAACATCTTTTCCACGTGCTTGACGAACTTGGCCCGTATATCGACGAATTGCTCGTCGTTCTTCAAGTAGTACTCGCGGTCCGGCAGGCTCAAACCGGATTGTCCGATACCGACAATATAGCGATCGGGATTCTTCTCATCGAGCGTGATGCCATAGGCGACAGGGCCATCGAGGGGCACGCGCGGATCGGCGATGAGAGCGGCCACTTCGTTATGCGTCTTGAGGGCGGCGATGGCATCGAGCCCCTGCTTCGCCGGCGTGAGCCCCGCCTGGTTGATTTTCCCCGTATCCAAAAATGACTGGTAGAAATCGCCGATTTTCTGCTCGATCGTCCCTTGCGAGGCGTGTGCGGCAGCACTGCCCTCGATGATGGCCCTGACGTCCACCTGCGACTGCTCGTGCAGCACTTCGAAAGCGCCCCACGTGCTTTGGTCGGCGGGTATTTTCTCGGTGCTCAGCCAGTGGCCGTCCACGAAGCGGTAGAAATCATCGCCCGGCTTGACCGACTTGTCTTGCGCGGCAAGATCGATACCGACACTACCGAATTGCGGCGATCCCGAGCTACCTGCCGCACCGGCCGTGACGGGGGCACCGCCCATCGCGGCCAGAGACAACATGCAGAATCGCGCCAGCGACGCTCGAAAGAAACGATCCATGGGGAACTCCAGCCTTTAAAGGTGTGTAGTTTTGCAGGTCATCGGACAGGGGACCATTAAATCAGTTCCCGCCGTGGCGCGGGTTGATAAGATGTGCGCCGAGTAAAAAGAGGACTCCATGAAAATATTCGCTCTAAGCTTGACCATTTGCGCCGTTTCCCAGCCCGCACCCGCAGCCGCCCTCGAAACTCCTGGGCCGACCACGATCGCCACCATGACACAAATCCCTGCGCCGAAAGATCATGCCTACCCCGGCGATATCCAGCTGTCCGTGGATGCCACCGACATGGCGCGCCGCATCGTCCACGTCCATCAAACCGTGAGCGGCATTGGTCCCGACACAGTGCTGCTTTATCCCAGATGGCTGCCCGGCACCCATGCCCCGGAAGGCCCCATCGATCGGCTGGCCGGGATCCGAATCACCTCCCATGGCACGCCTGTTTTGTGGACGCGCGATCCGGTCGATGTCTACGCGTTTCGGTTGCATCCCGCCGCGGGAACGAAATCCGTTGATGTGGATTTTGATTATCTTTCGCCCACCAGCGCCAAGGTCGGCGCGCTGGAAATCAGCCGCGAACTGCTGATGCTCGAATGGAATGAGCTGGTGCTCTATCCCGCGGGCTACTTCGCCAGGCAAATCCCGGTGCAAGTGAGCCTCACCTTGCCCGCCGATTTTCAGCTGGCTTCGGCGTTGGAGACCGCCTCGACGGACCATGCGCTGACGCACTTCAAGCGCACCACTCTGGAAACGCTAATCGACAGCCCGGTGTACGCCGGTCGTTACGCCTCGAAGCTCGATCTCGATCCCGGGAGCGCCGTGCCCGTGCGCATGGATCTTTTTGCCGATCGGCCCGAACTGCTCGCGGTGAAACCCGAGCAACTGGAGGCCTACCGCGCCCTGGTGCGCCAGGCTTACAAGCTGTACGGTTCGCATCACTACAATCACTATGATTTCCTTTACTCTCTCAGCGATCAAATCCAGCAGAACGGGCTCGAACACCATCAATCTAGCGAGGATGGCAGCGATCCGGAATCTTTCACCAAGTGGGACAAGACCGCGTTCGTTCGCGATCTGTTGCCGCACGAATTCACCCATTAGTGGAATGGCAAGTTCCGACGTCCTGCGGATCTCTGGACACCGAACTACACCGTGCCCATGCAGAACAGTTTGCTATGGGTTTATGAAGGGCAAACTCAGTATTGGGGCCAGGTCCTGGCAGCACGCTCAGGCCTGCGCACGCGCCAACAAGCCCTCGATCAACTCGCCATCACGGCCGCCCATTACGAAGTCCAAAAGGGCCGCCGCTGGCGCACGCTGCAAGATACGACCAATGATGAAATCATCAACCCCCGAAGGCCGCAGTCCTGGTCGGACTGGCAACGCTTCGAGGATTATTATGATGAGAGCGCGCTGATTTGGCTCGATGTCGACACCTTGATACGCGAGCGCTCCAAAGGCGCGCGCTCGCTGGATGATTTTGCCCGCGCCTTCTTCGGCATCCACGATGGTAGCTTCACCGTGGTCACCTACACGATCGACGATGTGGTCAAGAGCTTGAATGCCATCGAGCCCAATGACTGGTCGAGCTTCTTGCGCCAGCGATTGGACGCCATTGCCAAGCCCGCGCCCCTCGATGGCTTCAAGCGCGGCGGCTACAAACTCGTGTACACCGATACCCCGAGCGATTATCAAGCCGTCACCGAAGAGCAGCGCAAGCGCGTTGATTTGCTCAACTCCATCGGCATCGAAATCGATGCCAAGGACGCCGGCATGGACGGCACGATCTCCCAAGTCATCTGGGACAGTCCCGCCTTCAAGGCGAAGCTCATCGAAGGGGCGCAAATTCTCGCCATCAACGGCATCGCTTATAGCGCGGATGTGCTCAAAGACGCCATCCGCGAAGCCCACGGCAATCAAAAGCCCATTGAATTGATCGTCAAGACGGGCGACCGTTTCATGGTCGCGAACCTGGATTATCACGATGGGCCGCGCTATCCCCACCTCGTTCGCGAGGGCGCAGAACCCGCCAGCCTCGATAACATCTTGTCGTCCCGGCCATGAAGGGCGCGTCGTTTATGTATGGGACAATGGCAAAATCGTCGTCAATGACCCCGATAAGATGAAGAAGACACTTATGAAAATAGATTTACATCGCCGCCAGTTTCTCGCCGGCAGTGCGAGTGCCTTGTCGATGTCGATTCTGCCGACGAGGCTTTGGGCAACCGCCGAAAAAGACACGGTGCCTGCGGCACCGGTGGCGAGGATCGAGGTGGTGCACGACACCTACTTCGCCGAAACTTTGAGCGATCCTTATCGGTGGATGGAGAACAGCAAAGATCCCGACTGGTTACCATTCTTGAAGGCACAGAACGATCGCACCCGCGTGGTGCTCGACCCCTTGCCCCGCCGCGCAGCCCTGCTCAAGCGCATCGAGCAGTTATCTGGCGATACCGTTTCAACTCCCCGCGTGCAGCGCGCAGGCGGCCTGACCTTCATACAGCAGCGCCCATTGGGCGCGGACAATTTCAAGCTGTTCGTGCGCCAAGGCGCGAGCGGCGCCGACCGCTTGCTCGTCGACCCGACCGCCATGAGCAGCACCAAGAGCCATGTGTCGCTCGACTGGTGGCGCGCTTCGCCCGACGGCAAGTACGTAGCATACGGATTGTCCAAAGACGGCAGCGAAGATTCGCTGCTGCACGTTCTCGCCGTAGCCGACGGCAAGGACCTGCCAGAGACCATTGCCAACACCGAGGCCGGCAATCCACAGTGGCTCGATGATGCCAGCGGCTTCTTCTACACACAGCTCATCGGTGCAGTGGCGACGCCCGAACGCTATCTCGATGCGCAGGCGCGCTTTCACAAGCTGGGCACCGACCCAAATTCCGACCCCATCCTGATGAAGCGAGGCTTGGTCGCCGGCATCGAGTACGACAAAATCCAAGTCCCGGCCATCGTCACGTCCTTAGGCTCCCGTTACGCCATTCTGCAGCTGACCGATGTGCGGCCCGAAGGGCGCGGTTACATCGCTCCGCTGAAAGACGTGCTCGCCGGCCAGGCGAATTGGATTTCCTTTGCCGGTTTCGAGGATGAGGTCACCGATCTTGAGCTCGATGGCGATGACTTGTATTTGCTGGTCAACAAAGGCTCCCCCCGCGGACGCATCGTCAAGACCTCCGCCGGCGCCCCCAATATTGCCACCGCCACCCTGATGGTGCCGCAGAACATGCTGGTGATCGAGAAGACCGCGCGCGCCCGCGACGGTATTTACTTGAAAATTATGGACGGCGGCATCAGCCGCCTGCAGCGCCTGGCTCGCGACGGCAAAGTTACCGACATCATTCTGCCCTTCGACGGCACCATCGGCGCGGTTTTCGCCGAGGCTACCGAAGATGGCGTGCTGATTTCACTGCAAGGCTGGCTCAATCCGTCCGGCATCTGGTCCGTCGACTCCTCAGGCCGCCTCGCCGACACCGGCATCACGCCTAAACCCGCGATCGATGTCAGCGCCTACGAAGCCAAGCGCTTCTTCGCCACCGCGAAGGACGGCGTCAAGATTCCGTACACGTTGATTTATCGCAAGGGCATGCAGCAGAACGGCAGTAATCCGACCTGGATTTCGGCCTATGGCTCCTATGGTCTGGCAGCGTATACCCCAACCTTCGCCGGTCGAACGCTGGCACTCATCGATGCCGGCGCCATCGTTGGGTACGCAAATGTGCGCGGCGGCGGAGAGTACGGCCGCGAGTGGCACAAGGCTGGACAGCTCACCAACAAGCCCAACACCTGGCGCGACCTGATCGCGGTATGCGAAGAGCTGATCGGAAAGAAATACACCTCCTCGAAGCATCTTGCGATCGGCGGCCGCTCCGCCGGCGGCATCACGGTCGGGCGCGCGATGACCGAGCGGCCCGAACTGTTTGCCGCCGTCATCGATGGCGTGGGCTGGTCGAACCCCCTGCGTTATATAGTGGAGCAAGACGGTTACACCGAGGAACCCGAGTGGGGAGCCATTTCCGATCCCGCCGGCTACCGGGCGCTGAAGACTATCGACAGCTATCAGTCGGTGAGGGACGGCACGCCGTATCCCGCGGTGCTGTTGACCACCGGCGTTACCGATCCGCGCGTCGCTCCGTTTCACTTGGCCAAGATGACGGCCCGATTGCAAGTCGCGAGCACCTCGGGCAAGCCCATCCTGCTGCGCGTCGATTACGACGCAGGCCACGGTATCGGCTCGACGCGCGCGCAGCAAGACCGCGAAGCCGCGGACACGTACGCGTTTCTGCTGTGGCAGCTCAAGGGCGCGAAGGCCGGCTAGAGAGTTAAACCGCGCAAGAGACCATGAGTTGCTTCACGGGCGGTATCGAGCGCACGTGTTTCGACTATGCAGCCGCGCGTCGGCGAGTGGTTCCAGCATCTCGCTTTCAAGTTCAGGGCTGATGCCTCGCCTGCGAACGAGCGGACACGCGGCACGGCCTTCAGCAAAAACTTGCATGAATGTCGATCTCGGCACCAAGATATGCGAGAGTGGAACGGCACCCAGGCACCCAGGCAATCAGGCAATCAGGCAATCAGGCAATCAGGCAATCAGGCAATCAGGCTACCTCGAATTCAATTCATGGACCCGGGTTCAATAAAAGGCTGGCTGAAACCAACGTTGGGTGGGATTCTCATGTTCGTGGGTGCTGCCGGCCTCGCTTACAAAGTGGTCAGCGGCTATCGGCATCCCTCGCCGGACGCCTTTGTCAGCGTTCAGGACCAGCATAAACTGGCCGCCTCGGCTGCCCCACTGTCGGTAGCGGCACCGGCACTCGCCGTCGAGGCCGCAGCGGAGGCGTACGGCACCACCACGGTCACGCCGACCGCACTATCCACAGCCGCCTCCCCTACCGAAGCGGGCGCTGCGGCGGACGTAGAGGCGAACTGTGTCGCAGTTAAGACTGAACAGCATGAGGTTGAAGGGGCATTCCGTAAGCCGCATTCGCCGGAGGAAGGGCGCTATTTGCAGCGGCGTCTTTTGGAGTTGGCGGATGAATCTCACAAGCTCAACTGTGTCTGATCACGGAGGCGTGTTTCTCAGAATTGAGCTTCTGTGAATCCTCTACAAACGACCGCTAACTTGTTTCCATCCGGATCTCGCACATAGGCGGCATAGAAATCCGGGTTGTACTGCGGCCGAAGGCCAGGAGCCCCTGCGGAGGTGCCACCGTGGGACAGCGCAGCAGTATGGAAGGCATCGACCTCGCGCCATGACCTTGCTCCCAATGCCACCATTGTGCCGTTCCCCGCGTTGGCGGGTCCGCCGTCGAACGGCCGACCGACCCACAGCGCCAGCTCAACGAGGCCATGTGTTGGTAAGTACCCCAGCCGCAGACACCTTCCCAACTGGACTCGCCCGATACATCGCAGCGCGCAATCCCAAGCGCGCCCAGGGTCGCATCGTAAAAACGGCACGCGCGCACCAGATCAGTCGTGCCGAGGTATACGTAGGTAAACATAGCCACCTCCGACGCGGAAACAAGCCGGCGCCGAACCTTAACTCTGTTTGCGCAATCCGGCGGGAATGAGGAGGTAGCCCAATAGCTCAAACACACCATAGGCAACCAAGGCCATGAGTGCTGCTGGGATGGCGCCCGTCAAGATGGTGGGCACATCGTTCAGGGAAAGCCCGGACACAATGGGAGCGCCATAGCCGCCCGCGCCCACCAATGCGGCCAGCGTGGCTGTGCCAATGCTGACAATGGTCGCGGTCTTGATGCCGGCAAGCACCGTCGGGCTTGCCAGCGGCAGCACGATACGCCGCAGAATCTGCCTGCGGGTCAAGCCGAAGGCTCGCGCATTCTCCAAATGCTTGGGATCAACGCTGCGGATGCCGGTGAAAGTGTTGAGCACCACGGGCAGCAAGCTGTACAGGCAAAGGGCTGCAAGCGCTGGCTTCATGCCCACGCCGAACAGCGGGATCAGAAAACACAGCAGCGCCAGCGAAGGCACAGTTTGAACCACGGCGCTCGCGACCAAGATGGCTTGGCCGGCGGCGTGAAAGCGCGCGGCGACGAGCCCAAGGGGTATGCCCACCAGCACCGAAAAGAGCAGAGAAATCCCGACCAGCAACAGATGCTCGCGCGTACGCTGCAAAATGTTGCTCTTCAAGCTCTGCGAACGCGGCGCTTCGGAACCCAGATGCTGGGCAGCTATCTTCGCGAAGCTGACGTGCCCGATGTCAGCCTGCGCATTCATGTCGATCATGGCCGGTTCGCTGATGGAACCCTGTAAATTGAGCAGCACCTGCCATTCGCGCGGGTGCTTCTCGGTAAACGCTTTGCGCGCCACCCAAACCGCCTGATAGACCGGGAAATACTGCCGGTCATCCTTCAGCACCCGTAAATGGGACTTCTCAATCTTGGCATCGGTTGAATATAGGTCGATTAAATCCACGACCCCGTCATCGATGGCCCGATAGGTCAGACTGTGCTCCATGCGGCTCACCTTGTCAGGACTAAAATGCAACTTATAGGCTTGCACCAATCCCTGGTAGCCGTCCTTGCGGTCCATGAACTCGTAGCTGAAGGCGGCGCGTATGCCGCCTTCGATCCCCACCAAATCGCCGATGGTAGTTAAATGATGCTGCTCGGCGAAGGTTTCCTTCACGGCCAACGCGTACGTGTCATCGAACCCCAGCGGTCCGGACATGACCAGATCCAGCGAGTAAAGTGCGCTGCGAATATCTTCGATGGATCGCAAGTCCGGGCGCTTCAAAATGGCTTCCGCCAAGGTGCCGGTGTAGTCCGCATACACATCGATCGCTCCGCTCTTCAAAGCTTGGAACAAGATCCCCGTGCTGCCCATGCCGAGCTTGCGTGTGACCGGCACGCTCGACGCGGATTCGATGGCCTGCGCCGCGATCTCGCCGAGCACGTAGCCTTCTGTAAAAAACTTCGAACCCACCACGATGGGATCGGCGGCCGACGCGCGCGGTGGCGGCGCTGCCAGCGCCGCCATCAACAGCACCAGGGCAGCGGCACGCTTCACGCGAACTGCGCCGCATCGGGCAAGGTTCGCTGCGCATTGATGAATTGCGTCACGAACGGATCCGCAGGCTGCAGCAGCAACTCTCGGTAGCTGCCGCTTTGCACAACTTTACCCTCATGCAGCAGCGTGATCTGGTCGGCGAGGTACACCGCCTCGCCCAGATCATGCGTAACCAGCAAAACCGTTTTGCCGAGCCGCTTGAAAATGGCTTTCAGTTCCCGTTGCAAGCTGCGTCGAATGAGCGGATCCAACGCCGCCATCGGCTCATCCAGCAGCATCACTTGAGGGTCCATCATCGCCGCGCGCATGATGGCGACGCGCTGCTGTTGGCCGCCGCTCATTTCGAACGGAAATCGGTGCAGGATCCCGGGATCCAGATCCACCAACGCGCGCAATTCCTCGACGCGATCCGCGATCTTGTTTTTACGCCAACCCCGCAGCCTCGCAATCAACGACACGTTGTTGAATCCCGTGATATGCGGGAATAGCCCTCCTTCCTGCGGCACATAGCCGATACGGTCAGCCCATTCCACTTGCGTGAACGAGAGCAGGGGCTGATCGTTGATCTTCACGTAGCCCTTGTCGAAGGCAATCAGCCCAAGAGTGATCCGCAGCAGCGTGGTTTTTCCGGAACCGCTCGAGCCGATCAACGCCTGCGTCGCCCCTTGCGGCACGTTGAGGTTGATGTCGGACAGCACCGACCTGCCGTCGAAGCTTTGATAGATGCTCTGTAGTGTCAGCATGGGGCGATGTGGTTGCCTGGGTACTACCTGCGGCTATACGATTCCTAGCCATTCATTGTAAGTGTTCCCGGAGAAACGTCATGGATTTAGGCATTCGCGGCCGTACCGCCATCGTTTGCGCATCCAGCCAGGGCTTGGGGAAGGGCTGCGCGCAGGCCCTGGCCGAAGCCGGGGTCGCTTTGGTGATCAACGGCCGCAATCAGGCGCTGCTGGAGCAAACCGCCCAGGAGATTCGCGACGCGTGGAGTGTCCCGGTTACGGCGGTGGTGGCCGACGTGTCCACCCCCGAAGGCCAGCGTGCCCTGCTTGAGGCCTGCCCGAGTCCGGATATCCTGATCAATAACAATGCGGGCCCGCCGCTGCGTAACTTTCGCGAGTTGGACCGCAAGGCGCTGCTGGACGGGCTGATCATGAACATGGTCACCCCCATCGAACTGATCCAGAAGGTGGTTGATTCCATGACGGCGCGCGGCTTTGGCCGCATAGTCAACATCACCTCGAAAAGCGTGAAGATGCCCATCGCGGGGCTCGACCTCTCCAGCGGCGCACGGGCCGGACTGACTGCCTTCATGGCGGGAGTGGCTCGTGGCGTCGCCGCCAAAAACGTCACGATCAACAATTTGTTGCCGGGCAGCTTCGACACGGCGCGTCTGCGCAACAATTTAAGCGCCGCGGCCAAACGCACCCACGTCAGCGAGGCAGAAGCGGCCGCGCGCGGGATGGCCGGCATCCCTGCGCAGCGTTTTGGCACTGCGGCAGAATTTGGGCAAACCTGCGCCTTCTTGTGTAGCGTGCATGCCGGCTTCATTACGGGCCAGAACGTCTTGATGGACGGCGGCGAGTATCCGGCGGCGTTCTAGCGCGTCGCGCCGAACTCGCGCATGCGCAATACTGCAGCGATGAAAATCAAAGCACCGGCATGGGCCACCGCGCTGACACTGCTGTGCTCGGTTGCGTTGAGCGCATCCACGGCAACCCCCGCCAGCACCCCGGTCTACACCGAGGATGGGCGCCTCGCGCTTCCCGAGGGCTATCGGGAATGGGTTTACCTGAGTTCTGGATTCGACATGGCCTACAGAGCGCAGGCACGGTCCGGGCATCACATGTTCGACAACGTGTTTGTCGAGCCGAGCGCCTACAAGGCATTCCTCGAGAGCGGCATGTGGCCCGACAAGACCATGCTCATCCTCGAGGTTCGCGGCGCAGAGGACAAAGGCTCAATCAACAAACTCGGGCACTATCAAGACACCGAGGTCATGGGCCTGGAGGTGCACCTCAAGGATGCCTCGCACTTTCCCGAAGGCTGGGCATTCTTCGGATTCGACGGGACCCAGCCTGCAAAAATGATTCCGAGAACGGCCGACTGCTACTCGTGCCACGCCCGGCACGCCGCCCTCGACAACACCTTCGTTCAGTTCTATCCGACGTTGTTGCCCATCGCCACCGCGAAGGGAACATTATCAGCGGCTTACCGGGCGAAGCCTACGGGAGGTGAGTGATCGGAAATTACGGTAGCGCAGGCGCTTCAAGCGCGCCGACGTACCAGGGATCAGTCCCCCAGCGCTAATCGCGCTCATCCTCCCCGCCTGTGTGTACATTCGTGCTGGCATCGGCCATGGCCGCACTCGAATGCAGGCTGATGCGTCCGATGGTGCGGTAATCACCCAATCCATTCTTGGGCTTCGGCGTGTGATACCCGGCAAAGAATACCGTGAGATCATGCTCGCCATACAGCGTGGCGCTCGGTGCGTAGACTCTGCCCGAAAAGAAGCCGCTTGTGATGCCGCCGACGGCCTGGCTCGATGGTACTGTGAGACTGGTTCCCCCGGTGGCGCCCGGCTGAACGGGCAGACCACTGGCGTCCACCATGATGGTGTAGGGATTGGTGCTCAAAATGGGGTTGTTTAAGCCATTTATAACGGTCCAGTGCAGCAAATCGTTCGATTCGGCGTAGCCGATGTAGTGGAAAGCGTCCGAATCCCCGTCGATGCAGCCGCCGCCGGAAAAGAGCAACCCATAGGCGGGACGAGATCCCTGTCTGCCCTCAAATTTCAAAATGGTCCCGGCGGTGGCGAGCCAACGCGTCCCGTGCGCGGTGACGTCGGTTGGATCATTCAAGCCCTGCAGCGCACCCAGATCCTCAAAATGAATTCCGTCGGTGGTTTGTGCGAGCCGCAGATAAGTGATGTCATCATTTGCCCCGGTACCGAATGGGTTGGTCGCGTAGTAATTCGCCCACGCTGTATTGCAAATCTGCGCCGCCGGAAACGCAGTTTTCCCCGTGATATCGCCATTCAGGATTTTCTGTTCATAGATGACCTTGACCGGCCAGCTCCCGGGCACCACGCCCAAGATTCCATCGGGATTCATCAATCCGATAGTGTGGAATGCATTTTCCGGCTGGGAGGCGGTCGCGTCGGTAGGCCCGTCGTTTACCGCGGGAACCCCATTCAAAGGCAGACCGGGCTGCGGCGTTACCTCGTGAATGTACAGATCGTCGACGTCGATGTGGTTGTTGGCGCGATCAAGAGTGTATAGATAAGTATGACCGCCAATCGAGAGCACGAACCCGTGACCTTGGCCGTCATCATCGCCGTTATCGTCGTTATTGCCGTTGTTTTTATTGTCGCTATCGCCGTCAGGATCCTTTTGCAATTGCGTGGGACAGGTAGAGCGCAGCTCCAACACTTCTTGCTGGAAATTCCAGGTATGGCCGCCATCATCGGAAGAAGCCGCCACCAGCGCCTCGTCGATGTCCTTGGGCCGATAATCGAAATACCCCTGTAAATGCTTGCCATGGCCGTTTATGAACGGGAAATAATAAGGCTGCATGCGCTCGTTGCCCGGATTGGGCACTAGTTTGCCCTTCTCGTCGCAATAACCCGCGGACTTTAACCCCACGGCAGCCCCCGATTGCTCAAGGGTCCACGGACCGCCCGTAATGTATGTCTCGCTCGGCGCGCCATTGCGGGTCCATTGGACCACCTGCGCTTGCGCCACAGATGCAGTGCCGATGAGTGCCGCGGCAGACAGACAAATGTATCGCTTCATGGTTTAAGCCCCCAATTGACGGTTCCCCACGCGCGTCGCGCTCGATGTCGCAACAGCGTCGCGTCTTTACGATATGAGCTTTGTGTGAATGTTTAATGACCGGCTGGAAATCCCCGACAGCCCCGATTCGTTTGGCGGCGCGTCGCAGGAAACATTTTATTGCGCAAATGTCTGTTTGCTGACGGGCGGTTCGTCTTTAGTTCAGGAACAAATGAATTAGGAGACGGCACGTGACAACCCAAGGGACATCTGAATCAACTTGCCATGACGTTGTCGGGCGGCTTCGAGATCGGTGTGCACGTGCCGTACAGATACTCATCGCTTTCTTCCCGCAGGGACTTGCCCGACTACGGGATGTTGCGCCCTATGCAGCCATAGAACTGATACTTCCCGGCGGCTCGCTCGTTGCGCTGGCCCTGTGGTACCGCCAGCATGCGAAGTCAAGGAAACGGTTGTCGCGTCACGTTCCGATCAATACGGCGATACGGGGCCTCGAATCCAGCGTCTAACGCGCCGAATCCGATTGCTATTTTTTTTCAACTCTTGTGGGCCCAAAGTCGATCAGCATGTCTTGCATGGGGAGCTCCCGCGTGCGCATCTCCCAGGAGTCGTCAGCCAATCTGACACGGTACCTGTCAATCAAGTAAGGCACTCCCTCGCCCAGCATCAAGATCGGCGAATCAGTAACTTCGAAATGCAGATGAGGCTCTCGGGCATCGCCGGAACTGCCGATTTTTGCCAATGTTTGACCCCCGCGCACGCGCTCTCCCGCCTTCACCCGCAAGGTGCCGGGTTTCAAGTGCAGGTAGTGCGCGAACTGTCCTTTTCCGAGGTCCAACGTGACGAAATTACCGGCAAGCGTTTTCATGGTTAGCGGTACCGCGGGGTGAAATCCCTCGTCGTGCCCTGGCACATTCTCCGGCAAACCATCTCTCACCTTAACGATTCTGCCATCTGCGACGGCGAGCACTGGCTGGTCGTAAGAATAGTAGGAATGTTTTTCAAGCGCATTGCCGGAGAACGTCGATCCGTTTTCGCTTTGCTGCCAATCGATCGCATAGCGTCGAGAAATGAGCGCGCGACCACCAAAGATGGGGAGACCGCGCCGGTGATGATTGTTCTCCTCGTTACTGGGGCCATCGGATGCAAGCCAATCCGCTCCCCTCACGGGCGGCCCGAGTACGCGCAGCTCATTGGCGTGAGTCCCCACAACTGCACCTTCGACCACAGACTCGCCGGTCAATACCCGGTGGCGTAAATTATTCGGAATGTGAGCTCCGCGCTTAAAGGCGATGCAAACAAATACGACTTTGCTCTGACCGGAACGAAGTTCGGCTGAATCGGTGTTTCCATCCGAAGGCCACGAGCCGACCACCTGCATCAGGGCATTAAGCTCGCTCGCTTCCAGCGCGGCGATCGGCCGCGCGTCTTTCTTATCGGCATCGACGAGTTCAATCCGCCGCACACTCACCGGGGTCATTTCAAAGTTCGTGAAGTGCAACTCGTACATCAGATAGACATGGCCCTCGCTCGGGAATGCGGTAGGCTCGAAAGGCACGCGCATCGCCAGCTGCAGCGGAAAGCCAGAGGCGGGCGGCAGCGGATCCGCCCGCGGTGCATCGGCTGCCTTGCAACCCCGGAGGCTCGTTTGGCTTTGGTCCGCTGCAGGGGTAGCACAGGCGAAAGCTCCCCAGAGAAGCGCGCCCAGCCCAAATGGCCACGAATTCCCGCGCGTTCTAGACTTAGTGGTCATCATAATCTGCCTCCACCGCGCTAGATCGCATCGCTAACGCGGCCAGCAGCGCATCTGTTTGGACAAGGATGAAGACACATCGCCTGACTCACTCGGCAGCCCCGACCCGTCACGCTTGACGATATAGCACGGTGTTCTTCGAATAGCACTTGTTCCCAAAACCAGCCAATCCTCCTTCTTCGCGTACTTCTTTTAACTTAATGGGGAGAAGGTTTTCCATGACATACAGTACCAGCGTGTGCCCAGAACTGGATGGACGAGCGGACCTGAGCGCGGCAACAATCGCGGCATGCCGCGCGAACTTCAAATTCAAAAGCTAAGCGATGAGTTCGGACAATACACGTTGGTGTTGAAATGCGAGTGCGGTCATGAGCGCCATGCCGATCCGCATACGCTCGGCAAGCTGTGCGGATGGGACGCTCGATTGGATGACATCATCAAGCGCTTGCGCTGCTCCAAATGCGGCAAGAAAAAGTGTTCGTGGCGAGCTTACCCGCCACATAAGCCGCGCGGACATTTGTCATTGCGGTAGTTCGCATCCGGGCCTCCATGGCCGCCAATGAGGCTACCCGCGTGGGGGTATAATCATCCGCATCGAGCCCGCAGCATTGAAGGGGGAGAAAATGCAAAGCACTGGGCGCAAGAGCGGCGGATGCCGCTGCGGGGGTGTGAAAAATGACCCGAATTTCACTCCATTCATGGAAACCTGTACCGATGACTCGGCTGGGTTACGTTGCCTGCCACAGCTTTTCCCCACGACCCTAAGCGAGAGCCATTCCTGCACTGATTTCTGAATTTGCAGCGATCGGTTTAGGCTGCGACGGCGAGTTACCAAGTTTGTATGCGACAGCAATCAGGGAGACTCTATGGGCATATCACGTAGAACAGTGGTAACTGGTCTTGCCGGAATAATCGCTGTGCCGGGCGCAGCCGTCGCCGAATCTCTGGCGCCGACTCCGCAGGAAACCCTCGGCCCCTATTTTCCGGTGCGCACTCCCGCGGAACATAACTTTGATCTCACACGCCTTCCCGGTCGGACCGGGCGGGCGGCGGGACAGATTATCGAACTCAACGGCCGCGTATTGCGCGTCGACGGATCGCCGATCCCTAAGGCCAAAATTGAAATCTGGCAGGCGAACGCGCTAGGTCGATACACGAATCCGATTGACCGTAATCCAGCGCCCCTGGATCCGAATTTCAAAGGCGTTGCGTTGCTGCATTCCGCTGCCGGCGGTGCGTACCGAATCCGCACCATCAAACCCGGCCCTTACCCCGACCCAGCGGGCGGAACGCGCGCGCCGCATATCCATTTCCAAGTCGCCGCAGGCGACTATCTGCTCGCCACGCAAATGTACTTTCCGGCTGAAGCGCTCAACGACAAGGACATCCTGATGTCCACCATGTCAGGGCGGCATCGCGATCCGACGAACGTGATCTGCAAACAAGTCGAAGCGTCCGAGCCCGACGTATTGCGCTTTGAATGGGATATCGTGCTGCTGCAAGCCTAGGGTCGACGAAGTAGCCCCGGTAAGCGGTGCTGCGCCGGATCCAGGGTGCTCTCGTAGGCATACGCCAATTGAAGGCACCTGAATTCCTGTCGATTAGGTGCAACGAGCTGGATGCCGATCGGCAGTCCCTTGTTATTGAAACCCGCCGGCGCGGCGAGCGCGGGACTTCCCGACATCGTGACAAGGCAAACGGCCTTCATCCATTCGTGGTAGGTCTCCATCTTCGTACCGGCGATTTCCTGCGGCCAATGCTCATTCACATCGAACGGGAACACCTGCGCCGTCGGCGCCACGAAAAAATCATAGCGCTCGAAAAACCGGCGGACCGCTCGCGTCCACTCGGTGCGCACCACTGAGGCGGCCGTGATGTCGTAAGCCGATTGCTTGAGCCCCATTTCGATTTCGAATATCGTCTGCGGTTTGAGCAGGTCGCGTTTTTCGCGCTCGTTGTAGTAGGCAAGCAGCGGGCTTCCCTGTTGCCAGCCGCGCAGACGCATGAATGCTCGCCATACGGCCTCCAGGTCGAAATCCGGTATCGCCTCCTCGACGATGCAGCCGAGCGATTCAAAGTTCTTTAGGGCGGCGCGGCATACTTCGAGAACTCCGGGCTCGCAGGGTGTGTAGCCCTTGAAATCTCCGCCCCACGCGATGCGTTTGCCCTTGAAACTTGTCTCCAATCGCCGCCGAAACGGAGCCCCATCTCCGTCCAGGGAAAGTGGCAGCCGTGCATCGAATCCCGCTTGCACCGACAGCAGCATGGCAAGGTCTGTGACGTTCCTGGCCATGGGACCGGTCACGCCCATCGAGGGCAGCCAGACGTCGCGCGTGTCGGTCGGTATTCTCCCGATGCTGGTGCGAAACCCGAAGACATTGTTCCATCCAGCCGGATTGCGCAGGCTCCCGCCGTAATCCGAGCCGTCTGCAACGGGTAGCATGCGAAGTGCGAGCGATACCGCCGCACCGCCGCTGCTGCCGCCGGCGGAGAGTCTAGGGTCGTACGCATTTCGAGTGGCGCCGTAGACCGGATTGTAGGTGTGCGAGCCAAAGCCGAATTCAGGCGTGTTGGTCTTGCCGATGAATATGGCCCCCGCGTCACGCAATCTCTCGACCATCAGTCCGTCGGCCGTGGGCACAAAATCCTTAAGGAGGGGGGATCCCATGGTCATGCGAATGCCCTTGACCGCCTGCAGATCCTTGACCGCGTGCGGAAAGCCGTGCAGCGGTCCCATGGACTCACCGCGGCCGAGCTGTGCATCGCGCTCGCGCGCTTGCGCCACCAGTTTCTCACGATCCTCGAGCGCAACGATGGCGTTGACGGTCGGGTTGAGCCTCTCAATATGATCAAGATACGCGTTCATTACTTCAACGCAGGAAACCTTGCGCGAATGAATGGCCGAGGTAAGAACAGTGGCGTCCATCAAAACCAACTCGTTCATGCGCCGCTCCGCGGTTGAATGGTGAGAGGATGCATGCGCGGCTGCGCTCGCGGTGGCGCCCGCCGCCAGGCCGAGCACCGTGCGACGGCTCAGTGATGTTTTGCCAAAATCGCTACCTGCCGCCATCACTCGCTTGGAACAAAGATCAGCAGAAGGAGATACGCCAGCAGTCCGGTCCCTGCGCAAAGAACGAACAGGGTAAACATGAGCCGCCACGCCCAAGACTCCAGGCCCGTGACGCGCGCGAGTCCGCCGCAAACACCGCCGATCCACCGATCGTTGCGGCTACGCCGGAAAGAATTTACCGTTGCCACGAGAGGCGTCGTGGCGGAACGCGCGGCGCCCTCGCCTAACAATCTCTCCTTCGCCCGCGCGAATTCTTCATCCGTCAATGTTCCGCGGCCGCGAAGCTCTTCTAGTTTGGACAGATCATCGCTCAGCGTCATCGCGATCCCTCTTTCGTGGCGCTCGCCAAACCCGCGGACATTATACAGGCATAAAATGTCGTAAAGTGGCACATGCTTCGAATCGAACACGTCGCATTCTGGACCGAGGATATCGAACGGCTTGTGAGCTTCTATGCAATGTCCTTCGGCGCGCGCACGGGACCGATGTACATCAACGCGAAGCGGGGCTACGAATCGCGCTTCTTGAGCTTCGATGGCGGAGCTCGGATCGAATTGATGAAGAGTTCGAAAATTGCTCCGGTGGTGCTGGAGCGGGGTGCTCAGCGGATGGGCCTCACACACCTCGCGGTATCAGTTGGCTCAGAGCAATGCGTTGATGAGTTGACCAGCCGACTAAAAAAAGCCGGTCATACCATCCTCGATGGTCCGCGGCATACGGGAGACGGTTATTATGAGAGTGTCGTGTTGGATCGAGACGGCAATCGCATCGAAGTCACGGTCTAGCGGTTTTGACCCCATGCCTGCAACCCCAGGCGCAGTCCGTTTTCGCCGTTCCGCCTCGTAAGACCCGCCTCCACTCTGATTCTATCGATCTTGGCGCGCCGCAGGGACACGCTCAAAACTCCGGATCTAGCGCAATGTGCACGGCGCGCGAAAAGCTCTCCAAATTCCATGCATCCAACAGCTCGCACTGTGCAGCGATCATTTCACCCTCATCGATGGTGACGTCCTTCACGGTGTAGCAGGCGACCATTTTTCCGTCGCTGCGCACGAACCGCGCGATCATCTCCTCATCGTCGTAGGTGCGGGTGGAAACAACCTTTCGTTGCAACAGCAGCGCCTGCAGGCTGTCAGCATTGGGGACGGGCGCCAAAAACTGCGCCATTTGCGCGGCGTCCTCTAATGACGCATTTGTTGCGATAATCTCGCGATCCCGATCCATGTGGCGGCTCCATTAACTCAGCATCGCAGTTTGACAGAAGCGCGGCTGCCAACAAATAGTGCCGGCGTAAGATGCGCAAACTTTTCCTGCTTCGCTATTCTATTGCCGTACGGCCGCTGGGCCTCCTCAAAAGATTAAACATAGGGGTTAAACATGCCCGCCAAAATCGACCGGAATCAAGTAAACACGGTCACCGGCTCCCGCTATCCGGCCCCCTTCCATGCACCGGTGGCGGGTCGCGCCCGCCAGCGCTTGGGCGATTTCGCCGGACTGACGCAGTTCGGCGTGAATTTGACGCGCCTTGCGCCCGGCGCCTGGTCGAGTCAACGTCATTGGCACAGCGCCGAAGATGAGTTCATTTATATCCTGGAAGGTGAACTCGTCCTGGTGACTGATTCGGGCGAAGAAATATTGCGAGCTGGAGACTGTGCGGGCTTCAAAGCAGGCGTTGCCGATGGCCATCATCTTCAGAATCGCTCGGATCGGGAAACGGTTCTATTGGAGGTAGGCGGGCGCCGCGTAGATGACGAATGCCAGTACTCCGATATCGACCTGAAGGTGCCGGCCGGCCGCGGTGCATTTACACGCAAGGACGGCGAGCCCTACGCGTGAACACGGACCCCGTGCCGCGCTTAGCCAGCGCTTCTGTAGTGCACCCGCAACGCAATGGGCGCAGGATGTAGTAGCTTCAGGACATTGCACAGGAAAGCGAGCGCCGCCGCTGTGCGAGGTGACGCCACTGCTAGTCCACGGTAACGATCACTTTGCCGCGCGCGTGTCCCTGTTCCAGGTATCGAATCGCTTCGGCGACCTCGCTCAAAGCGTAGCGCCGGTCGATGACCGGAGTGATCTTCCCGGCCTGCATCCAGTCGCGCAGGGTATCGAGATCTTTCGGATTCAACTCCGCCAGCAGAAAAGCCAGTTTCTGACTGACGAAGCGCGAATAAAGCTCCGCCTCGATGAGGCCGGACACGGGCCCCAGCCAGTGGCCCTTGTCCACCGATCCCACGGTGATTAAGGCGCCATGCGGATTCAGCACGCGCCGATAGTCGGACAGCGAGTGCGTCCCCACGGTGTCGATGATTAAATCATATCGTTGCCCGTTTTTCGTGAAATCCTCGCGGGTGTAATCGATGACCTCATCGGCGCCGATGGATCTCACCAGCTCTACATTGTGGGTGCTGCAAACACCGGTGACCTTGGCGCCGTACACCTTGGCGATCTGCACGGCGAAGGTGCCGACGCCGCCGGATGCGCCGTTGATCAAGACGCTCTGCCCCGCTTGAATATTTCCTTTGTCGCG
>JANYAD010000208.1 GCA_025355165.1 Gammaproteobacteria bacterium | reverse complement strand
CCTCGCACGACAGCTACTTCGCCCCGCGGGCAGCGACCAGCTGCCGATTTCAAGGCTGACTGAGCGATTCGAGTTCCATTAGGCTTCCGAGAGGCCGCAGAAATTTCTCATAATTGCGCCAGCGCCCGATGGAGGACCTGGACATCCTCTGCCGCACCTGCCATCGGCTCGCCGTTACCACCGTGCGCTCAGTCTGATGAAAATCAAGGCAACGCTCATCCCATGGCAGTTCGATGAAGTCCACCATCTTTCGGCTCCAAAGCGCCGGGTCTTCGACCAGTCCCTCGTAAGGCACTTCAAGCAACGCATTCGTGGGCAGCACGCATCGCCAGTGTTGCATGACGCGCCGATATTCGCGGTAGTAGTGTGAAAGATCCTCGAAGTCTGTAGCGTATGCGTTGGCTGCCTCGAAACGCTGGAAGTAAATGGACAAACACGTATCGATCGCATTGCGCCGCATGTGGATTATGCGGGCATGCGGTAAAGCGGCTTGTATTAGGCCCAGAAATAAAAAATTGGTGGGAAACTTGTCCACCACCCTCTGCGCATCGCCGGACAAATTCTGCAGTAGCTGCAAATAGTCTCGGCCCAGTGCGGCGAGACCGGCATCGTTGATGATGGCCTTTGCCGCGGCACGTCCGGCCGCCGCGTCGCCCAGCGCCGCGGAAGCCGCAGCACCCCAGAAAGCCAGTTCGCCGGCGCCGAAGACAGCCGGATGCGAGGCGAGTATTTGTTCGGCCAAGGTGGTACCCGAGCGCAGCATACCAACGATGAACACTGGACGCGTTGACACATTCGTGCAGCTCCGAACCTGGTTGATCCAGGTCTGATCGAAAGTGCGGATGACCAAATCGATGCTACGTGACATGTGGGCTCTGTCAAACTGCGGCCCGCACCGCCTGGCCAATTCGTTTGCGCGCTGGTAGTTGCGAAAGGCGCTGTCGAAGTCTCCCATGTCATCGCCGTATTTGCCCAACGCGTAACGTAGCGTCATCTCAGCTGGGGGCGGCAATTTTTGCTCCGCAAGGTGCTGCGCGGCGGTCAGCCACGGTCGGTCGGCAGCCGTCATCCGGCGCAGGTGCGCTAGGCCGGCCAAGCCTTCCCATGAGCCCGGGTCGATCTCGATGACTCGCTTGTAGAATTCTTCCGCCTCCGCAAATCGGCCACTGTCGGCCCGCAATTCCGCCAAGACCGCCAGCGCCGCGGTCGATTTCGAATCTACCAGGAGCGCAGCGTGGCAACTGGCTTCGCATTCCGCGGAGCGACCCTGCAAGCGCAGCACGGTCCCAAGCTCGACGAGGGCGGCGAGGAGCTGCGGCTCGATTAGCAGCGCCTGGCGGTACTGCGCCTCCGCCTCATCTAGCCGGCCTAAGCCGCGCAGCAGATTCCCTAAATTGACGTGCGCCTTGCCCAATGTCTGATGCGTTTCCAGAAGCCTTGGGCTTAACTCGATCGCCCGCCGGCAGCTGTCAATCGCGTCCTTGGGTTGCCCAAGCTCCAACAGTACCTCGGACCGATTTAGGTGGGCCTCGGCGAATTCCGGATAAATAGCCAATGCGCGATCGTAGCTTGCCTGCGCTTCGTGCAGGAGTCCGGCGCGTGCCAAGGCATTGCCAAGATTCACATGCGCTACCGCGTCATCCGGTAGGCATTGTGCAGCCCGAGCCCACGCGTGGCCTGCATCTTTGCCCTGATTAGAGAGGGACACCCCCAGCATCTGCCAGGCATGCCCGGACTGCGGGTGCGCGCAGAGCAATTCGCGGGCCGCACTTTCCAACGCCACATAACTTGCGTCATTCATGAGAGCGACTAGGCGGCCTAATTCCAGCCTCAGCGCGCCCTCTTCACACTCTCGCGTAGCAGCTTGAGTCTGACGTGGCAGTCGACCACAGCAAACCTTGTACTTCCTCCCGCTGCCGCACGGACACGTACTGTTTCTTCCCGCCTTCACATTACTCCCGGGCGTGCTCTAGCGGCCTCAAGCGTATTGAATGAGATCCAGACAACCCCCTCGGTCCCGCGGACAGCCCGTGCATCGTATCTTTCCCTTCCGATGACGGACGATAGACTTCGCTGACGCATCGGCCTGCTTGCCCTCGCTAAGGTCAATTATCCAGTAATCACAAGCCAGAAAATACAGAAGTTCTCGTCCGATCCGACTCGTGCGCGTGTCCAATCACAACCCCCCCTGTGAGAGCGGCCAATCGACTCTTTGGGGGAAAATCTTCGATTTTGACTGCAGTATGGTGATTCGGTAGTGCGAATCAGAAATCCGCAAGTGATCTGCGGCGCGGGCTTCTTTGAGCCCTGAGAAGCCGTCGTGCCCAACCGGCGCCACTCGGCCCAACAGAGAGACGGAAATCGTCGCGGCCGCGCGTGGACGGGTACCGGTATTGTTTGACGGCGGGGTGCGCCGCGGAACGGATTCGTTTAAGGCGCTCGCGCTGGGCGCGACCGCCGTCGGAATCGGCCGGCCGCAGATCTGGGGCCTCGCCGCGTTCGGTCAACCGGGGGTAGAGGCTGTGATCGACATTCCCAACCGCGAGTTTGAGCAACTCATGCGGCAGTCCGGCTCGCCGACGCTCGCGACCATTACACGCGAGCGCGTTGTCGCATCAACGCGGCGCTGAAGGACGAGGCGGCGGCGCGCCTGCCTGCTTGCGACAATTTGAACTGCGAAGATCGCGCATGACCGCTGTAACGCGCACCCACTTTATACGCCGAGCGGGGCTCCAGATCGACTTGCCTCTGTCAGGCTATCCTTCATGAACCTCATTTTCTAAAATAAGAGAGACCTCTCAATATGCACGCGCTGCGACTTGCATTGGTTACCCTGGTCTTGTTGGGATCCGCCTACTTCCTGGGCAAGGAAATTGTGTCCGGCCTCCATACTGGCAAGATTGCGTATTCCAGGCGACGACGTTATTGTCACCGCCTGCAAAATCCTGCCGGATTTTGGTTGCTGGTAATCTTCTTCAGCGGCATTATTCTGGTCATGTTTGCAATTTGGCTTCGCGTTGTGCTGCCTTCAGTTGCGAGCTGAATTGCGTCCAACCAACATAACACCGGATCACTTGGTGCCATTCCAGGCGTTGGCTGAGCCGGACTGCTGCCAGTCAAATTCGGATAAGCAGCCGTTCCTGTCGGGCTGGCGATACCCCTTTTTCGAAGTCCGGCCCAAGAAGCACAGATCGATGACGGATTCGCCAAGAGCCGCGTGCCCGCGCGCGGTCTGCGGCTCGACAACTGGTCATTAGGGCGCCCTACCGACGCACATAGCGCAAGTGCGTAGCAGACGAACTGTCGATAGTCCTGTCGATCCGAAACTGCTGCCCGGTCTCGTTTAGGTTCTCGAAGAGGCGCCGCCCACCGCAGAACAATACTGGTGCTAAGGCAATTTCTAATTCGTCAATGACAACCATGTTCAAGTATTGCTGGATCACATTCGCTCCACCGGAAATACGAATATCCCGACTGCCCGCAGACTCCCGAGCCAGCTCAACGGCACGCTTCGGCCCTTCGTTGATGAAGTAGAAAGTCGTCCCGCCAGGGCGAACCCAAGGATCGCGCTTCTGTTGGGTAAGAACGTATACCGGAGTGTGAAATGGAGCCTCTTCTGGCCAAGCGCGCTCTCCGGCGTCGAACATACGCTTGCCCATGATGTTGGCACCAATGCGCTTCGTGGTGTTGCGAATCATGTCATTGACCGCGCCGGTTTCCCCTCCCGGTCCAAGCTTAAGATTCTCGCGAAAATACTGCAGGTTGTGTATCCAGCCCATCAGCGCGCCCCACTTTGCGCCCCAGTCCTGGTACTCCGGCCTGCCCCAGTTCTCCACGGTCATGCCTTCCGGTGCCATGTAGCCATCAAGGCTAAGTCCGATGTTCACGAATACCTTGCTCATAGTTCCCAACTCGCCGTCTATTTTCGCGCTGAAAGCCTTTTGACTGCAGGCCTTCTTGAATTAACTGGCTGCGTAAAGCGGCACCTCAATACATAGCCAAAAAAAAACGCATACAAATGTGCTGCCCGAACCTCCGGTTTAGAGCACCCTCTTGGACAGAACGGCGAATGGTGCTTCGTGCCTGGCAGCCGTCCTCGATCGTACGGTCTCGGTCACATGCACAAGCGCGCCAAGACGCCTCTCAGCCTGGGTTGCGCCACTGGCGGGCACGGGGTTGCTGCCTATTTCTTGGGCGGCACGCTCGAATTGAAAATGTCGCGGTGGAGCTTCCACGCGCCCTTTTCGAGGCGCCAAAGCTCCATGTACTTGCCGTGATCGATTTCTTTGCCGGACTTGTCCTTCATGACGTAGCTTCCGACCTCGGTGGCGGAGCGCCCTTGGCCGACGACTTCGAGCGTCGTTAGGGTGACTGAGCCCACTCCTTCATCGAGAACGCTCTGAACAAACGTCGTGAGAGCCGCTGTCCCCGTCACGGGGTCTCTGCCTTCGGCGAGCACCTGCCCGTCGGCACTGTAGATTGCTGCGACTCCCTTCGCGTCTCCCTTGGCGAATGCGGCGGACCACGCAGCGTCAGCCGCCATGATGGTCGCCTTGAGGTCGCCCGATTGTGCAACGCCGGTCGCGCCGATTGTCAGCATGACCACGATGCCGATTGCCATCAATGCATCCCTTCGCATAGACCCTCTCCTACAATTAGTACAGAACAAACTGCTCCTCGCTTGCCATGACGGTCGATTCGCCGCCGCATCGATTTCTGGAACCAACTCCCCTAATGCGCAGAGGACACCGCTTTCTGCAAATTGTATCAGTACCAACGCAACGGTCGCTAACCGGCGACTTCTTTGTGCAGCTGCGTAGCTCCAAGGTGCCGACAGCAGCCTGTTTCGGACCGACGCGCGTGCTAAAGCGAGCCTACAGTGCGATTTCCGCCGTCCTCAAAAACAACGGACATTTAATACGCCTCCGTAGACCCCTATTCTCTGCCTCAAGCGAGTGGGTAGGTCCACGCAACATCACCCCGGAACAGAAGCATGTGCCGGCATGTCCCATTCGCAATAAGCGTCCCCAGCGTTGCGTTTGCCGGCGCGAACTGCACGCGCCCAAGGTGACTGTGCATGACGTCTTTTCTCACCTGGAGTCAAGCGATACCACGCAACCCCATTTAAGCTTGCGGATCAACGCAAAGGAAAAGGCACCACCTGTTCGGGGCTCACCGCGAATACGCGCTCCCCTTCCTTTGGTGCGACCAAAAAACCGCCGGTGAACGATCCGAAAGAAGGCAGTATCAGGCCGCTTTCGCGCAGCCAAAAAGCGGGCACGCGTGCGATTCTCTTGCGCAGGCCTTTCAGTGCTATCACGGGGTGCAGATGTCCGCTCAGCGAAAAGGCGTCGCCCTCCGCCGAGAGTTTGCTCGTGCAGTCATGGACGAAGCGGAAAGGCGCCTCGAAATGGTCCCCCGCAATCCACTCAATGGAGCCGCGCCAGCCGCGCGACACTCCTCGATCATGGTTGCCCGCGATTACTTGGATTTTGACGCCGGCGAGCGAGCGAGTCCATTGCTCCAGATCGTGTGCCTCTTGGCTATCCAAAGCGAGCGGTTCATGAACGAAATCGCCGAGAATGATCAAGCGGCGTCCGCCGAAGTGATCCAATAGCTGTGTCAATCTGGCGCGATCAAAATCATCGGTCCCGGCAGGAACGGCAACTCCGTGCCGGTTAAACACGCTGCTCTTGCCGAAATGAGTATCCGCCACGATTACCGCGCGGCTCCGCGCCCAAATCACCGCGCGATCGCGGTGCAAAAGCAGCTTCTCGCCGCAGACCGTGAGCCAAGTCTCCTCGCTCATGTCGCCAATTTCTCCAGACGCCTGGCTTCTCTTTCTATCCGCATCCGCCACGATTCCGTCGACAGTGTCTGAGTTTGCAATCGATCCGCCCATATCGGAAAGCCAAACGGTGATAGTCGGCGTGGCCGCTGCACGCTGATGCGCAACCGCCCTAAGCGGACCAGCAGCTTACGTAACTCCCTGAAGTCGAGCTGCGCTTCCAGAACCTCCTGCCGCGCTTGATCGAGCAGCAAATTGTTTACATCGTACCGCTCGAGCACATCAAACATAAGGCCACTCGATACTTGCAATTGCTTCGCAGATTTTCGTTTACCCGGGGTACCCGAATCGACGAGACCTGCTATTTGGGCAATATCGCGAAATTGCCGGCGGGCCAAATCCGTCAGATTGATACTGATCAGCAAATCGGGCAGCAGAGCGTCCACACTCAGGATACGCCGCAAGGTCGATTCTTCGACTACGAAGGATTCTTCGCACAACAACTCAAATCCATATTCAGTGCTGGTGATCGAGAAGGTCCGCGGAGACTCGCGCGCCAAGCGACTGGCGGCCAGCGATGCCACACCTTCATTCAAGATGCGTCCAGCGAAGGGATACATCATCAAGTGAAAACCTTCGCGCGTTTCGTAGCATTCCACCAGGAGCTCATCGCGACCTGGTATTGCCGACCATTGGCTTTGCACGCGCAACAAGGGTTCAAGAGCACGCACTTCGGGCTGCTCGGAGGACGGTCCCACTGCGGCATAGTCATCCAACAGATCGAGGACACCGAATCCCAAGGTCGTGGAAATCGGCAATCGTGCGCCCTGCCAGCGCGGCACATATCGGTTTGTTTTTGAGGACAGACGTACATAGGCCACGGAATCGCGGACTCGTGCCAATTTCACTGACCGCCCCGCAAACACAAAGACGTCGCCGGGACGGAGGCGGCCGACAAAGGATTCGTCGATAAATCCCAGTGTCCCGCCCTTCAGCCACTTTACCGACATCGACGCATTGCTGCTGATGGTGCCGATGGCGCGCCGATGCCGGCGGGCGATATCCTCTGCGGCGATCACGTGGCGCGACTCGGCCAGCACGACGCGGCGAAATTTGGGGTAGCCTTGTAGGGCGGCACCGCCGCGCGTTATAAAATCCAGCGTCCATTGCCATTGGTCCTGCGTCAACTCTTCGAAAGCATGCGTAGCGCGCACGGCTAGCAAGACCTCGGCCTGGTCGAATCCCCCGCCGGCGGCGAGCGTCACTAAATGCTGCGCGAGAACGTCAAGTGAGAGGCGCAAGCCGACACGCGGCTCGAGTTGCAAGGCAGTCGCCGCCACTCTTGCGGCTGCGCATTCCAAAAGCTCAAAGGCGTGGGTCGGCACGATGGTCACGCGGCTGACTTGCCCCGGTTGATGACCACTTCGTCCGGCGCGTTGCAGGAGTCTCGCGACACCTTTCGGGCTGCCGATCTGCAACACTTGATCGACGGGGGGAAAGTCAACGCCTAAATCGAGCGACGAGGTGCACACCACGCACTTCAAGCTGCCATCTTTTAGCCCCTCCTCGACACGGCGTCGAATCTTGATGTCGATCGATCCGTGATGCAGGGCGGTGCTGGTCAGCCAATCGAGTCGGGCCGTTATGATGGCCTGAAACCATAATTCAGCCTGCGAGCGCGTGTTGGTGAAAATCAGCGTGGTACCTGCGGCTTCTATCCGCGACAAGACTTCCGGCAACATCGAAAGTCCGAGGTGGCCTGCCCAAGGGAACCGGGCGATCGCAGACGGGATACTGGCCGCAATATCGTAATGCTTTGGCTGCGAAGCGCGGATCAGCGTGCCGGCACGAGACGGTCCGAGCAGTGTCCGCATTGCCGCCGGTAAATCGGGCAGCGTCGCGGACATGCCCCAAATGCACAGCGATGGTGACAGCGTTCGGAGCCGCGCAGCCACCAGCTCCAACTGCACTCCCCGCTTCGTTCCGAGGAACTCGTGCCATTCATCGACAATCAGTACGCGTACCCTGCTGAGCGCCGCAAGCATGTCGGGGCGGCTCAGCATCACTGACAGACTCTCCGGCGTCGTCACTAGCGCCTGTGGGGGCTTGGCAATTTGTCGCGCGCGCAGCGCCGAAGAGGTGTCGCCAGTTCTTTCCTCCACCCGCCACGTCGAATGAAGACTCGCCAACGGTTCGCGCAACGCGAGCACCAAATCCCGCGCCAAGGCGCGCAGCGGTGTCACCCATACGACGTGAATTCCGGCGGGCGTTACTTGCGGTTCCGATTCCAGCAGCGGGCCGAACCACGCCGCATGCGTCTTGCCTGTGCCGGTTCCCGCGTTAAGCAGCCCAGAATCGCCGCGCCAATACGCACGCCACATCTGCTCTTGAAAATCAAATGGAGTACGACCCTGCTCGGCAAACCATCGCCGCGCCCTATCGAGGCGCAGCTTCGTCTGTGCGTGCATGCTAACGTTGCGTCGGGAGCATCGACTGCAAGTTGGCCAGCGTGTCGGCCTCTTGAGGGCGCTTATCCGACCGCCATTGCTTGATGCGCGGAAATCGCAGGGCAATACCCGACTTATGACGCGGGGAGCGCGCGATGCCTTCGAAGGCGAGTTCGAATACATGGGCGGACTCCACACTTCGTACCATCCCAAATTTCTCGCGCGTATGGGCACGTATCCATTTATCTAGTCGGCGGATTTCCTCATCAGTGAGTCCCGAATAGGCCTTGGCGACGGGCACCAATATCTCGCCGGCCCATACGCCGAAGGTGTAGTCGGTGTATAAGTTCGAGCGGCGTCCGTGGCCGGGGGCGGCGTACAACAGCACACCGTCGAACACGAAGGGATCTATTTTCCACTTCCACCAGCCGCCGCGCTGCCGCCCGGTGCCATACACGGATTGCCAGTTCTTCAGCATCAAGCCTTCGACGCCTCGAGATCGAGCCGTGTCGCGCTCTGCCGCGAGCGAGTCCCACGATGGCGCATCGATAGCGGGCGACAACACAATCACCGTTTGCGGGCTGAGGAGTTTTTGCAGCTGAGTCCTGCGTTCCTGCAAAGACCTCGGCCGCCAATCCTCTCCCTGCCACTCCAACAAATCATAGGCAACGAAGCGGACGGGGATATCTTTCAAGATGCGCGACGAGAGGGTGCGCCTGCCGATGCGTTTCTGCAGCTCAGCGAATGGCAGCACGCCATTCTCCCCCCAGGCCAGAATTTCGCCGTCGAGCACGGTGCCCGATTCAATGGCGCTTGCCGCAGCGATGATTTCTGGAAAGCGGTCAGTAATAATTTCCTCGCCCCGGGACCATAGCGTGCATTCAGCGCCTCTGCGCACGATTTGGCCGCGAATGCCGTCCCACTTCCACTCCGCAAGCCACTCTCCCCGCGCGCCCAAGGATTCAACCGCCTCGATGGGCGAAGCCAGATAAAATGGATAGGGATGGCTCGCCAACGTGCTGCTCTCATTCTGCGCGAGCGCAATCCAAAAATCCGCGCTGGGCTGCCATGCTCCGATGAGCGCACGCTCAACGAGTGCGCGAGAATGCCCGAAAAGCTCCGCCAGAGCGCGTGTCACAAGTGCCCGAGACACCCCGACCCGTAACGATCCCGTCAACAGCTTGGTCACCAGGAAGCACTCACGGTAGGGTAATTCATGCCACCAACTGACGATCCGTCGGCGCTGCTCCTCGCTCGGCAAACCCGTTAAGGGCAAAATTCGCTGGTGGAACCAATCGGCCAACGATATCTGTGGAGCGGTTGCACGCATTGCCGAGGCGCCTTCCGGGGCCACCAATAACGCAATTGTCTCGGCTAGGTCACCTATTGATGCGTACGTCTCCTCTACCAGCCAAGGGGGCAGTTGCGCCTCTTCCCGCAGCCACGCCCGTAGTAAAGCCGGCCCCACGCTTTGCTTCACGCGTCGACCCACGAGGACATAAACGGCCCATGCGGCATCAACCGCTTTCGCAGTGCGAAAGTACTCGACCATCGCGTCAATTTTCAAGCGGGTCGAGTTGGTCGTATCGAGACTCTCAAACAGCGCAGCGAACTCGCGCATTACTCCTCGCCACCGTACTCGGTTCGAAGCGCGGTTGCCGCCACGCCTTGCTCCTGAAAGAAACGGCACAAGGCATCGGTGTATCCATGAGTCAACAGCACCCGATGAGCACACGTTTCTCGAATCGTACGCAACAAGCTCGGCCAGTCTGCATGATCGGAAAGAACGAATCCGCGATCGTATCCGCGGCGGCGACGATCGCCGCGCACCCGCATCCAACCCGAACAAAAGCCCGAGCTGGCCTCGCCGAAGCGCCGCACCCAGCTAGAACCTGCCGCGCTGGGCGGCGCCATTATCAATGCGCCGGCATAATCGGCTTTCGCTGCAACGGTCGCAGGCAGCGTGGGCAACATCTCGACCCCGCATTGGCGGTACGCATTGACGATAGTAGCCACCGCGCCGTGCACATACACGGGCTCGCTGGTAAAGCGGGTCAATTCAGCCAATACGCGTTGGGCTTTACCGAGCGCGTAGGCATATAGGATGCTCGCCAATCCGGCGCGCTTATTGGCTTGCCACCAGTCAAAAATCTCGCGCGCTACCAGCTGTGTTTCAGGCCAGCGGTACGCAGGCAGCGCGAAGGTGGCTTCGCTGATGAACGTCTCGCAGGGGACGACTTCAAACGGCGCACAAGTGGGATCGGCGTCCCGCTTGTAATCACCCGAGACGACCCAGACGACGCCATCGCGCTCAATGCGTACCTGCGCAGAACCCAGAATATGGCCTGCGGGGTGCAATGAAATCCTCACGTCACCGACACTGCGCGACTCGCCGTAGGCCATCGTTTCAACCCGTGCATCGGCGGTCAGCCGCTGCCGGGTTACCGCTTCGCCAGCGTCAGTGCAAATGTAGCGCGCGCTGCCGCCTCGCAGATGATCCCCATGCGCATGCGTGATGACAGCGGTTTCGACCGGCAACCAGGGATCTATATAGAAGTCCCCGGCTTTACAGAACAGCCCCCGCCGCGTCGCTGTTACCAAATCCTCGAACTCATTCATTGTTGACCATGCGGTACATTGCGGCGATGTTCTCTAAGTGGCCAGTGCATTGGGGCTGCAATTCAAGTAGGTACAAGACGACGCGGGATCGGGCGACTGGCGATACTGCAATTCCCGCTCAGCCGTGGGGTGCAAGCAGGCTCGACGCTTTCCTCAAATCTCCGACAAGCGCCTCTCTTAATATCGCACTACGTTCGGCATCCGCCCGCAAAATACTGGAAGGATGGTAAGACGCAACGAGCGGCACGCCTGACGGAAGATTCAAATCCATTGCGCGCGCCGTTTCGACTGTTTTAGCGGAGCCGAGCAACGCAGTAAGCGCACTCGCTCCGAGGGCGACGATAACCGCCGGCTTCACGGCTTCGATTTCGTTTAGCAACCACACGTTGCAGGCGCGAATCTCTCCGACGCCCGGACGCTTGTGCAAGCGCCGCTTGCCGCGGGGTTCCCATTTGAAATGTTTGACCGCATTGGTAAGGTAGATCTCGCCTCGCTTAAGACCCGCAGCCTGAAATGCCTCGTCCAACACCTTTCCCGCCGGACCGATGAACGGCCTGCCACGCAAATCCTCTTCATCGCCTGGCTGCTCGCCGACCAGCATGATTCGTGCAGATTTCGGCCCCTCGCCCTCCACCGCCTGCGTTGCATGCTTCCACAGATCGCACGCGCGACACAACTGAATGCCTGCGGCCGGGACCTGTGCCTGCGCCAATGAGCGCTGCAAGGATTTTGCTGCGGTGAAATTTTCGTGATCGCCCTGTTTTTGACGAGCGGCAAAACGGGCCGCACCGTCGCGCAACAGGCTTGCGATCTCGGTCGCCTCCGGTAGATTATTCCAGTAATGCTTGGGCATCTCGCGCTGCATCGCGCTCGGGTTGATCCGCGCCACATTGCATATGGAGCGGTAATAAGTCCGCCATAAATGTTCATTGATATCCTCACGCGGCCGCTCAGCCAGCGCCCGAGGAGCAAAAAAGTCTATGGCCTTGGTGTCCCAGGCGGCAGCGCCATCCGGCGTCGCAATCGTCCAGCACATGTTCGGAAATCGGTTCGCGAAAAAAACCGCGCCTGGACGCAAAATTTCATGTTGCGGCTCGAACCAAGCGAAATAGCAGACAGTACCGTCATCCCCAGCACTCTCGCGAAAGCGCACAAAGGCATGCATCTTGTGAAGATCGCGCCGCACCGCTCGATCCATTGTAACGGCATTCGCCACATCGGGGTCGGCCGGATCGTCAAGCAGGCGAGGATTCTCGTAAAGCACACGCCACGCGAGGCGATACATGAATTCCCAGCGCGACGGATGGCGAAAACACGCTAAATTTTGTAACAACGACATGAGCACACGCGGCAGACGTAACCTGCCCACCGCGGGTTGGACGCAATTAGGCTCGCAATCCGCCGATGCGGCCTTGATTTGGTTTGATCCGTCCTGCCACACCAGCCCTTCTGCCTTATGACCCGCTGCGAGCCACGGCCGGACCGCTCCGCGCCAGGAGTCGAATGTGAACCCCTCGCTGTGAGCAATTGTCATTTTTGAGCGCTCGTTCGCTAAAAAAGACACTGTTGGCTATCCTGCGAAATCTGTCTATTCAGTCGATCAGCGGAAATTTCGGATTTGGGTGAATAGTCGGCAGCAACGATAAAATGACGCGCTCGATTTAAGGTGGCGCCGAGCGATTTCAAATCTTGCCATCTTAGCCGCCGATAGCGTCGCGAGGACAAGATGCGCCCGATGACACGAACGCCGAGACCCGGCACCCGCAAAAGCTCTTCGCGCGCCTCCGTATTGACATCGATCGGAAATCGAGCTCGATTCGCAAGCGCCCACGCAGTTTTGGGGTCGAGGGAAAGATTTAAATCACCGCTCGGCAGAGAATGAGCCAATTCAGTCACTGAAAATCCATAGAAGCGCAGTAACCAATCCGCTTGGTAGAGCCGGTGCTCGCGCATCAGCGGGGGAGAACGATTTGGCAGGCGCGAGGACGAGTGGGGAATCGGACTGAATGCCGAATAATACACTCGCCTCAAATTATAGGAGCTGTACAGAGTGACTGCGGTGCTGAGAATTTCGATATCCGAACTCGGCTCCGCGCCGATAATCATCTGAGTGCTTTGTCCTGCGGGCGCAAATTGCGGCGCGCCTTTCCCGCCGGCCTTTGATTCGTCAACCTTAAGGCGTATCGAGGCCATGGATTTCTTGATGGACTGAACGGATTTCTCGGGCGCTAGGCTTTTAAGTGCCTCGCTGCTGGGCAGCTCAATATTTACGCTCAATCGGTCGGCATACCGCCCTGCTGTTTCAATCAACTCACCGCTCGCCTCAGGAATGGTCTTCAAGTGAATATACCCGGCAAACTGGTGTTCCTGTCGCAACTTGCGCGCTACCTCGATCAGCTGCTCCATGGTGTAGTCCGCAGAACGAATGATCCCGGAGCTCAGAAAAAGACCTTCGATGTAATTGCGTCGATAAAACGATAGCGTCAGATTTACCACCTCTTCGACATTGAACCGCGCCCGCGGAACATCGCTGGAACGTCGATTCACGCAGTAAACGCAGTCGTACACGCAAAAATTGGTCAGCAATATTTTAAGTAGGGAAACGCAGCGGCCATCCGGCGTATAACTGTGGCAAATGCCCATCCCTGTGGTGGAACCCATGCCCTTGCCGGGCGATGCGTATCGCTTCGGGGCGCCACTGCTCGCGCAAGACGCATCGTACTTCGCCGCATCGGCTAAAATTGCAAGTTTGCGCTCCACCTCCATACTGTAATTATATACAGGTTTTGGTAGATCGGTCACTCTCAATTGCTCAACGCACAGGTATCTGTACGGGGGTGTCATCGGGGAGCCAGTGACACGCTACAGGGGAGAGGGGCAGCGTCAGGTGTGGGAGATCGAGCGGCCTATTATCAAATATTCTTGCCGCCGCGGCCCTCGCCGTGCGTAAACCCCAGCGTGTGTTAATTTGAGTGGAGCTGCGACGTTCATAGGATCCTCAATGACGGGTATTGCTCCCCTTTTGTTGTCCGCCGTTGCCTTCGTCGGCACGCATTTTCTCTTATCGCATCCGCTGCGCGCGCCTATTGTCAATGCGGCAGGTGAACGGGTGTTTCTGATTGTTTACTCCCTTATTGCGATAGTTACCCTGGTCTGGATGGTCGTAGCCTATCGAGCAGTTCCCGCCTCAGCGCCTATCTGGCCGGTCAGCAATGCGCTGTGGATTTTGGTGACGCTAATCATGCTGCTTGCGTCGATCCTATTCATGGGATCGCTGGTGAGTAACCCCGCGCTGCCGTCCGCAGGAGCCAAGGTGTCTCCGGAGACCGCGCGCGGCGTTTTCGCGGTGACGCGCCACCCAATGATGTGGGGTTTCGCGCTATGGGGCGCGTGCCATATCCTGGTCTATCCAGTCGCAGCAAACATCGTTTTGGCAGCAGCAGTAATTTTGCTCGCCTTGGTCGGCGCAACGTTGCAGGATCGCAAAAAGGAGAAGTTGCAACCGCAGATGTGGCCCGCCTGGGAAGGGAAAACGAGCTATTGGCCGTTTGCCGCTATCATCAAAGGGAAGGCGCACTTGGGTCAATTCGGCGCCCACACCATCGCGGGGGGCCTGCTCATCTGGCTTGCCGCAACTTACGCGCACAGGCCGCTCGCAGGAATCGCTGCGGGCATCTGGAAGTGGTTATAACGCCAGTCGAATCAACCTGCCTAATAGCTACGTGTTCGACCTGTCACGCTGCCTGGCCACTCCCATAGACCCAGATCCGCCACTGTGAGCTCGAGTGAATTGTGATCCGCCCGTATTCGGCCCGCTGCCGATTGTTTGCCTGCCGGCGCATCTTGCAGTGTCCCGCCTTGCCGAGGCCAAATGCAGGCATGAAATACATGTTTCATGACCGCACCTCTGGATTCGGCGTAGGTTCCGTCAGATCTGGGCCTAAGCAGCTTAAGTTCGCGAAAATTGCAACATTGCTTAGAATGCTTGTCAAACCACAACGAAACCAAAGACATTCACATGTCGTACCACACGTCTCGCGCGTCCCTTTATTTTGCACTTGCAACTTTCTTCGCAAGTTCGATGCCGTCGGTCGCGGATTCAACAAAGTCTCTCGGCGGCGAATGTCCCGAGAACTATCACGTCAAACCCGGGCGCAACGTCGATTTCCCGATCGATGGTGCGATGAGGGCTTTCGTCATCGTTCCTCCAACCAATCTTAAGAAGCCCGTCCCGGTTTGGGTCCCGCTGACGGGCACTGTCGAATCGACCACTGACAACCTCCGGGTGGGTCGCAGCGGCGCCAATGCCCTCATGGCCGAAAAGGGCTTCATGGTGATCGGTCCAATTAGAGAGTGCGCCAATCAGGACCCCGACCTGCGAGCGGGTGCCTGCAACGGTCCGGGTATCAACGGCTGGAACTGGCGGCCCTGGTCTGAAGGCCGCGCGACCGGGCCCGATGGCGATCGTTGGAAGAATGATGAGGGCCCGGACTCTCGATTTCTCATCGCGATGGTCCGTTGTGTTGCAAAATTCTATCCCCTCGATGCACGCCGGCTGTTCGTCGGCGGCATTTCTTCTGGGGGCACCATGACCAACCGCGCCCTCACATTTCGTTCCGACTTCTGGGCCGGGGGGCTACCGATATCCGGTGAATGGTACGTGACTCAGGACGATGGCGCCGCCTTGTCATTTGACGCCGCGCGCGAAAAGGTGCGGGCGGATCCAGCTAAAATTTTTCAAGGGCGCATCGGGCCCCTGCCACTGAAGTCTCATCTCAGCCCAATCATCGTGATTACCGTTTGGGGCGGAGAGGATGATAAGTGGAAATGCTCCGGCGTTTTATGCGCCGATTACCGGCCTTCGACGCAGGCAGCCTCCAACTATTACAGCTCGACCCCCGGAGTCGTCGAGGTTTCCTGCTCCAGCACTCACGGTCACATGTGGCCTCAGATCCATACCCAGGAATTCAATTTCTGGGCATTGACGACGCTCGCGTCATTTCCGAAAGGAAGCCGCGTCGCGGATTTTCACCTGCGTTCTCCGCCCGAAGGATATAGCTGCAGACTCGGGCGGTTCACGGACCATTATTGAATGCAGAGTGCACTGCTAGATGCATGGGGAGTCCAATTTGAGTGAGCGACTCTTGGTCGAAGGCGTTAAAAGCATGCGCTGCTCGGACTGCGTTAATCTCTCTCGTTTCGGCACGCGCCCCGCTATGCGAACCGCCACGGCCCTGTTGCTTGTTGGGCTGCTTGGCGGGTGTGCCATCAACGAACCCGCGAACCCGGTTTATTACGAGATCGAGCCGGGCAAACTGCCGACAACCAACATTGTGCTGAAAATACCTGGCCTCACGCCTTGCACAGACAACCCGGATCACAGCCTTCATCTGAATTTAAGCCAGCCCATTCATGTATTGGTACATGGCTGTTTCGGCTCCTCGGGCCAGTTTCGCGGCCTGGCCCAGGTATTGGCGTTCCATGGTCAGCAGACCGCGTGCTTTACCTACGACGACCGTGCCAAGCTCACCAAGAGCGCTACCGAGTTGCGCCGCGGGATCGATCTGCTGGCAGAGCAAACACGAACGCCCCAGATCACCATTATCGGTCACAGTCAGGGGGCGCTGATTGCCCACAGGTCACTTACCGATCTGCCCATCGGACCGCCCGGCCGCCGCGCCGATTTGCGGCTTGTGACCATCTCAGGTCCTTTTAACGGCATGGCCGTGGCGCAAACCTGCGGTAGAACCTGGCTCTACCCATTGACACTGGGCCTCTTGCCGCTGAGTTGCTATGCCGTGACGGGCGCTAAATGGGCAGATATCACCTCCTCATCACACTTCATACGCGAGCCTGGCACACTGATTCCGCAAGTCAGCAAGTTTCTCAAAATCGACACTGACGAACACGGCACTTGCCGGCGCGAGATAGACGGCCGCTGCGTGCAGGAGGACAAGGTGTTTTCATTGGCTGAACAACGTAATCCTCTTGTGGAGAGCGATAAACGCGTACATCGGGTGGAGGTAAGTGCCGGGCACGTTGAGATCGTGGGCGACAAGCGCGTGGCACCGACCAAACTGATCGCGATCTTGCAGCAGCAGGGCGCGATCCTTCCGACAGCGGCAGAACGCCTGTCCGATTTCGATCAATTACTAGCGCGCATCTATCAGGATGATAGAGAAGGAAACAGCACCCCTTGACGCGAGAGTTTCGCCAACGACGAATCGGTGACTATTTAAACAATGCCGGGCTTTATTACGTAACGCCCCCCCCTTCCTTGAGCTGATCCAATAGAGGGTAGCCGTGCGCATATTGATATTGATCTCTGCATTGAGTTTGGCCTCCTTCCCGGCGATATGCGCCGAACAGACGGCAGCCTCGGTACCCTTGGCGACGGTCACGGCGATTCGCGCCGGCCGATTCATTGATGTTCAGACCGGCCGCGTGTTGGAGAATCAAGTGATTCTCATCCGCGGCGCAAAAATTGAGGCGGTTGGACCCAACATACCGATACCTGATCAAGCCCATGTCATCGACCTGTCGAAGATGACGGTACTGCCGGGCCTCATCGACTGCCACACTCACCTGGCTGACATCCCCAATCCAGAGCCGTTGCTTTCTCTGCGGCTATCAGCGGCCGAAACTGCTTATGCGGCGATTCCGAATGCGCGGGTTACGTTGTTGGCCGGATTTACCACCGTGCGCGATGTGGGTGTATATCGCGCCTTCAACGATGTGGCCATGCGCGATGCCATTGCCCAAGGGATCATTATCGGGCCCCGCATGTATGTGGCCGGTGCGTATGTAACCATCAGTGAAGGAGCCGGCGCAATGACCGGACTGGCCAAGGACATTCAGCTGCCATTGGATCTTCGCTACGGCATCGCGAACGGCCCATGGGACGTGCGCCGGGTCGTGCGAGAACTTGCCCACCTGGGTGCCGATCACATCAAGATTCTATCGACCGGCGCCGTTCTAACCCATGGCAGCATCACCAAATCAATCGAATTTACGCCCGAGGAAATAAGAGCCGCGGTCGAAGAAGCCGCCAACTTCGGTCTTCGCGTAGAGGCGCACGCGCACGAAGCTGAAGGCATCAAGAATGCGATTCGCGCCGGAGTTGCATCGATTGAGCACGCCACGCTGATCGATGAGGAAGGGATTGCGCTGGCCAAACAGCATGGCACCTATCTGGATATGGACATTTACGACGAAGAATGTATCCAGTCAGACCCGAACACGCCGGCCGAGTTTCTCGCCCACGATGCGGGATTGGGCGAAGCTCAGCGCCGGAACTTCACGAAAGCCGTTCGCGCGGGCGCCAAAATGACCTTCGGCACGGATGCAGGTGTTTGTGCGCATGGGATTAACGCTCGGCAATTTGCCTTCATGGTCAAGTATGGCATGACGCCAATGCAGGCAATCCAAGCGGCTACCGTGAATGCGGCTGACCTCATCGGCCACTCCGAGCTTTTCGGATCTATCACGGCGGGCAAATCGGCCGATATCATTGCAGTGAGCGGCAACCCGATCCTCGACATTCACGAGCTCGAACGGGTGCGCTTTGTGATGAAGGAAGGCAAAGTGTTCAAGAAAGACGAATGAGACATCGCGCGGGGTTGACCGGCACGGTAGTCGCCGTGCTCTGAGCCCTGCAGCCGCATCTTTGCTTCAATCGCCGCCGGTTGAATTCGATTTCGCTCATGTACGAACTTTCCATGGGGAAGTTCTTTAGTTGCGAAATTTTGCTTTTTTGAAGGCAATGCCGATTGCCAAGATTCCGACGATGAAGATCAACCCTCCCGTCACTTCCCAAAATTGGGATCCCCCCGTGATCACTGCGCAATCGGCAAAACACAGGATGGGTTTGATGCGAATCAGGTCTGCGCCTTGCAAAAACCACAGAGCCCCAAGGCAAACTCCCATCACGCCAGTCGAAACGAGTATGAATTTCCTCACGGCCAGTACTTTCGTGGTTGGCTAAAAAGCGATCCTTCCATAGTAAGCCGTTATTGGCAAAGATCGCCAATTGAAACCAACCTTTATCTGGCGCGGGACCCGGGCAACCTGTACGTACTCAGCGACTAAGCCTTCAGGGTGAACCTTTCCTTGCATTGCGCTCTATCTGGTACTTTACGACGCCGGGCTCGCCGCCCGCACCCATACGAAGAAATCGGCAGCGAAGCAGAACCCGGGTTGAAGGCTCGTTGGAATCGTAAGTGTGTGCGATCACTGTCTGAATTTCAGGTTGTTCGAATGCGCGTTCGACCAGCGCCCTGACGATCTCCGTGGCATAACCGCGACCCCGAGCTTCGGGAACGACGGAAAAGCCAATTTCGACTGAACCGTCCTTCGGAGGGCCTACATAACCCGCTGCCGCGACCAAGGTTTCGCGCTCCCCGCTCGCGTTACACACCATGGCGTACCACCCATACCAGCCTACGTGCGAAAGCCCTCCCGCACGCAGTTGGTCGCGAAAAAACTCGAGTGCATTGCGGTCGTATTCGCCGGGAGGCCAGCTCGATGGAATCGCGACGTGCAGAAGCCCGCCGAGAGAGGGCGGATCTTCCATCTCCGCATCGATATGCGCGAGAGTGGTAGCCAGCAGTTCCAGCCGATTGGTGCGCAACGTAAGTTCCCGTGCGGACCTAGGTCGTGCCGGTTGGGCCCCGCGTTGATCGGCCAGGCTAGGTACCACCTTCATATTTGAACGAGACGCTCAGACGCGCGCGATAAGCCTCAATCTTTCCATTCTTAATTTGCACATCGAGCTTTACCACTTCTGCGACTCTCAGATCCCTGAGTGTTTTGCCGGCACGATTGATCGCCGCAGCCGTAGCCTTCTCCCAAGAATCCGTACTGGTTCCCACAAGCTCAATAACTTTGTATACATTCTCCGCCATGTTGCTCACTCCCGTAATTTAAGATTTCCATGACCAGCATCCCCGCTCGCCTGCACTTATCAATTCAAAACGTGCCTAATCAGCAGCAAAATTAAATACTACGCGGGTTGTTATCTAAAATCTCGTTTCATCATGAGCATTGGAAGGTTCTAAAGGCGGCCTATCGCGCAATTACAAGCCCTGGCGCCAACAGTGGGCAGCAGCCTTGAAGGATCACTCGAACAGCGACAGAAATGGGTGAACCCTTGGCTGCTTCGACCGGCATGCCTGGTGTGCGAAGCGTGTGTTTGCATCGCTGGATCAGGATGATGGTGAGGCTGACGCGCGGCTGGCCGCGCCCCGTTGAGCCGCATCAACATCCGAGCGGATCGCGGTGCAATGGGTGTAAAAATCATGGTGAGCCGGGTGCCGTAGCGAAGCGCGCACGCCAGGTTTCGGCGAGAAGCATGCGACAACTTGGGACTTACTGTCGCCGGGCCTCGGACGCCCTAATGTATTGATTATTCGCCAATTGTTTTCGCCGATGTGAACCTCATCGGAAGCTAGGCGGGATGCCACCGTACGGTCGATGCTATCGACTGACTAGCGCCTGAGGGATCGATCGTGACCGCAGACGAAATGCGCCGGAACGCTATTCGAACGAATAACGCCGCGATCAGGTTACGAAGGAGAAGCTGGTCAAGGAGAGCGGCGCGCACTATGTTATCGACCTGCAGGACATGCCGGCCGTGATGGGCAATGCCAACGAGCGGGTTGCTAGCGCAGCTAGAGGCCAGGCAGGCGCGCGCACCGCGCAACGTAGGTGTTAAGGCATTGCGTAAAACAAGGGAATTAGCATGAGTCAGCACGTCATACCTCGTGTCAATGTCGGCGCTCTGTTTTCTGAAAACGAGGCAGCAAGGTCTGGCGTCGATAAAGCGATTCAATCTGCCGCAATGACCTCGGGAATGATGGTTATCACCGGGTTGCCGCAATGGGCCGTGCTCGACGGGCCGAATCGTCGCGAGCTGCTGAAAATCTTCTCACTACCACCAGTTGAAATCCGCAAACTCTACCGATGGAGCTTTGACCCCGAGCGACGCAATGTCTATCGGGGTTGGTTCCCATTGCAGGATGGTCAAGCGACCTACAAAGAAGGCATGGATCTCGGACCGGACGTTGCCTATGGACCCGGCGTAGTTGACGACAGCGACCCGTTGCGCGAAGCAACGCCCATGCCGGCGCAAGCCATGCTCCCAGGGTGGAACAATCGCGTGCGGGACTACTATCTGGCGATGACGAGACTCTCGGCTGCCCTGATGCGTTCGATTGCACGCGCATTGAATCTCCCCGAGATCACCTTCGACAGCGCGTTCGCCGGTGGTATTTCTACCTTGCGATTGACGCACTACCCCGTCAGGTCGCACGCGTCTTTTGAAGGCGGCGAACGCTCGGAAATGTGGACTACGCACTTTGGTGAGCCGCGCCATATGCTGGGCCGTGCGCATGTCGATTCCGGCTTCATGACCTTGTTGGCACAGGATGGTGTCGGCGGGCTGCAGGCACAGCTTTTAGATGGGAGGTGGATCGACGTCCCACCGGAGGAAGGCACGTTAGCGGTCAACTTTGGAAAGGTACTGGAGCGTTGGACTTCGGGCGCCATCCGGGCAACGGTGCATCGCGTTTTGGCAACGGGGATCGAGCGATACTCGATTCCGTTCTTTTACGAAGCCCGCGTTGACGCCATTATCTCGCCGCTGCCCATTCCGGGTGCCGAGCGATTCGATCCGTTCTACTACGGCGATCACCTCTGGGAAGCGGCAACCAACTTCGTGGAGCAGAAAGGAATTGCCCACCTGCGCAAGCCCACTGGAACCCCGGCCAACGAGACCGCGCAGATGTGACATACTCGTGCGCCGCCAGCGCTCTAAGGAAGAACAGTTGGATTCCGTCATTATTCGCTCGCTGGAGCCATCCGACAATCGCGATTGGCTGCGGCTTTGGTCGGAGTATTTAGCATTTTATGAAGCTACACGTCCGCCGAGCGTGTATGAGTCGACTTGGAGACGGCTGCTCATCAAGGATGAATTCGAGCCCAAATGTCTACTCGCATTCGTGCAAGGAAAGGCGGTCGGTCTGGCCCACTATCTATACCACCGTTCATGCTGGTCGGTGTCAAACAGTTGTTATCTACAGGATCTGTTTACAGATCCCGTAGCACGCGGAAAAGGCATCGGTGCAGCGCTCATTGAGGCCATACGCGAAGAGGCAGCAAGGATCGGCGTCATCAATGTTTACTGGATGACTCAGGAAACTAACGCAACAGCGAGACGACTTTACGACCGCGTGGCAAGAAAAACCGGGTTCATCGAGTACGACTTGACGTAGGTTTGAATGCGTTCGTGAACCGACGCCATCGCAAATGCCTTGCTTCTAGCGCGCGAGCTCATTAATGCGCGGTGCACCGAATCCTCCGAAATGGGCATCTATTTTGGCAAGCATTTGTTGTGCTTCATCGATCCGACCGGCCTCCATCAAGCGCACCACCCCGGAAAGTTTCCTGTTGAGCTCTTCCTCAAGTGCTTGTGTGCACTTAGACATTCCTTTTGGATCCGAAGGCGCAGCATGAAGCAGAGCGCCCAAAACCCACGCCAGGGTTGTGGAGGAGGCCACGTCGTGACCCACCGAACGTTCTACGTGGTCGTGTATGTCAAACGCGCACCATTTTCTAACTGAGGCGATACTGGCCATATCGGCGCCAAGCTGCAACGTGTCGGCTTCGCCTGTCGTGTACACCAGAGGAGTTTTTTGGAACTTTAAGAATAATTCTTTTGGCGGCAGCGGAATCTGCGCATTGCCGATGTCATCACTGCCAGCGTTGAGAAAGGCCCCCGCAAATACGTCTGGATATGCCAAAGCTAAGCGCAGCGCCACGCGAGCTCCGCCGGAAAATCCTCCGATGTAGACTCTCTGTGCGTCGATTTGATAGAGCTGCTTCATGTTGTGCGCGGCGAGCAGCGCCAAGGGTTCCCGCCGGTCGAAGACACTCTGATTGTTGCCAGAGCGAGCCGCACTCACAAATATGACTCCATATCGATCAAGTGCCGCCGACCACCCCGCAGGTATTTGCGCGTCTTCCCATGGCGGAACGAATACCAGCAGCGCACATCCACGAGGCGGGCATGATGCAGCCACGTACACTACAAAATGTTCTTCGGCAAGATTAATGGGCTGCTGATTCATTGTTTTGCCGACACTTGTAATGTGTCGCTCAAGTTCTAACGCCGTTAAGGGGCTTAACGTTCTTCTGGCGATCTCGTGGCTGCTGGATTCATCTGAATATTCAGAAAACACAACTTCGCGATTGACCTCACCCGCAGCTTCTGCCGGTAACGGTGCAGCAACCCCAAGGAGGCTGAGGGTGCCGAATAGGCCTAACAGACGACCGACCTTACAGGTGCGCATACGCGTTTTGTTCCAAAGGCTTGGTGCCAACTATCGACTCGCAAGCCTATCGCTGGCGTCAACAAGCCGCACATGAAATCGAACGGGGCGAAATCTCGGAAACTCCCATGCTCAGCGATTAGCCAAAAGCGGTGAAGCCACACTTCGTTTACGCGCCTCGCAAGGCCGATAGCCTGATACACCGCCACTTGCTAATACCTGCGGTGAAATACCCCATAAAAAAGCAGAGTTATCGGTTCAGTGATCCATACTCCATCCGGGAGCGGCCGGAGGATCGAATCAACGCGCGATCTACCAATCCTGACTTCCCGGATCCCCTTTGAAGGGACCCGTCAGCTCCGGGGTAATCCAACCCCCATAAAATCCGCCGGCTTGAGCTCGCACTAAGGCCCCGTTAACTCGGCATTCGAGGTCATTAGGATAGAACGCCACACAATCCGCAATCAGTTCCGCCCCGGGGAGTGGCGCGGGATAGCTCCAGGCAACCCGAGGCAATTGGCGATTCCCATCAATCAGGGACCAGTAGCGAGCAGGACCTTTCCACTCGCATAACGAGGAGCCAGCGACTTCGCACAGCAAAGACCGCGCGACATCATCCCACGGCAGGTAAAAACTCGGCGGATGCGCAGTTTCCAGTGCACGTACCGAGCGTCGGGTTCGGGCGATCTCGTGCTTTCCCCAGTGGATCGTGACCACACGTGAATCACGGATGAGCGCCGGTGGCCGAGGATAGTCCCATACTGATTCCTCGGTACCGGAGGGAACCTCTGCGAAGGGCGGCCGTGCGCTCCCGTTCCAGCGCCACTGAGCCCGAGCCGCCGCTATCCACGGAGGAAGTTTCGATGCCATCGGTAACTCCAAAGAGAAGTGAGCGCACAGCAAAAAAGCAGAACCGAGGTGTTGCCTGAGTCCAAGTATTTTATCACGCCAATCTCGCCGTCGGCGCGAGCCTATGATGGCGTCGCTGCAGTGTGAAGGTTGGGTACCGTGGCCCATCCCGATCATGCACAGATTTTCAAGGACTGAAGTACCACGTGACTTCAGTATATATAATGATCCGCGATCATTAGGCGGGCAAATGACCATGAACAGCACCAACGACTCGCACGGTAAACCCGGCGATATACCGACTAAGCTGAGAGAGGGCTTGGTAAACATCGACGACACTATTGACGAGATTGGACGCAAAGCTCTCGCAAGCGCTCGACGATCGGAAGAGGAGGAGAAACGAAAGAAAAAAACAGACTCGCCCGGGACCGCTCAAGAGCGAGCCGTTCCCGGTAATGAGCCACGAACCAAGGCTTAGTGCGATAGCTCGCGCCCGCGCTGGGGGATCATGGCACTGACTTGCAACGCCCTGCAGAGAACCTATTAGCCGGACGCGATGGAGTTTTTTCGAGCACCCTCAAACATTTGGCTTGCGGTGTGCGCTGGAAGTCTTCAAGGGCAATTGTTTCATCGATTACCATGCCCATACCGCATTGGTCAGACTGCTAGGACTCATGGGTTGGGCTCGGTACACTTGAGCGAAAAACGCTTTCCCGGCGTCGCGATACGCCGCGGACGCGTTGATCGCGCTCATCAGTACGTGGTGGACGAGGCCGCCGCAGGACCGCGCGAACGGGAGGACGAGCGCCAAGCGGTGATGAATCATTGCAGCAGGTCAAGCCTTGGATTTGCGCCTATTGTGCTGACCGGAGATTTCCTCCGGAACGCGCTTCAGTTCCAACTGATAGTCGGTCAAGCGTTGGGTAGATCCACTCGGCACGTAGCTCCCGAGGATGTCCCAGAATCCCAGGAGCACACCGTCTTGCGCGTGAAAAAGAGCGCGTCGGCGGGACTCCTATGCGGCGCGCAGCATCACTTCCTCAACACTCACAGGGCTGGCAGAAGGGATGCCACCTATCGCTTGCGATTCATCGCCCAGATCGTGCCGGTGAGGACTGTTGCAAATGAAACCCAGGCGAGAAAGGGAACTCCTGCTCGCGCCGCGCCGGCATCCACTTGCTTGGCCTGCCTTATGTACTCCGCTGCGCTTGCCACCATCGTCGTCGCGGCAACGGTGCTGATTCCTAGTTCTCGACGTTTAAAAAAGAGGCGGCTCCATCCCCCGATCATCAGCACGTTCCATCCCAGCCAGTTCAGGGCGCGGATTCGTGATGCGCTTGGAGCGGATTGAAGCAACCTATAGGCCCCCGTAGCCAACGCCGCTTCTATGCCGAACCAAGTGACCGGGATGATCCAATCTTTAGGTTTAAAAAACGGCTTTCGAAGTGACCGATACCACAAAAAAATGCCGGGGTGATTGGGCGCGGGGCTACTGGATGCACTCAAAGCCAGAGGCACGATAAATGCGCCGGAGGCAATAGCTACCGAAATAAGCGGCGAGCGCAGGCCCGCCGCTACAGAGGCTTGCTTCTGCACGCTTAACCTAACCGGCTCGATGCATCGACTGGTCGTCTCTTCCCATGGCGCTCGGGCCCTTAAAAGAAAATGCAAGAATTAACAATCCGACAAAAGGCGCGCCGATGATCCACATCGGAATTAAGGAATTCATTTCGGCTCTCCATTTTAAGGGGGGCATCCAAAGTAGTGCACCAGGCAAGCTCGAGTGCAGTGCTGAAGGCCGATAGCCCGCGTAGGAAAACGCTCATCGCAATGGCAAGCCTGTTGCCCGTTTTTGGTAGGAAGTTTGAGAAAGATTATTGTGAACGCAGGGGTTGCAGCCGATATTCAAACCGGTGAAGGCAGCAAAGAATTGAGCCGCGGGCCACTGCACATAACTTCTGCGACAGGGCCTTGCTGATAGGAGATTTCTGTCAAAGGTTAAAGCCAAAAGCGGCTGTCAAATGCCGCAGACGTGATGGATACTTAACTAGCTTTCGAGGTCAGGCGGTCTCACCTGCGATTCCACACTGCCATGGCTAGCGGTAAACCAGGAGTGAAAATGGTCGCTTCTTCGCAATGGCCGGCGTGTCTCTGGCTCGTCCGACACGGGGAGAGCACTGGAAACGTGGCGCGGGATAAAGCGCACGCCGCTGGGGTATCACGAATTGATATTCAATCGCGCGACGTCGACGTAGAACTTAGCGAGCGAGGACGAGATCAGGCGCGAGCAATCGGAGCATGGTTCGCCGAATTGGACTCCAACGAACGCCCCGACTCATTGTTGAGTTCGCCTTATGCCCGAGCTCAAGGCACGGCGATGGCAATACAGGCATGCGCAGGTGGCAAGCAGGCCCTCCCAATGGTCACGGATGAACGGTTTCGGGATAGTCAACGAGCACATCGAACTTGTCCTTTGCCAGCGCTTCAGCGACGGTCGAGCGTATTTCCACCGAAGAGCCACACCCCAGCGTCTCACCCACTGTCTTGTGACTGAATTTTCTTGCTACCGCCGAGGTCAAAAGCAAATCGTGCTGCTTCAGTATCACGGGTGCGAGCACACGCCCGACCCAGCCCGTGACACCGGCAATACAAACCCTGATGGGGTTAACTTGCTGCATGAATAGCGACTCCACTTGCGTCATCACCAAAGTATCTTGCACAGCCCGCTACATCATAGAGTCATTTGCCCAGCACGGCTTCAATCGCGTGGTTCAAGCCAGCAATTAATGCGGATCTGCTGACCGATCAAGGCACCTACACGGCGTGCGACCCCTACGCAAAAGCTTGGCGGCGATCGCGCTTGATCCGAAATTCTTTACAAGGCGGGGGCCGCTAAACCCTCGCGGTCATTTAATAATCTCAGCGCAGGCAATCTCGTTTAAACCGTTAATTGGATGACACAGCGCCTGTCGTTAGGCTCGACATTGCCTTTATACAGTGTTGGCTCTCGCTCACTACTGTATGGAAAACGGGAGACGCGCACGGCGTGCGAACGCTCGCGGCAGCAATATTTCTGCGTGTAGTATGAGGCGACGTTCGAGCCACCTAAGTGCCCTCCATGAACTCTCAAGCATCCCTTTTGTCTGACCGCCCGCCGGGGCTGCTCTACTATCTGGATCATTTTCAGACGGCGATGTCGTGGCTGCATGAACGCTACGGTGATTTGTTGTCGCCCTCGGAGACTGAATTTCTCTCCCTGTTCGCGGGATTGCCGCGTGCCTCGCAAGCGCTGCTGGTACGACTGATTATGCGCCGCGGTCAGCGCTTTCGAGCATCGAAGATTCGCTACCCGGAGCTGGGTGCCGTCGACCTGGCCTTTGGCCCGCTCATCGAACTTAATTGGATAGATCCGCGCCCCGCCTTGTCGGTTGATGACCTGGTGAAGTTGATCACGCGCGCCGAGATCTCGGAACTCTTCAATGAGCTGCCAGCAAGTCTGACGAAGGCCGAAGCGCACGCATTATTGCGCGAGGCCTATACCGAGCCGCGCGCATTTGAGGAATGGCGTGGCAACGTGAATGAGCGGGTGTACTTAGTTACCATCGCGCCGCTTTGCACACAACTTCGCCTGTTATTTTTTGGCAACTTCCGCCAAGGGTGGTCGGAATTTGTGCTCGCGGATTTGGGAATATTCAAGTACGAAGCGGTACCGTTTTCCAAAGACTCCCGGGCCTTTGGTACTCGTCGGGATATTGAGGATTTTTATGCCCTATATGAGTGCCGCCGGCGCCTGTACGAGGAGGAACCCCTGGCAGAGGTGCTCGAGCAGGTGCCTAGAGTCTCATCGCAACATGAATGGCTTCAAGCCCGTCACGCAAAACTGCTGTTCCAGATTGCCCGGCAGCACGAACGCTGCGGCGATCGGGAACGGGCCTTAAGTCTCTATAAAGAGTGTCGCTACCCCGGCGCGAGGTTGCGCGCCATCCGCAGTCTCGAACTCGCCGGTCGCACGCACGACGCCATTGATCTTGCGAGGAGTGCGCAAGCACACCCGGAAAGCAGCGCCGAAGCACAAAAGATTGAACGCATGGTCAAGCGCCTTGAACGAAAGATCGGCGTACCAGCGAGCAAACGAGCAGCCGCAGTACGCACCGAACGGATCGACTTGATTGTGCCGCCGCCCGCCGGCCGGGAATCGGTCGAAATGATTGCGCGCGGACTTTTGGCCCAAACCGATGCCCCGGTGTATTACGTCGAGAACGGCTTGATCAATTCGCTTTTTGGGCTTCTCTTCTGGGATGCGATCTTTGCACCGCTCTGCGGCGCTTTCTTTCATCCATTTCAATTTGGCCCCATGGACCTCTTCAGCCCGACCTTTCGAGCGCGGCGCGCCGAAGTGGTCGATGAGTGCCTCAATACCTTGGAAGCCAACACCCATGCCGCGCGCATTCGGCAAACCTTTTTAGCCAAGCAGGGTACGCAGTCGCCATTTGTCACCTGGGGCTTGCTCAACGATGATCTGCTGGAGAATGCACTGAACTGCATGCCGGCCGCTGACTTGCGCGCGCTCTTCGAGCGATTGCTCAATAACCTGGCGGAAAATCGAAGCGGCCTGCCGGATCTCGTCCAGTTCTGGCCAGCCGAAAAACGCTATCGAATGGTCGAGGTCAAAGGACCCGGTGATCGGCTGCAGGACAATCAGCTGCGCTGGATGGCGTTCTGCGCGCAACATCAAATTTCAGTGGCCGTCTGTCATGTACGCTGGGCCCAAACGCTGTGAGCTTTCCCGTCTCGGTGAAGGCGCTGTGTCAGTTTACGGCGAAGCGCGGAGATCTCGATCGGCGCTTCACGCCCGCGCCTAGCGCTCAGGAAGGAGTATGGGGACATGCGCAAGCGGCCGCACGGCGTGGTGCTAAATACGAAACCGAGATGGCCTTGAGTACCACGGAGGCTTCCCTAATCGTTCGCGGGCGCGCCGACGGCTATGATACGGCCGCGCGGCGCTTGGATGAGTTCAAGACTTTTCGCGGCGAGCTAGCACGCATGAAGGGCAATCATCGTGCATTGCATTGGGCGCAATTGAAAACCTATGGCGCCCTGCTCTGCCGCCGTGATGAGTTGACCCACCTCGATCTGGCGCTCGTGTACTTTGACATTGAAAGCCAGGAAGAGACCATCCTTCACGAACACGTGGGCGCCGACACCCTAGAAGCGGAGTTTGCCGAAGCTTGCAGGCAATTCTCGGCTTGGGCCGATGCTGAGACCGCTCACCACCTGGTTAGAAACGCCGCCTTGCTTGAACTTAAATTTCCGCATGTGGATTTTCATGCAGGGCAGCGGCTGCTGGCGGAAGCCGTTTACAAGGCGGCAACGCGCGGACGCTGTGTTCTCGCGCAGGCGCCAACCGGCATCGGTAAAACGGTCGGCACGCTGTTCCCCATGCTCAAAGCCTTAGGGACGGGGAAGCTCGACAAGATTTTCTATCTATCGGCCAAAACTACCGGCCGCCAGACTGCGCTCGAGGCAACCCAGTTGCTTCAAAGTTCCAAGCCCGCATTGAGGCTGCGGGTACTCGAACTCGTGGCGCGCGACAAGGCATGCGTGAACCCGGAGTTCTCCTGCCATGGGGAGTCCTGTCCGCTCGCGAAAGGATTTTATGATCGACTGAACAGCGCGCGCGCCGCCGCGGTCGCCGTGTGGCACCTGGATCACTCGGCGCTGCGCGCCGTGGCGGCCGCACACCAGGTCTGCCCCTATTATTTGGGCCAGGAGCTCGTGCGTTGGGCGGATGTGGTGATCGGCGATTACAACTATTACTTCGACACCGGCGGACTGCTCTTCGGCCTGACAGTTGAAAATGAGTGGCGCGTGGGCCTTCTCGTGGATGAGGCACACAACCTAATCGAGCGCGGCCGCGCCATGCACACCGTGACATTGAAGGAAGCCGACTTGCAGGCTGCCGTGAATCAGGCACCAGGATCACTCAAACGTGCACTCGGCCGTCTGTCGCGTCGTTGGACGGACCTGTGCGATACGCAAATCGGTGATTATTGCGTGCTCGACAAGTTACCCGCACCGTTGTTAAGCGCCCTTGAGCAAACGATCACAAGCCTAAGTGAGTTTGCCGGCGATCACATCGAGGTGCTAGGCCAAGAACTGGAGCGCTTCTATTTTAATGCACTCAATTTTTGCCAGCTCGCAGATGAGTTCGCCGCTCACTCGATTTTCGATATTTCCGGCACGACGCTCTGCATCCGCAACGTCATTCCAGCACCGTTCCTCAAAAGGCGCTTCGCCGCCGCGCACGCCTCGATTCTGTTTTCCGGCACCTTGAATCCGCCCGACTTTTATAAGGATCTGCTGGGTCTTCCTGAAGATGCAATCTTCTTGGACGTTCCCTCCCCGTTCAATGCCGAGCAACTATCCGTGCGGATTGTCGCTGATATCTCGACTCGCTGGAATCAGCGCGGCGCCTCGCTCTCGCCCATCGCAACGTTGGCGGCCAATCAGTACGTCGCCCAGCCGGGAAATTATCTGGTGTTCTTAAGCAGCTTTGATTATCTCGAGAATCTTCATGCTGAATTCTCTCGTTGCCACCCGCTCATCTCCACCTGGCTGCAGCATCGCTCCATGAGTGAAAATGAGCGCGCCGATTTCATTGCCCGATTCGAGCCGAATGGGTCAGGCATTGGCTTCGCGGTCTTAGGCGGCGCCTTTGCGGAGGGAATCGACTTGCCGGGTGATCGACTGATCGGCGCATTCATTGCGACGCTTGGGCTTCCCCAGGTTAACTTTGTGAATGAGGCGATTGCCGACAGCTTGCAGCAGAGTTTCAACATGGGACACGAATATACCTATCTGTACCCGGGGTTGCAGAAAGTGGTCCAAGCCGCCGGGCGCGTGATACGTTCCACTTCCGATCGAGGAACGCTCTATTTGATTGATGAGCGGTACGCGCGCCCAAGCGTCACGCAGCACTTACCAAGATGGTGGAAGCCTCAAGCTTGGCGAGCATGAATCGCCTCGAAACCGACAGGGAGGCGTCCGCGCCAGTCTGGAATGCCAATCAGGCACAATGTTCAGCAGAAAGTCAAATCAAGTCAGACCAAGTTGACGTAGGGGCGAACGATAATCAGCTGCAAGAAGGTCGCCGGCCTCCATAAGCCGCCGGGGCGGATAGCTTCGCGACGCATTGCACTCCACTGGCCCCTGCAACCAACGCGATAGGGGACTTGTTTGGGGGCCCGGTGAATTCGCGTATGCTGAGAGCCTTGGTTTGGGAGGCCCTGATTGCTCGCGCTCATACAAAACAAGGGGATTGATCAATGTTGACAAGAAAAGTGCGCAGACTGGTTCTAACCGTTTGCGGTGCAGTTGGAGTCATCCAAGTGGGTCTCGCGCAACGCTCGAGCGAGGCGCTAGTAGTCGGTCAGTGGCATGGACAGTTTCAGACAGCTGCAGCAAGTGGAGATCTGTACATCGAATACACGAGCGATGGGCACTTTCGCGGGATCATTTACACACCTACGCAGCCGATTACCGAATCTCAAAGTTTTGGCACCTATGCTGCTTATCAAGATGGGGGCGCATCGCTGCGCATTCATCGCAACATCGATCGCCACCTGCCCACGACCTTGTGCGATCCCAACGGCGGCGGCTGCAGACCTATACCACCAGGCTCGTCTCAAGTTGACGCTCAGTTCAGAATAGCTCGTGACGGCAGCTTGATCGATTCCAACAATATGATCCTGCGGCGAGAATCGATTCCTCCGCAATTTTTGCAGATCATTCCGGACAGGATTTTCTTGCATCAGGTACCGCTAAGCGCGGCTTCGACACCAAGCCGGCCATCGGTGGGCGCAGTGCCGAGCAATTCGGCAATACCCGGTCCGACCCATATGACGCCGAGAGTCGCACCTGGCAACAGCGACACATGCAATGACCTGCAGCAGAATAGGCTCTGCACGATCAATGGAGGCTACATGTACACGGACAAAAGGGGATGCCGGATGTGCCAAGCGCCGAACTAGGCTGGGCAAAGCACGATGCACGAGCCAGCAATGCTGAAGGAGGACGCGGGCGGCGGCGGGCAACCGAACTCCCGCAATGTGCTTGGCGAGCGGCTTGAGATCTGCTCGCTGAAACCTATGACCGGTTTCTTCCGGGACGGGTGCTGCGACACGAGCCGCGAAGATGTGGGCAGTCACACGGTCTGTGCAGTCATGACCGCAGAATTTCTTGCGTTCTCGAAATCCCGCGGCAACGATCTCTCGACTCCGGTCCCCGAATTCGGTTTTCCGGGTCTGCAACCCGGCGATCGATGGTGCCTGTGCGCGCCGCGCTGGCAACAGGCATGCAATGCAGGCCAAGCTCCGCGTGTTGCGTTACGGGCCACCCATGAGGGTGCGCTTGCCGATTGCTCGCTCTCGGACCTCAAGCGGTTTGCCGTAGATATCGACTGAGCAGTCACATGCGCCAAAACCTAACCCTGCGTGCGCGCCCCTAGGCACAGTTCGGTGATCTGCGTCGCCCAAATATTTTCAGCTGAAATCCATTGCTGAACCGAAGAGGTTCCCCTACATAGGCCATTTATTGACGGGTTCGCATCGGTTTAACTAGCCACGCACCTGAGAAGATTCAATATAGAAGCAAAGGCGAAAGCCGTTGACCCAGTAATTAGTCCGCTCAAATGGAGCATCGTTTCTTTTCGGCAAGCGCTCAGCTAACCCCGCCTTGCGACCGTCAAATCGTTCGGAAGTCTGGTTTCACCGTTGGGCACCACATGTTTTTTGATAAGACAAATAGCAATGTCGTCAAGCCCGCAGTGGCGTTGTCGGCCGGCGCCAACAGCAGTGCTATCGTGCGAGTCGTTAAGCGAAGAGTGGTATAGCTGGCAATGCACACGAAGGTACTTTTTGGGTACTTGATTAATGGGGTGTCCTGCAGCAAATGCCCCAATTGAATTGCAATGAAAAAAATCATCAAATCTAGACCGATAAAGTTGGTGAGTAATAAGAAAGCCCTGAGCTCTGGATTCATGACCAGTAAAAGCATCAGGAGAATGCCAACGGTTCCATACTTGTTTATCCATGGACGGTGGTTCATAGCTTTACAGACCTGCTTTGCCGAATGGGCCGATGAAGAGCAGCAGCATTTCGAAGTCCTCAACGGTTTTGGCGTTTGGCAGTTCAGCAAAGAACCGCAGCGGATAAGCGTAAGGGTCAAGACCGTTGATGCGTGCGGTCGAGCCTAAGCTGTAAAGTGCCGCAACGGCTTTTGCGACCTTCACGGTGTCGGCAAATAGCCAATTCCGGCGCCGTGCAATGCAAAATATGTCGCCACCGTTCATCCTTGTCAAACCCTTCTCACGCACACGCTCCGCGATCGGTATGCCCGATCTCTGGCATCCTTGCCAACGCACCTTACACATGGCCCTCATCGTCGCCCGTCGCTCCAGTGTCAGCATGTCGCCCCCTGCAGCGGAGACCCGAAATCTACTACAGAGCGGGGTTACCGAACCGCCTACCGTTCTTGGCGGTCGGCTGCCCGTCGCGGCGCGGTATTGGCCTCTCACCGCCATATCTCCTGCTGCGTTAGAAAGCCACCACTGTCGGTGAGGCGCAAATACGCCAACCGTGTGAAACTGATCATGCAGACCTCGTCGTCATCCGCGACCCCGCGCTTCAGGTCATGCGGTCCACCAACGGAAATGATAGCCTGATGGCGGTAACCTCATTGAGACGCAGAGACTTCAGTCCCTTAACGTCCTCGGTAAGCTGGTTCGTTCATTCACTCACCAATACTCCCGTTGCTGATCGGTACTGTCGCGTGACGGAGAACAAAGACCGGGAATGCCCATTTGTTATTGAAGCTGCGAAAGCCAAATCGTACGGCCTCCGCAGGTCGGATCTTCGATCAGGTGCTGTACCACCGCGAAGCCACTGGCGTCGAGTAGCGCTCTATATTCTGCGGGGTCCAAGCTAGCATGGTACAGCGGCTCGCCCCTAAAACTGCCTATTGCTTCCCCATGCGACGTGCCACTAGTAAACATTAAGGCCGCGCGGGGTGCCGCATGCTTTCTGAAGGTCGCAAACATTTGGCGCTGATCAGTTTGGTTCAGGTGGAAGAAGCTATCCCAGGCCAAAATGCCGTTGAATGAAAACTCGATAGTAAAGGTGCGCATATCTGAGATGTGCCAATTTTGTGATGGCAAACTCTTTCTGCACATCGCGATGAGTTCTGGCGACGAATCCACCCCGGTCAGGCTACATCCCTGGCCAAAAATATAACGTCCAATAGGCTCGCCGGAACCGCAGCCTAAGTCGAGAATAGCCGGATTGGTTGGCTGGAGTGCCAAGAAACGGTCAAGCCAGGCCTTTTCAAAAAGTTGAGTTCCCCGATCGCCTGCCCATTCACGGCCTCGTCGTTGATAAAGTCCTATGATATTTTCGGACTCACGCGCCATAACTAAATTCGGTTCTCACTCTAAGGTCCTGAATATGATCGTCTCGTCGCCTTCGCACCACTGAGCCCAGCCATCCCGCCGTACTGCCATTGCCAAGGGCTCATGGACGCACTCTCTAATAACTGATTGCGGGAATCCAGCTTCTCAGCTCTCGCCACATTCGTTTTGTTCGGCATAGATTTTGCGTCATAACCTGCCCCAACCACAGCGAAGCCGTAAATTCCTCTTTCGTTCGCCGATGAAATTCGAACACGGTGTGTTCTCGCCAGTTTAGCTATCTTCTTCGCCATTTCCGCGTCTTGCTTGCCATCCCAGCCAGCCATGCTGGGGGAATAGTAGTCATTTCTTGGCGGTCAATCCGTTGCCGTTAACTGACCGACGCCAGATGCTCGCTCATCAACGTCACTTCCAAATGCCCAGGGATCGTCGTGGGGCGGCTCCAGTCCATGCAAAATAGGCCGCAGATCTGTGTTCCACGCTTCAATCTTGCGGCCGGTAACCAATTATTTGTCGGGTCGCGCAATCAACTGAAGCGCGTGCCACTGTGAAAACTACGCGCTTGCGTGACTTTGGAATCAGCGCGAATATTCGTGGGTTCGTAATTTCCTGCAGCGTCGGGCAGCTGGGGCCGGGGCCAATATCCAGCAACGAGACGGTGATCGTGGCGTTGAATTCGCGGACCGAAGTAAATGCCAGGGAGTAACCAGAATTGGGTTTTGTGCCTGAACTCGCCAGCAGTAAGGTAACGTGCTCGAAATCGATCATCGGCACGGGGCCGGTCTGTGTTTGCGGCGCCTCAGAATAGGCATAGGTATTCTGAGACCTCCAAAGAGCGACCCATTCATCCTGCGAATTGATCGCTACGTAGAGCGGCTTCGATGACCGAAAACTAAGCTCAGAAATCACGTGAAAGTCGACTCGGGGCTCACCGGCCATACCAAACGCCGCCACGAGTATGGTTGCAAAAACGGCGATGCGATGTCCGTATCGATTATGCGTACGCTTGACTCCCCGAGTTTGCCGTAGTCATTTCGCTTTTTCCAACTTGACGATGGTATTTCCAACGTAGGTCACCCGCACAGGCAGGTTTTCGCGAATCGGGCCACCGTGCGAACTCGTATTGTTGAACCCAGCCGTTACCACATAATCAGAATATTCGAAGCACTTGCCAGACACGCAGAAGCGCTCCATAGCGTGTCCCGAGACTGGCATCGGCCGAAAATCCGTAACCTGCCCTTCTACGACGCTCGTCGTGTTGGTCCTTTCGGCATCCGAGGCATTTCGATAATCGCGGTACGTGCCGAAGAAGGTGGCCATTGTCCAAAGAAGGGAAAATCCAAGAAAGCCATAGGGAAAAATGGCGCGCGAAATGGTGCTGCGCTGGCTCCAGTTAGGCAGACGGCTTTTAAACGCCACCAATATGCTCCCAGCGGCGACAAAGATGAGACCAAACTCGGGGAAGCTGTGGCTCTTGTAGCCCGCGTTCGCTATATCGAAGACGGTGATGTACTCCATGGGTAGCAGCGCGCTGGACATTGGAACGTTCTTAGGCAATCGGCTCACCAAAAACGACGCGGTGCCCATCGGGCGAAACAATGGCGAATTCACGCATGCGCCAAGACTTATTTTCCAGTGGATGCCAAATATCGACCTCGCGCCGTCGTACTTCCTCGTAGAGTTCATCGATACCCTTGACGTGCAGATACGCGAACCAGGAGTGATCGGGGCACTTTGAAATGGGCACTGCGTCTGGGCAATGGCCCAGTCTAAGCCTACAGCTTTAACGACGGAGGAACGCCCATCCCTCGACCCGGCGTTCTTCTACGAATCCCAGCTTTCTGCAGTAGAATTCACACGAGGCTGTGACGTCGTTGACAGCTAGGACAAATGTCGAAGTCACAATCTCAGCCATGACTTCTTCGTCCACGGTGTCCACAATCGACTAAAGAACCGGCAAGGCCGACCGAACCGCAGGAATGCTCCAGATAAGGCGCTGGGCTCTTTTCCATGTTTCCGATTTCTTTGGAACCAAGCTTTCAGTTACACGGAGCATAGCACCCGGAGTCGCCGGAGCTTCGAATGGCCATTTGCCGGATGGAAGAACATCAAGTGGAAATATTTTACTCCAAGGCAGGGTGAACACTGTCTTGAATCGTTGGGATCAGTCCTGGGCGAGTGCGTGATATGCGGCCGGGTCAGACCAGTGCTTCACATATAGCGGGCGGATATCGCCTCTGATACGGCTTTCGCGCCGTGGTATGCGCGCCCGCAAGGGCGCGATACGCCTGATCCGCTCGGCTGCAACTGGACCACGGGGGAAAATTCGGTCCGTTAGGGTCACCCGTTCGTACATGCATAGGAGGGTACTGGTGGCGACTAATCGATAATCGACGGACAGCGATGTTCGGACGTTTCCAATATACCGGATGGATTTTGAGGCTGCTTAGAGCCACCTGGGCGTTCCTCATACAGCGGCGCTCAACCGGCTCGAGCAAGAGTCAGAATGGGTCGCAAGATCGAGGAGCCCCGCCTAGAATGATACTCATGAAGATTGCGAGCCTCGTATCCATACATGCCGGCAAGGTGGCACCGTTAGGTCCGGAAGGTGTTCCAAGTGCTTTCGTTAAAACTCAAATGGCCGGTCCGGTTCGCATCACCCCACTCGGCATTGCAGGTGACGAGCAGGCGGACCTCTCGGTGCACGGGGGACTTGAGAAGGCGGTATACGGCTACGCGCTAGATAATTATGCGGACTGGCGCCGCGAATACCCCGCCCACGCCGCGAGGTTGGTGGCCGGAGGATTTGGTGAGAACTTCTGCATCGAAGGTATTCGCGAAATTGACCTGTGTGTAGGTGACGTACACAAAATTGGCAGCAGTACGCTTCAGATCTGTCAGCCTCGCCAGCCGTGTTTCAAACTCGCCCTACGATTTGCAGACAAGATGATGCCCAAAGCGATGGTACGCAGCGGCCGAGCGGGCTGGTATTACCGGGTGCTCGAGCCAGGATATGTGGCGATTGGCGATGCCGTGCAGTTGAAAGATCGCCCCAACCCCGACTTTTCATTTGCGCGGCTCGTGCAACTCATCTCCCACGGCAAGGCGACGCGCGATGAGCTTGAACGCATGCAATCCATGCCTGAACTTGCTAGCAATTGGCGCGATCGAGCCCACGCTCTCCTGCATCGTTGATTGTTTCGGGCCATGCGCGCTACTCATCTCGATCAGCGTGTGTTGCAATTTGAAATTGGTAGGTAACGACATGGCGCTTGGCCTTACTATGGATCTTACGCACCGCTTCGTCGCGCCGCAGCTCATCTGAGCGTTCGGCAACCGGGTCCGCGGGCGGTTTGCTCCAAATTTTTACGGCAGGGGTTCCCGATGACTTGTAATCCTGATGTGCTCAAGAGCGTTCCCTTGTTCGCACTGCTCGATGAGGAGGAAACCGCAGTCCTTGCCGCTCAGGTTGAGCTAAAACGGTTCGCCGCACGCGAACGCATCTACAAACAGGGGCAGCCCGGAGGCCAGGCGTACGTGATGCTCTCCGGCAAGGTCCGGGTTACCACGGTCGACGAAGACCATCAGGAGGTCGTGGTCGATGAGCCGGCGATTGGCGAATTCTTCGGGTTCGCATCGATGCTCGAGCAGACTCTGCACCAAACGAGCGCCACGACTCTAGAGGAATGCTCCTGCCTGGAAGTATCGCGCGATGACATTGCGATTCTGCTGGAGCGCAAGCCGATGGCGGGCATGGATCTACTCACGGCGCTGAGCCGGCAGTTGCACTCCTCTCAACAACTCATTCGAACGCGCGCGAGCCGCAACCCAAACGAGCTCATTGAAAAAGAATCGACGTTGGGAGAGCGGATTGCGGATCACGTGGCGCGCTTCGGCGGCTCCTGGACATTTATTATCACCTTCTTCATCCTGATGACAATTTATACGTCGATCAATGTCCTCTTGGGAACCAGAGCGTGGGACCCCTACCCCTTCATCCTGCTCAATCTATTTCTGTCGATGCTTGCGGCGCTTCAGGCGCCCGTGATCATGATGAGTCAAAATCGCCAAGACACGAAGGACCGCCTGCGAGGTGAATTAGACTTTGATGTTAATCGGCGCGCCGCCTCTGACATTCAGGGCCTTTCACGCAAATTAAATCAGCTCGATGAAAAAATCGATGACATCGGGACGCTGCTACGACACCAGGACTCGGGCACCCCTCAATCATAGGTGAACTGATGCATACCTCCAATTACCTGCAAGTTTCGACGTCGAATCGCCGACGAGTATATTTTTCGCGTAAATGAACTACCCGAAACGATCACCGCAGTCGACACGATCAGTTTTATCGGTAATTTGGCGAGTTTTAACCAGAAACGAACTCATCTTATATATTGCTTTTTTCATCAAGAATAAAAGCAAGTGCCGCGAGGTCTCTTAATTCTTCCGCGGATTGGCGCCGTGTGGTTTACGAGCCAGACCGGCAGGGCTCAATTTCGATAGTGAGACTAGTGTACGTTGGTCGCAACTAGCGCGCGCCACCATTACCCGGCGAAATCACTCTGCCTAAATTGGAGGCACGGCTGAGGCGATCAAACAGATCATAGGCTAACCGCGAAATTCGTGAGATTGCCTCCTCGCCGGCACGCTCGCTTGCAAGATAGGTGCTCATCACACAGATCACATAGGGGCGGTTCTTAACAAACACAATGCCAGAGTCATTGCGCACCCCCTCAAGCTCCCCCGGCTTGTTGGCAATTTTAAGATCCGCTGGCAGATCGCGCGGTATCCAACTGTCCTTATGAGTCGCCAGCACGTTGAAGAAATCGTCCAACAGCGGCGCTTCGATCACCTTGCCGCGGTAGATCTGCTCGAGCAGTGTCATCATCTCGCGCGGCGTGGAGATATTCTCCTTACCCAGAGCCGCTGCCTGAAGATCCATCATCTTGCGACGCAATTGCGTGTGCAAAAGACCCAGAGATCCCGTCAGGCGCACCACGTTGTCCATGCCGAGGCGATCGATAAGAACGTTGGTGGCGGAGTTATCGCTGACGGCCACCATGATCGTCGCTAGATCATGGTTGGTGAGAGAAGAAACTCCCGGTGTTAAGCCGCCGAGGATGGAACTATCTGGAACGATATCTTGAGCGCGTACCACATATCGGTCGTTCAATGTTGCTTTGCCGTTCGCACCGTGTGCTGCTTGCTGGGCCTGATGATAAAGCTCTGCGAGCACCGCAATCTTGATGGAACTAGCCTGGGGAAATAACTCATCGGGGCGGATGAGCAATGTTTGCCCAGAGTTCAGATCTAAGATAGCAACGCCAAGCACGCCGTCGAGTTTCTGCTCCTCCTCGGCAACGGCCAACCGCAAATGATCCCACAACACTTGTTGTTTGACGTTGAGCGGTGCATCCACCGCATGCGCCATCGCCGACCACAGTAGAAAAACTAAAGCAGTGAGCCGCATGCGCCCCTCACTCTCTTGATACCCGCTGGACGAAGCTCATTAAGCGGGCATCAGCGCGCACAACTTGTTGCCCGCCGGATCTCTCAGATAGGCAAGGTAGTAGCCGCCACGTTCGCCGGGCGGATCCTCGCAGTCCGTACCTCCATTAGCTAGGCCGGCCACATGCCACGCATCGATTTGTTTTGAAGAGGTCGCGGCAAAACCGACCGTACCTCCGTTAGCACCAGATGCCGGCTTCCCATTAATTGGCTTGGTAATCATCAACACGCCCGCGGATGTCTTAAAAACAGCTCTGCCTTTGGGATCGATACTTCCGGCTTTCACACCCAACGCCCCCAGAGTCGCATCGTAGAATTTCTTCGACGCATCGACATCATTCGCACCCAGCATAATGTGACTAAACATCGGCCTCTCCTTTATTGGAATGTAGTACTACGATAGCCCAGATCGCGAGCCATGGCACAGCTGGGTGGTACCCCTCCACAAAATCGGTTGTCAGATCGGTTGCGGGCGATGATTATGAATAGCTGTGGGTTACCCTATATGCCCGTCCTTTTGCTCCGAACTGATGTCCCGTAGGCTTACGTTATTCAGAAGTCGGTCCGATAATGATCCGATGACAGTACAAGGGAACGGCGCGAGGATCGCTTCAGGGGGATGGTGATAGAGCAAAGCGAGACGTTGCAGATCCGCGCGGCGCAAGTCCCAAGGTGAGTAATGTGCCACTGTCGTAGGATTGTACCGGCGGCCTGGAAGGCTGGCGCCTCCTGCTGGCGCGACTTTCTGTCCCTGAAACCTATATGATCTTCGAGCGATCGCTACACGGCGCGCCCGTCACCGCGTCCGACCGATGTACCGATGGGCATAGGGCACATTCACATTTTCGAGGTTCCGTTGCAAAACCCATCAGGCGAAGATGAAGATGATGAAATTCTTCTATTTAATCTTGTCTATTGCAGTCGAGCAGTCAAAACGCTCCAGCCGGAAGAACTTGACCGGCTGGTCAGCTCGGCCCAACAGCGCAATGCGAAAGAAGGCATAACGGGATGGCTCGTCTACAGCCATGGAATCTTCTTCCAGTGGCTTGAGGGTTCTCAAGATAGCGTCAAACGCTTAATGGCATCGATCTGCGCTGACCCGCGTCATAACACCATTGTCGTGATAAGCGAGGATGAAGAGATCCGAAGCCGCTTATTTTCTCACTGGGATATGGAACTCGTGTCTGCCGAAGACATACAAGCAGTTCTGTTGGATTCCATCCAGGCATCCAATGATTCTAAAAGCACAGCCGCTCTCCAATCGCTACTGACGGAGCTCGATTCCCTCACCTCAACTTCCAGTTGATTTGCATGACAGCTTGGTCACTCCCAAGGGAAAATGAAATCATGGACCCACTCCCTTGGCCGACTGCGCCCTCACGCTTTTTTTCGATGCCGCAAAGCACCGATTAGCGAAGCTGAGGTGTCAATTTTCTGACTTTGGTCAGATGTCCCTCGCGTATCTCGTTTGGGTTGCTCGAATCGTCCGCATCTCTGCGAAAGCCCTCCGCTGATTCTTGGTAGGGGATCTTGACCCGGACAATTGAGGGTGACTGGTGAATCATGCCGAGGTATGCACACCACGTCGCGTGCCCCAACAATGGCACGATGATCACCAGTCCCACGAGCAACGGCGCAAAGCCGATAATTGTCAGCGCTAGGATCAGTCCGCTCCAGAGGATCATCGCGGGCATGTTGCGAAATACTGCATTGACGCTCGCGCGCATGGCCTCTCCCGCAGAGGCTTTCCGTTCAACGATCAATGGAATGGCGACGACGGACACCATGAATACTGCGGTTGCCAACACTCCACCGACGGCAAGATAGGCCAAGACCTGCAATCGATTGGTCGAATCGAGAAATCCGCTGTAAAGAGTGTCGGGCATGCTGGGCGCACCCATGTGGAACACTGTGCCGAGCAGCAGCGCTGAGATCAAGAACCATGCGGCGGCGCAAATCGCCAGAATGACACCGAACTTGAACAGGGCGGGCGCGTTTCGCGCGAATCCCTCCAACGAGTCATCGAAGCTTGCCGGCTCGCCCAGTGAATAGCGTCGCGACATCTCGCAAAAACCCGCCGACATCAGGGGGCCAACCAGCAGAAAGCCGGAAATAGCTGCAGCGATGAAGTACGGATGCGTGCCGCAAACTGCCAAGAGGATCCAGCCCAGCGCAACGATTAGCGCGCCGTAACCCAAGCTAGCTCCCCAGTTCCGTCGCATGTCGAGCCAACCGTCCCGCAACCAAATCAATGGCGCGTAAATTGGCACGTGAAGGGCATGGAAATCCGTATTTCGGTCTTGATCGCTGACGAGCGTGCTGTGCATGGCTGCATCCTCCCGGGTGAGAGAGTGTCGAATACCGAGTCTAGTCCCATTTAGGACGCTGCGCCCTAAGGATAATCAGGCTCAGTCGTACATCGCGGTCATCTCCGCGCGCATTCCCGCCCTGCCGCGAGCACCTCTTCAACATAACGCACCAGACTTGATGATAGAAACAGCGAGAGATCGAACGGGAATCCGTCGCAGAATGAAGAGTTTGTGCTCCGCCGCGGAGGCGGCGCAAGGGCGCCACAAATTTAGGGCCTTTTGCATTGCGATTAGCGCCACGCATTTTATGCAGCAAGCGCCAGCAGACACCGATTCCAATCTCACAATTACGAGATGCCGGGCATTTGCGACGATCTCAAGGCGACGGGCCTGCGTCCCGGACGCCAAATCGATATCAAGTCAGTCGATCCTGTATCGCCCTCAACTGCCGACCTGCTTCGCCGATTTCTGAATCCACCGCACTGCCCTTACCTATCTGTCTCGAGCATATTTGCGTACAACCGCTTGCCGCTCGGTTCTGCCCGCCGGCTAAAAATTCCTTCGACTGCGATCATTGGCTTCGCTCGCTTTGGCAAACGCCACGACCCACGGAGAATTCGATTCGGACTTCATCAGAACCCCCCTATGAGGGCTCCATAACAGGAATTTCTGTTCGTTGAGGTTTAGACCCCTGTTCTACGTGCTTCCCGTATATCGAGGGTCATGAGGTTTTCGACTAAAAATCTGCCGTATCAAGGCTTCAAAGTCCTCGAGCGGTAACGAGGGGAAGGCTGGATCGAACGATGCTTGGTCATATCGCTCACAAAAATTCACGCAGGCCTCATAGTAGGGATGATCACGGAAGCGCTCACGGGCGTAGCGATCGCCGCCATTGAAATGAACGTAGTAGTAGCTTTGAAACAACCCGTGTTGCTCGACAATCCAAGTGACCTCGGCGCGCACATAGGGACGAATGATACCGGCCGCCACTTCCGCGTGATTGTAAGGGGCCAGCATGTCGCCGATGTCGTGTATCAATGCGCCGACCACTAATTCGTCGTCTGCTCCATCGTTACGAGCTCGCGTGGCGGCCTGCAGGATGTGTCCAAGCCGGCTGACGGGATAGCCCTCAAGCGAATGGTCTAAGGCCCGCAGCGCCCGAAGTATCTGTTCGGGCAGGCCACGGGCGAAATTTCGCTCTGATTCATCGAGCAGCGCATAGTCATCGTGCGTTCCGTGCTGCATCTGAGTAAAGCTGACGATGCGGTTCATGCTGTTTTCCCACGCAGAAGGCGATACCAGCTCCTGGGTCCGTCCGAATCGATGTAGCAGCCTTGTAAGTGGCGCAGCCCTTCTGCCGGGTTGAAGCCGGTGCGGCCATGCAGCAAGCGCCGGTTGTCCATCATCAGCAATTCGCCCGGTTTGAGTAAGAATCGGATCTCATGTGCAGCTGATCGCAGTCGATGATCAAAGGCTCGCCGCGCTCGATAGTAAGCGCTGAGCCGCTCGGGAGGCATGATGGGCACATAATCGAGACGCGGGCTGAAATGGATGGCGCGTATGGCGCCGGTGACGTCCAGTTCAATGGGCACGGCGCTGGCCGTAAGGTCGGTGGCGCTATCACGGTAACGAAATCGCACCGGGGTCTGCGTCAAAATTCGATACGCCTCCACATCCTGCTTTCGCAGTTCAGTCGCCACCGCGAATCCGTCCACCAAGGTAGAAAGGCCACCGGTGGTTTCGTTGGCGAGGCAATGGAGCAGCTGAATACCGGGCACGGGATCGCGATAGGGATTGTCGGTATGCGCATCCAAGGGTACCGGCGTGTAGGCGAGATCGGTGGCCTCTGGGGTGGAGCGCACATCGAACAGGACACCAAAATTGGTCTCACGGGTATAGCCAAAGGTTCTGGCCACTGTAAGCAGCGACCCCGGGCTGGTGGGCACACCTGAAAAGATGATGAATCCCCACTTCAGGAAGGCTTCGAGCCAGATCCTTTGCGGTGGCGAAGGCTGCGGGGCCGGGGGCCACATGGCGCGCGGAAAATCGCGCAGCGAGGCGTCCCAGAGTCGCGGGGTGGGACAATCATGGTCACCACTCGGCAGTGCGCACTCGCGAAGAATCTCCGCACTGCAGAACTCGGCCTCGTGTCCGTCGCTAAAGCCCACGCGATAGCGCTCCCCTGGCAGCGCCGAAACGGACGTAATCCGCAATTCCAGCGGCAGATCGGAAGGGTCGGCCAAACGTTGGCCGGTCTTGCGATCTAGACTGGCGACATCCTGGCAACGCTCGCGCAGCCAGAGCGGATGAATCGGAAAGCCCGAACCATCGCCAGAATCGAGCGTCAATTCGCTATTCGAAGTAATCTTGAGTGCAAGCATTTTTGAGGTCCTGAACCCATAAATTGTACACACTTAGCCAGCGTGTACTCACCGTAAGGATTATCGCGATGGACCATAGCCCCACAGCTCACTACAGCCAGTTCTACATCAATGGCGGCTGGGTCGAGCCGCTGCATCCGGCCAAGCTGGATGTGATCAATCCTGCTACGGAGGCCCCCATAGCCGCCATCGCTTTGGGCAGTGTGGCCGACACCACCCGGGCCATTGCGGCGGCGCGAGCGGCATTTCCGGCCTTTTCGGCCACTGGTAAAACCGAACGGCTCGCACTGTTGCAGCGCATTTTGGCCTGCTACAACGATCGGGCTGCGGACCTGGCCGAGGTGGTGTGCGACGAGATGGGATCTTCGCTGAAGTTTGCCCAAGACGCGCAGGTCTGGGCCGGCAGGGCTCATCTTGCCGCCGCCATTGACGCGCTGGAGGCTTTTGAATTCGAGCATCATCGGGGCGGCACGCGCGTGATACGCGAGGCCATCGGTGTTGCCGGATTAATTACACCCTGGAATTGGCCGCTCAATCAAATTGTCACCAAGGTGGCACCGGCCATCGCCGCAGGCTGCACGATGATCTTGAAGCCCAGCGAAATTGCTCCCCTCAATGCCGTGATCTTTGCCGAGGTGATGCATGCCGCCGGCGTCCCGCCTGGGGTCTTTAATCTGGTGAACGGCGATGGTCCAACGGTGGGTCAGGCTTTGGCGAGCCACCCAGAGGTGGACATGATGTCCTTCACCGGCTCAACTCGCGCGGGCATCATGGTGGCAAAATCGGCCGCCGACACCGTTAAGCGCGTCACCCAAGAATTGGGCGGCAAGTCTGCCAATATCATTTTGGCTGACGCGGACCTAACCCACGCGGTCGCGCAAGGGGTCGCTGCTTGTTTCAGTAATAGCGGCCAGTCATGCGACGCACCGTCCCGCATGCTGGTGCCCCGCGCGCGGCTTCGCGAAGCGCTCAAGTGCGCGTGTGAGGCAGCCAACAGCCATGTGGTCGGTGATCCTCGCGCCATCAGCACAGTGCTCGGACCGGTGGTCAGTGCAGTGCAATTTGAAAAGATTCAATTCATGATCGCCAAGGGGCTTGCTGAGGGCGCACCCTTGGTCGCGGGCGGTCTCGGCCGGCCAGAGAAACTGGCTCGCGGCTATTATGTTCGACCAACCGTTTTTGGACCGGTGGATCCTAAGGCCACGATTGCCCGAGAGGAAATCTTCGGCCCGGTGCTGGTAATTATTCCCTACGATACTGAAGCCGAGGCGGTCACTCTGGCCAACGACACGGTTTACGGTCTGGCGGCCTATGTACAATCTGGCGATCTGTCGCACGCCCGCGCCGTTGCTCGTCAACTCCGTGCTGGTCAGGTGCACCTGAACTATCCGGAATGGGATACGGCAGCGCCCTTTGGCGGCTACAAGCAGTCGGGCAATGGCCGCGAGTACGCTGAATGGGGTATCCACGATTTTCTGGAAGTCAAAGCCATCATTGGCTACGGCCCTTCGGAATGATCTCGTAACCGTCCGCTTCCGGCTCATCGTCCGCCATTTCAGCCGGAAAACCGGCACCCAGTACGCGCACCTGGCAGGGCTCTTCCAGCCGCTTGATAATATTGGGGGAGTGTTCGCGCGGGCCATATCGGCGTTGGCCGTCCTTGAAGATATCGAGCACCAGCGGCGAGATCTCCAAAGGCACTTTAAGCTCCTGTGCAAGCTGATCGAACAAGCCGACATCCTTAATGACCAGATCCATGGTGAAACCAATGTCACGGCTACCATTGAGAATCACCTGTGATTCGGTCTCGTGAACAAACGAGTTGCCTGATGAAATGCGGATGGCCTCGTACGCGGTATTCATATCCAAACCCGCGACCTTGCACACAGTGAGGGCTTCTGCCAGTGCGGCCAAATGCACCGTGCACAAATAGTTAGTAACGACTTTCAGTTTGGAGGCCGAACCCAAGGGTCCGGTGTGGAGGATCTGCCGGCCTAAGATCATCAGAACCGGCAGCACTTTTTCGAAGGTCTCGCGAGCCCCACCGGCGAAGATCGCGATATTTCCGGTCGCAGCCCGATGGCAGCCGCCCGAGACGGGGCAGTCCATGGCTTGCCCCCCCTTGGCAGCGATCAGTGCGCCCAACCGAATGACTTCAGATTGATCGGTGGTACTCATTTCTAGCCATACCTTGCCGGGTGTGAGGCCGGCTATCACCCCCTCTGGACCCTCCAGAACAGCGCGTGTGGCCGCGGGTGAGGGCAAGCAGGTGATCAGGAAATCGACGCGCTCGGCCATGGCTTTAGGGGAAGGGGCCGAGTGCGCGCCCTGGGCAACGAACCCAGCCACCAGATCACTATTAAGGTCACGCACTGTCAGATCGACGTGGTGACGCAAAAGGCTCCCAGCCAGCTTGCCGCCGACGTTGCCTAAGCCTAGGAAGCCGATACGTAAGTCATTCACGAATCACCTATAGCAACAAGGAACCTTAAGTTAAGACGCGTAGGCGAGGCCGATGCCGCGCATCTGAATAAAGCATAAAGCAGGTCTTCCCTATATATAGAGTGAAGTGTGCGGCAAATTCCCAGTCCTTCGCCAGGGCTTCAGCGCGACTTCGGCGTCAAAGCCAAATAACCGCATTAGGCTCGCTTGCGCCACAGCCGGCCAGTCTCCCGTGGCGGCTTTCCGGCGCCAATTGCGCCAGCAATGGCAAGCCATTTCTCGCACCTCGCGGCGCCACTTTTTTCCGATCGGCCCTACTGCAACAGGGCGCTAGCGACTGCCGACATCGACTTGACACCCGTGGCAATGGTTGGCTCTGCATCGGGCAAGAACTTCGAGGTGTGCGGGCCGGGCAGTGACTTGCCGCTGTTGGCGGCGGCCGCATAGGCCTCGGGGTTCGCCGCGCCCACCCAATAGTAAGTAAGCGGAATCTGATGTCCCATTAGACCAAAAACGCCGACGTCTTCACTGGGGGTGACCGGCGCGACCTCGATTACATTTTGCTCACCGAGGGTTTTGATCAGGATCTGCTTAATGCGCCGTGACTGAACGGGATCGTTGTAGGTTACGGGTGCCGATTCGTTCTCTACCACCGTCACCGTCGGCCCTTTCTCCGGCGGCAGCCCGGCGGAGAGGGCGACGCCGGCCGCCCTTTGTCGGATTCCGTTCAGGATGGTGTCGCGCCCCTTTTCCGAGAAGTAGCGCGTAGTGAGTTGCAGCTTTACCTCGTCCGGAATGATGTTGCGCTTGGTCCCGCCGTGGATTGATCCGACAGTGATCACGATCGGATCCTGCGGCTCCTCTTCACGGCTTACGATGGTTTGCAACTGCGTGATGAACTCGGCCGCGAGCACGATGGGATCGCGCCCGAGCTGGGGCAGGGCTCCGTGGCCGCCGATGCCGCGGATGGTCACGTCAACCGATGAAACGCCCGCCTGCGCCGGCCCGATGGCGAGAGAGACCTTGCCAGCCGGTTCATCGGACTCGTCATGCAAGCCTATGATCATGTCCGGCCGCCCGAAACGCTCATAAAGCTGGTCTGCCAGCATGCCCCGGGCCCCGTCGACGAG
>JANYAD010000122.1 GCA_025355165.1 Gammaproteobacteria bacterium | reverse complement strand
GGGCAGCCAGCAGGTGGCGGTCGCGTTTGCGGGCGTGCTCGGCTACGCGCTTTCCAATTTTATGCCGCCGCAGGCTCTGCAGGCCTGGGGCTGGCGCATTCCGTTGATTGTTGGTTGTCTGATAATCCCCTTCATTTACATGATCCGACGGACCCTGCAAGAGACTGAGGAGTTCGCAGCGCGCAGGCACCACCCAAGCCCATCGGAAATTTACGCCAGCATGTTGGCCCACTGGCGAGTCATCTGCACAGGCGTCGCGCTGGTCCTTATGACGACGGTTTCCTTTTACACGATCACTGCCTACACGCCGACATTTGGCAGAAATATTCTCAAATTGTCGCAGAGCGATGCGCTGCTGGTGACTCTGTGTGTGGGTATGTCCAATTTATTTTGGCTGCCGCTCATGGGTATGCTGTCAGATCGAATCGGCCGACGTCCATTGCTGCTTTTCTTTTCGGGCATTGCGATTCTCTCGGCTTATCCTGCGATGTCCTGGCTGGTGAAGGAGCCGAACTTCGGCAGATTACTGGCGGTGGAGCTTTGGTTGTCCTTTATCTACGCTGGCTACAATGGCGCGATGGTCGTGCACTTGACAGAAATTATGCCCATTGCCGTTCGAACAGCGGGCTTCTCGCTGGCTTATAGTCTGGCGACTACGATTGGCGGCTGGACGCCCGTGATCGCCACTTATTTGATTCACGAAACCGGAAATCGGGCGATGCCTGGTGCCTGGTTGTCCGTCGCCGCCGTCTTCGCGTTTGTAACCGCGTGGATTACCCGGCCACGGAAGGACACGCGCCTGGAATCAACCCGACTGAATGAGTCAATTCGCCGCTCCCCCTTGACGTAATCTTTTTGACCGGCGCGGGCACTCGAATCACCGATCCTTTTTAAACCTCGTCCACGCTAAAGGGTAGGCGCGGCACGACGGCTTGCGCTTGCCGGGACGGTTTGATTAAATATCTTTGATCAAATTGGGGGTATCCATGTCCGACCAGGGTCAGTTTGGGCTGGGGCGAATCGAGCGGGAGACCGTCCAAGAACGCGTTTATTGCATCCTGCGCGACAAGCTTATGCGGGGGGTTTTTGCGCCCGGTCAGAAGCTAAAGATCGCTGAACTCGCGCATGCCCTCGGCACCAGTGCCATGCCAGTGCGGGACGCGCTTAATCGCTTAGCGGCGGAGCGCGCGGTGGAATCGCTGCCAAATCGCGGCGTTCGCGTCCCGGCCCTGTCGAAGGATGCGCTAGAGGATCTGCGGGAGGCGCGCTTTGCTGTTGAAGGACTGGCCGTCGAACGCGCTGCAATCCACATGAGCGGCGAGACTCTGGCCACATTGCGGCATTTGATCGACGCGCAGAGCGCGACCGACGCCAAGCGCGTCGCCGAAGGGAGTGCCGAGCAAAATCGCGCCTTTCACTTCGCGATCTACCGCGAATCCAAGTCGAGCGTCCTATTGCCGATCATCGAGAGCCTATGGTTGCAATGCGGACCCTACTTACGCATTGCATCGGAGATGTTTGACGGCCGCGAGGGTCGCGGCACTGATTTCCATGTCGACATTGTCGATGCTCTGGCACGCGGCGACAGCATGGCAGCGCGTGTTGCCTTGCAGTCCGACATCGGCAGAGCCTTCGACCTGGTCATCGAACACTCAATTTGGCATCGGCTGGGAGGGGTCGCGTGACGGACAACGAGGCGGGGTTCGAACTCTTCGATTTGCGGGTCGAGGTGATCGGCCCCTCGGACCAACCCATCTACTGCGGCGCCCGGATCGGCGACTACTTCGAACTGCATGGGGAGATGTTGAAGCTGCCGCAAGGACAAGGGTTCTCTATTTATTCGCTCGCAGCGCTTCTCCCACTGCTGCCCGCGAAGCAGCGCGTCACCGATCCGTACGACTGGATGTCAACCGATGCCGAGGTTGCCTGTCCAGACCCGAACTGTCCGACCCGGCTGCGTATCACGCGCACAGGACGGCGGCATTTCCGGCGAGCGGCTGTGACTGGTGTCGCGCTGCCAAACGACGACCCGAAATGATCCCGCGGTTTGCGTTCGAGCGCGGTTATGAGATCTCCCGAATCATCAAGGGAGGTTGGCATCTCGCGGGAGACCATGGCGCGATCGACCCGCGGCTCGCGCGCAGGGATATGGCAAAATTTGTTGAGACCGGGATCACCACCTTCGATTGCGCTGATATCTACACCGGCGTCGAAGAACTGATCGGCTCCTTTAGGCGCGCGTATCCGACCCTCGCGAAGGGTGTTCAAGTGCATACGAAGTTCGTTCCCGATTTGCCGGATCTCAAGACTCTGGATGCTCGATACGTCGAGGGGATCGTCGACCGATCGCTGCAGCGACTCGGCATGGAGTGCCTCGACATGGTGCAATTTCACTGGTGGGACTTCAGCGTGCCCCGTTACGTTGAGACGGCGCTCGAGCTTGACCGGCTTCGACGCGCCGGTAAGATCGCCCGCATCGGCGTTACGAACTTCGACAAACCGCACCTCGAGGAACTTCTTAGCGCCGGCGTCCCGATCGCGGCCCACCAGCTGCAGTACTCACTCATCGATGACCGTCCCAGTGCCGCAATACTCGACTGCTGCCGCGACCACGGCATCGCACTTCTTTGTTACGGCACCGTTTGCGGTGGCTTTTTGTCGGAACGCTGGCTCGATAGGCCCGATCCAGGCTCGTCTTTGTCGAATCGTTCGCTAATCAAATATAAGCTGATCATCGATGACTTCGGCGGCTGGGGACTGTTTCAGGAACTGCTCACGGTGCTTGCTGGCGTCGCGCGCCGACACGGAACCGATATTGCCTCCGTGGCCACTCGCATGATGCTTAACCGACCGGGGATCGCTGCGGCGATCGTCGGCGCCACGAACTCGTCGCATCTTCAAGCGCATGCCGCGATCGGGGCCGTGCACGTTGACGCTGCGGATGATGCGGCGGTTGCATCCGTCACTGACCGGCGATGCGGTCCGGCCGGAGATGTCTACGAGCTGGAGCGAGACCAAGCTGGCCGGCACGGCCAAATCATGAAATATGCACTCAATTCGATGCCTGAGCGACAACAGGCTTAATGAAGATACAGACTGAAACCAAAATGGGGACACCAACATGATTACCACGCGAGTTTTATCCTCCGAACGAACACCGAAAGTGCGATTCCGGCAGCGGGTAATCAAAATCCTGACGGCAGGGTCGTGGGCCTTTAGCGCGATCGCCTCTGCTGCTCCGGCCGGCGCGAGCTTGGCGGTAGGGCCGACGCAGGATCAAGAATTGCAGGAGATTGTGGTGACCGCGGAAAAGCGCGAATCCACCGTGCAAAAGACCCCGATCAGCATCACCGCAATTAGCGGCTCGGACCTGCAAGCGCAAGGCGTGTCCGACTTCCTGGCGGTCGCCCAAGAGGTGCCTGGCATTTCATTCAAGACCTCCGGACCTGGGCAGACGGAGTATGAGATGCGAGGTCTTACTTCGACCGGCGGCGAGTCGCCGACGGTGGGCTTCTACCTCGACGATGCGGTGTTAACGCCCGCTGCGATGGCGCAGAACGGCAAGACCGTGATTGATCCGAGCCTTTTTGATCTAAACCGGGTGGAGGTGTTGCGAGGGCCGCAGGGCACGTTGTACGGCGCGGGCTCCATGGGCGGCACGATCAAACTCGTCACCAACCAACCGGACCCCCATGCCTTTGCCGCAAACGTCGAGGTCATCGGTTCCGGCACCGCAAATGGCGGTGGCTTCAACCACACCGAGAACCTGATGGTGAATATTCCGCTGATGCAGGATGTCATCGCCCTGCGCGTTGTCGGTACCGAAAAATACATCGACGGATGGATCGACCGCAAAGTATTGAACCCTTTTCCAGTCGAGCTCAACAACAGCATGGCGCGTGGCGATGTCGCCAACGCACCGGTGGCCCAGGACTTTAGCCATTCCAACTCGGAACGATTGCGGTCAGGGCGCGCGTTGTTATTGGTGCAGCCTAGTGATCGCTTTAGCGTCACGCTAGGCGCCCTGCGTCAGGAGCTGAAGCAGGGGGCACCCAACACCATCGATAGCCCCCCTCTGAACGAAGTGCATTACCAACCGTTCGACGTGGCTGAACCCTTCAAGGACACGTTCGACCTTTACACCTTAAACGTCAAGTTCAACTTCGAGCCGTTCCAGCTGGTATCCGCGACGGCCTATTGGGATCGCCAGCAAAACCAGACCCAAGACATTTCCGAAGCGATGCAATATTACATCGGCGGCTTTTTCGGGCCGCCCGCTAGCTGGCCGTTCTCGTCCACCCAAACGGTGACTGAGGCCGGCAACACCTGGTTCGGGCTTGGCGCCGGATCGATTTCCGAGGACGACTACACTCGGCAGTTTAGCGAAGAGTTGCGGCTGGCTTCGACCGGCGATGGTCCACTGCAATGGCTGATCGGTGGTTACTACAGCAGCTTTGGCGCAACCTCGCACGTCTACTCTTTCTATCCGATCGCCAACAATGGTTTCGATGCAGATTTCGGTACCAACAATCTGGCCGATAACCATCGCAAGGTCGATATCGATCAGTACGCATTGTTCGGCAACGTGTCCTACCTATTGCCCGGCAACTTTAAAGCAGGTATCGGCGCAAGGTACTACCAGTACCATAGCAACTCGGTAACGAGTGTCAGCGGAGTTTCCGCCAACGGCACCAGCAACCCCTTGTTCGGCCTTGCGCAAAACTCAGGGGTGACTCCGAAGGTAGACCTCGCCTACATCCCAGATGACAACACCACGCTCTACGCGACCATGTCGAAGGGATTCCGTCCAGGCGGACCGAACTCGCCAATTCCGGTTCCTCCCTGCACGTCATCGGCCCCAACGCAGTTCGGCCCGGACAGTGTGTGGAACTACGAGCTTGGGGAGAAACTGCGTTTCTTCAATTCGAGAGTAACGGTCAACGGGGCCGTTTATTATGAAGACTGGACGAACGTGCAGCAGCAAGTTGCTCCTGCCTGCGGTTTCAAGTTCACAGCCAACGCCGGCAAAGCGAAGGTCTACGGTGCGGAGCTCGAACTCGCCGTGGTGCTTGCGCCCGGCCTTGTCATGACGCAGAACATGGGCTACACGAACGCCAAGAATTCAACGACTCTGCCGGCTGCCAATATCGTGGCGGGAGAGCGGCTCTTGGACGTCCCGCAGGTGACTGCCAACACCAGCATTAACTATAAGCGGCGACTGGATGAACGGATGTCTCTGGTGGCGCGCGTGACCAACAGCTACGTCGATTCTATCCAGGATCTTACCTCTACCCGCAATTCGCTGCCGCCGTATGATCTCGTCGCAATGCGGCTGGGTGTCGAGGCAGGCCGATGGTCGGCATTCCTGTTCGCGGACAATGTCACCAACAAGAAGGCATTGCTGAGCGACACCGGTGCCCTGTCGGCGAATATCTCGATTCTGAACCGAATTGCAACGAACCAGCCCCGCACGATGGGAGCGGATCTGTCGTTCAAATTCTGATGCGCAAGGGGCGTGGCGCATGAGGACTTTGTGTTGACTGAGCCCGTGCGCACGCCCGCGCCGCTCGAAGATAACTCCGGCTATCCGCGACGCTCTTACGCTTGGTGTGTCGTGGCTATCCTGATTGCCACAGCCATCGTTTCGTATACGGATCGGCAAGTATTGAGTCTGCTCGTCGACCCGGTGCGACGCGATCTTGGCATCAGTGATACGCAGATCAGCCTGCTATTGGGCACGGCCTTCGCGGTTATTTACGGAATTGCCGGAATCCCCTTTGGCATGCTGGCCGATCGTAGTTCGCGCCGTAACTTGATTTTTTTTGGTGTCGTGGTCTGGAGCCTTGGCACCGTGGCTTGCGGCTACTCTCACAGCTTTGGGCAATTGTTCGCGGCCCGGATCGTCGTCGGACTAGGAGAGTCCGTCCTGTCGCCCGCGGCGATCTCGCTAATTAGCGACTACTTTCCCCCGTCGCGCCGAGGCATGGCGGTCGGCTGCTTTCTCAGCGGGATCGCAATCGGCATCGGCGCATCAATTTTGATCGGCGGTGGCGTGCTTCATCTGGTCGAAGCCGGGGCCATGGTCGGCACGCCCTTGGCTGGGGTCGCGCCATGGAGGTTGGTGCTGTTGTTGATTGGGGCACCAGGCCTAGCGTGGTCATTGATGATCTTTCTGATCCGCGAGCCCGTGCGCCGCTCCACTGCAGGCGTGGTGTCCCGTGCCGCTGATCCCGCGCGCCGGACGACACTTTATGTGGTTGCTCCGATCTATTTCGTGGTCGCGATGGCGTCGCTTGTCGATAATGCCGTGGGTGCGTGGGCACCCACGTTACTGATAAGGAATTTCGGTCGCGACCCGGCGCAGGTCGGCTTGCAACTCGGTCTGTTGCTCACCCTTGCGTTTGGCGGTGGCGTGTTACTTGGCGGGTGGCTATCGGACTTGGTTGGCGGCGGCGGTCGCTGGATGGGCAAGCTCAGGGTGTGCCTGGTGTCGAGTCTCGCGATACTGCCGGTGTCATGGGCCATCTACTCATCCGAGCTCGCAGTCGTGATGGCGGCAGTTCCCCTGTACTTTGCCTTGTCGGGAATCGTCACCGCCTGTGGCTTCTCCTCGATCCTGGATGCGATACCGAATTCGCAACGCGGCTTAGCAATGGCAGTCAGTTTCTTTCTGAACGTGGCGGTCGGGGCCGGTCTGGGTCCAACATCCGTGGCCCTCGCCAGTGCGCATGTTTTCGGAGCAGCGGCGGGTCTGGCGCCGGCGATCGCTTTCATCGCAGGGCTCGGGTATCTGCTGGCAGCTGCGGCACTGCTCCTCGCGCTCACGGTGTTCAAGTCGCGGCCACATCCTGAAGGGGTGCATTGAGCTGGGTGCATCCGAGGCACTCGTGCGCGACTGCTATTTGACGTTCGATAGTGTCAGTGGCGGGTCACTGCTGCTACGCCGCCAACTGGCCGCGGACGCATTGGCGTGAGCTTAGCCGACGAAGTATTCGCGGTGTTTCAAAAACGCGGCGCCGCCGCTTACTTTGGCGAGTTAGTTTCGATGACGGAGCATGCGCTGCAAGCGGCGCACTTCGCGCAAGCGGATGCCGCACCGCCGCCGCTCATTGTCGCGGCCTTGCTGCACGACGTGGGACATCTCGTCGAGGACGTGCCAGATCAACTCGATGATTGGAAACGGGATGCTCGACACGAGGAAGTAGGCGCCCGCTGGCTGGCGCAGCGTTTTCCGGCATCGGTTTGGGAACCCGTGCGTCTGCACGTTCCTGCCAAGCGTTTTCTGTGTGCCGACGAGATTGATTATTTTGCAAAGTTGAGTGCGGCATCGGTCGTAACGCTCAAGCTGCAGGGCGGCCCGATGTCGCCCACCGAGGCCGCGTGCTTTCGGAGCGAGCATTTCTACCGTGATGCGGTACGCGTTCGACGTTGGGACGATGCGGGCAAAGTGGCTGGACTGGCGACTCCTGGCCTCCATCACTATCGCGGGCTTATCGATGTTGTGCGCGAGGCCTAACCTTTTCGGAAGATCCGTGTCGGATAGAGGGCCAACGTGCGACGGCGCGCCGACAACCTCAGGCGCCTATGAGAATTAGGTATCTCACCCGGCGCTCCTCGATGAAGCTTAAGAGGTCATCCCAGGCGTCCTCATCAAGCGTCGTCAGTGCCGGTTTCAACAGCGGTGCACTCAATCGATCGAGCCCGGGCCCGCGCACGTTCGCTTTAACGGCGCGCGGTGTGCTATTCGGCCGAGCGGCCTTAATCGGTGAACTAATTCGTGCATCTTCCGCCCATCTGAGGTGGTTATGTTTCGGCTATTCTGCGGTCGCCGTTGCGTTAGAATACCGGAACACTCCGTTAGCACCAACAAGAAAGCTGCGAATGAACCGCACAGAAATTTTTATCACCTTTAACGGCTGACGCGGCGCTATCGATAAAGCACGGCGTAAACGGGTGTTTTAGGACCCTTTGAAATGCGCACAGTCGGGGCGGATGAGCGCTTTTCAGAGGTTGGCACGGAATGACATAATGGCCCGGGGGCACTGTTATGAAGCGGTCGCAATGCGACTCGCGAGGTGCGGGCGGCTCGCGAGTCAAGCTATCATTGATGCTGGCATTCGCCTTCGAGGCGCACGCTGCGGAGGATTCCCATGCGCTCGCAAAGGGGAGCCCGACGGCAGCGATCGCATTCGACGAGATCGCACGATTCGTGCCGGCGGGAACGCCTGCTCCTTCGCTCGGATCTTTTCGAGAAGATGCAGCCGTCATAGCGGCCTTGCCCCCTCTGGTCATTCCCAAGCAGCACCAATTGGATTTCTCCGCGGTCACGGCGTTGGCTAGCGTGGGAGGTGCAATGTCCTTATTTGGGATGTCGGGCGCGATTCCGGGCTTGGTCTTCCAGCATGCGGCGAAGGCCGCGGGCAGTGTGGCAGTTAGGGCGAATATGGCTGACTTAAATAAGCAAAAAGAAGATTACGCCAGCGGCAAGAGTGCTCGGCAGCGCACCGGGGTGTTGGCGAAGTTCGCCTATTTCCACGGTTGGAGCAGGGCTGAACTGATACCGGGAACCGCGAAGCTCGACAAACCCGATCAAGGGGTCCGCTTTACAGTGGATGATGCCAGCCAGAGCTTTATCGTCGCACGCACACCGCCGGTTGGCGATATAATCACGGCAACCTCCGCCGGCGTGAGAGGCGCAGCGACGCTCGTTGGTGTAGCGACCGTCGAAACGTTGCCCGAGGAGCAGGTCGAAGGAATCGCGGTGCGAGGGTATCGAACCAGCGGCGCGATTACCATCACGCGGGATTCTTTTATGTGTGCGGCCGGACCCCACCATGTCACAGAGACGGAATTCGTCTCAGACCTTTCGGATCCTCGATACGACCCGGCTCAAGACGCTTCCGCCGCGCAGCCGCTGGTCACGGCGTGTCTGATCGGCAATACCGTTTCGCACCGTGAACCGGGGCGACTCGTGCTGTTTCGGATAGTGATGGTCGATGACGATACGCCCGCCGCGTTTGGCATTGCCTTGGAGCGCGGCAACATCCGACTGCTCGCCGAGCAAGACGAGGCATTGTTCCAACCGCCACCGGGCTACTCGGAGAAGCACTAGTATGCGGCGACATCGAATAACAGCGGGCATAATTCTCGGGGTCATAACGATATCGGCTCCCGCACTAGCCCTGAAGCCTGGCGAGACATTGAAATTTCAGTACTCCGCAGCTTGGATAGAGCCGATAGACCCCTCGACTCCAGCTGTGCTTTTGGCAACGGGCAAAGTTGTACCTCATCCAATGGCGATGTCGATGTCCTTCACTGTTTCTGCTGACCGGCTCGAAGAGGACGGCGCTGTCCACGTCATCATTCAACCCCACATGATGAGTCTCGTTCGCGGCTGGTCGCTCAATGAACCTTTCGAAGGCAGTGTCCTGGCGGACGGGGAGATTGTGCCAAAATACGATCTCGCCATGATTAAGGCCTCCGGCATCGATCAAACCAGTATGACGGTCTCCCGAGGCTACCACCCGCGGACACACGAGGAGTCGAGTAACTTTTCAGCATTCTCTTTCACGCGGCAATTGGCGCTTTACAATGACCTCGCGCTGGGGGCGGGCAAAAAAAATTCATTCAAAGATGGCGAGACGTGGCGCGTATCGATCGCGGACAAGGATGAAATTGTGGATTTCACTTATCAGGGCATGCAGTCATACCACGGGCACGAAGTTGCCGCGATCGGATTTACTACCACGCGTGTGACTCAAAAAGGGGTAGCGCCAGTCACCGGAAATGTCCTTTATGATCTGAATCGCCACATGGTTACCTCAGCGCATGCGGTGGGCGATGATGACTCGCCGTTGGGAGTGCGTAACATGACTGTGGACATCACGCTGCAATAGTGCGTGGCACTTTTTTTGGGTGAGTCTTTGGCTCGCGGTGTACTCGGCGGGGACGGGCGAGGCGTTCAGATAAACTCGCCGATTCTTGAGTCTAGATTTTTCTTCCCTCGCTGCAGGCAAGAGCCGCAGCTGCCGCAAGTTTGTGTTTAGCCTGCCAAGGCGGCCCGATCGATCGGCCCATCGCGTGGAGGAGAGCATCGACATCTTTGCTTCCGACCGCCGCGGCGGCCTCGTGGAACACGGACTCACGGTTGTACCAATGCACGCACCAGCCGCGCGCCTCGGCTGCAGTGCCAGTGCCTCGCGATACATGGCTGAGTCGGCGACGTTTGCCGAGCGATTGTCAACGATCCGCTCTTCGGTCGACAGTGGAAGCTTGGGGCACAAGCGAATTGCGATGCTCGATATCGGCACGGATACCGCCGCGGCGAGCGATTCTAGGCTCTCGCGCACGCGTTCGACGAGCGCGACGGCGTCGGGAAGCGAAATCGCCCGCGCCCACGGGCTGCTTAGGTAGCGCCCAACCGCCCACGATCCTTCGTGGTGATACGGGTGCGTCGGCAGACCGCGGGTGAGATCGATGCGTCGGCGATCTAGGAGCTCACCGCCGGGCGCAAGAGTGACAAGCACTGCCGAGTTACCGTGCTCGACGACGCCGACGCACGCCTCATGTTGCCCTGTCACTGTCGTCACGATGCTTCTCCCTTGACGCATTGACGGTAAGCATAAGACTCTGACGTTCCAACGCACACTACTGCTGCTGTAGCAGCTCGAATTGGGAGCGGTTTATCGGGCGCGGAAACTTGGGATTCCATGGTCTGGGACAGCAATCTTTCCATCGGGAACGACGTGGCGCCCCGTGTTTGGTCCCTGGCCGGAGCGGCGTAACGAAGCGGATGGGCAGATCGATCTTAATTAGACTAGATATTCTGCAGCATTGCCTTTATCCATTCTCAGCAGAAACACGATAGGCTCCCTCCATAGGCGACGTTTGGAGCGGAACATGGTTACTCGGTCAGCTCCGCGGCTCAAGAAGGTCGACCACAGCGGGGGAGCAGAAGACCTCCGTGAAAACCTGACGGCCATTGATCGCCACGTTCAAGAAGGCCATGCCGGCGTGCCTTCGGCGTGATTTATACCTTGGCCGCGTACTGGCCGACGAGTTGCCGCACTCGATCAGGAAATTTCAGTGCCGAGCTCTGTCGTCGCTTAAACGTTTGTCGATGACCGCCTCCACGAGATGGATCGGCGGCCGGTGGGCCTAGCCCTGCCGCCCACGCTGAACGCCCAGCTCGAGGAACATTGAGGTCAAGTTACCTATGTGCTCAGTATAAAACGTTACCGATGTGCCCGGAACGGACCACGAATTCAATGGTCGGGGTGACAGGATTTGAACCTGCGACTCCTACGTCCCGAACGTAGTGCTCTACCAGGCTGAGCTACACCCCGAATCGATCGAATCAGTTCTTGCGTGCCACGGCGAACTTTGCCAGTTCGCTCAAACCTTCTTTGAAAGCGGTTTCGGGAAGGGGAGCCAGCGCAGCAAGCGCGTGATCTGCCTCGCATTGAGCGAGGCGCGCAGTGTACGCAAGCCCTCCGAGGCTTGCAACGGCGCGAGTGATTTCGGCTAATTGACCCAGGCCGCCGTTCTCGATGGCATGGCGGATCATGGCGCGCTGATCGTCGTTGCCTTGCTGCATTGCATAAATCAGAGGAAGTGTGGGTTTGCCCTCTGCCAGGTCGTCCCCCAGGTGTTTTCCCAGGCTGGCTTCGTCGGCTTGATAGTCGAGCGCGTCGTCGACCAGCTGAAATGCCGTCCCGATGTGCCGGCCGTAGCGGGCCAGCGAGGCCTCGATGGCCGGCGGTGCGTCGCTCAGGACCGCGGCAATTTGCGCTCCGGCCTCGAACAAGCAGGCCGTCTTGCGGCGAATGACGTCGATGTAGCGCGCTTCCGTGGTGAGCGGATCGCGAGCGTTCATCAGCTGGAGAACCTCCCCCTCGGCGATAGCATTGGTAGCGTCTGCGAGAATCTGCATGATTCGCATGCGGTCGAGCGTGACCATCATTTGAAAGGCGCGCGAATACAGGAAATCACCGACCAAAACGCTGGTGGCATTGCCGAATACTTCGTTGGCGGTTTCACGCCCACGCCGCAGTGAGGAACCGTCGACAACGTCGTCGTGCAGCAGAGTGGCGGTATGGATGAACTCGATGATGGCGGCGGCGTCGATATGCCGCTCGCCGGCGTGGCCGCAGGCACGCGCTGCGAGAAGCACCAAAAGAGGGCGTAGGCGCTTGCCGCCGGCGTATATAATGTAAGTGGCGACCTGGTCGACCAGCGCTACCTGACTATGCAAACGCTGCTTGACGACCCTGTCAACGGCCTCAAAATCAGCAGTTACCAATCCACGAATCTGTTCTAGTGTCATGAAGCGCTCAAGCGAATGCGCCATGGTACCTAAGAATTCGCTGGCTAGGGCGACCCACTGGGAGCGTAAAGCCAGGGACAGGAGCTCTCAGGCCTGTACCATAATTCGGTGTGTTTGACCTCTGGCCGGTCAACCCGTACAATTCGCGGCTCTTTTGCGGCCCCATTCAGCTGCTCTCGGAGTTCCAAAATGTATGCCGTGATTGCCACGGGCGGTAAACAGTACCGCGTTCAAGAAGGTGCCGTGGTGCGTATCGAGAAGCTCGACGCAGACCAGGGTGCCAGCGTCGAATTCAATCAGGTGCTGCT